>NZ_JDSS02000016.1:0-3709 GCF_000584955.1 Candidatus Accumulibacter vicinus
GCGCAGCCCGAAGCCGCCCGCCACCGTCCGCAAGGCGCCCACTCCAGCCGCTGCGCCGGCGCCGGCCAGTAAACCGTCGAACGTCGAACTCTTCTGAGCCGCCACCCTCCCCGTTTCGTCAGGGTTTGCTGTAGGGCGTGACCAGTTCGCCCTGCATCCGGTATCCGGAAGCGCCCCAGGGCGAGTCGGAACGGGCGATGGCCAGTGCCCCGCTGACCCACACCGCGGCCATGCTCTGCAGGCCTTTCAGCGGTTTGGCGAGGATCACATGGATGATCTGGTTGGCGGGCGGTGGCGGCACGTGAATACAGGCGCCGAAATAGGGGACGAGCAGGAACTCGGAAACCTCGTCGCCCTTCTTTTCCAGCACTACCATGAAGCCGGCGATGCGGATGCGCTGACCGCGCAGGGATTGCTCGACGGGGGCGTTGTCCCAGCTTTCCCGGAGCCGCTGCAGTGCCTCCATGGCGCGCGGGTCGGAATCCTTGAGCGTGCGCAGGTCGAGCCCCTTGAAAGCCTGCTGGGGGTCCCACTCCTTGGGGACCAGTGCGTCCCACGGCGTCTCCTGGTAAACCGCCGCGGGCGCGCTGGCCGATTTCGATGGCGACAGGCGATCGCCGACACGATAATCGCTGCGCGCATCGGCAGCGCAGGCGCTGCCGGCAAGGCTCAAGGACAAGGCGGTTAGCAGCGCAAGACTGGCCACGGCCGCGATCGGGCCAGAAAAGAACGCAAGGATTCGCATGCGGGGGGTCCTTTACAGGCGGGGAGTCAGGCCATCGGCCAGAGAAATTCGGTAAGCACGGTAGCCCGGCAGCAGACTGGCGACCAGGCCAACGGCGACGACGGCGCCGAGGAGGGCCAGTTCATCGGACGAAATCCAGCGGGCGCGGATTGCCAGCCCGTAATGCGCCTGCGCGAGCGGGCCCAGCAGCGCGGTCAGCAGGGCCAGCAGGGCGGCTCCGAGCAGCGCGCCGAGGACGGTGACGAACAGGCCTTCCGCAGTCAGCAGGACAAAGATTTCGCTCGGCCGCGCGCCCACCGAACGGAGGATGGCGAGTTCGCGCCGTCGTTCACCGAGGCCGGCGAGGACGACTGCCACCAGCCCGGCCAGACCGACCGCCACGACCATCGCCGAGACGGCGAGCAAGGTTCGCTCGGCGATGCCGACCACCTGCCAGAGCTGATCGAGCGCGACGCCCGGCAGTACCGCCAGCAGGGGCTCGGCAGAACGGGTGTTGAGGTCGCGCTGCACCTTGAACACCGCCGCGCGGCTTTTCAGTCCCACCAGCACGGCAGTGATTTCCTGCGGCGTCAGATCGAACTTGCGTACGTATTCGGCGGGGATCGACAGGCCCGGCAAGGGCGCGCCGCCCTGCCAGTCGAGGTGGATGGCCTGCATCGCTTCGAGGCTGATATGGACGCTGCGGTCCACCGGCGTTCCGGTTGGGGCGAGGATGCCGACCACCGTGAACGGCTTGTCGGTGTGTTCGGCCAGGCTGACGTCGCCCATGCCGTGACTGAGGACGATCCGATTGCCGGGACGGTAGCCCAGACGTGCAGCCACCTCGGCGCCAAGCACGGCATCGAAGATCTCTGCAAACGGCTTGCCTGCCGAGAAAGCGAGGGCCTGCGCATCCCCGTACCGAAAGTGTTCGAAGTAGGCCGACGAAGTGCCGATGACCGGGAAGCCGTGATGCGAATCGCCCAGCGACAGCGGGATCGACCAGGCGACGGCCGGATTCTCGGCGATCGCGCGGTAGCTTTGCCAGCGGATGTTGTGGGTGGCTTCGCCGAGGCGAAAGACGGCGTAGAGCATCAACTGCACCGGGCTAGTGCGGGCGCCGACGACCAGGTCGGTGCCGGCAACCGATTGTGCAAAGCTGTTGCGCGCTTCGTGGCGCACGCGCTCGACGCCGAGCAGCAGGGTGACGCTGAGGGCCACGGCGATCAGCGTCATGCCCAGCGTCAGGCGCCGGTTCCAGGCGCTGCGCGCGGCCAGCAGGAGGAGCGGACTCATGCGGCTCTCCCTTCGCCGCAGGCCGGGCTGATCGACGCCAGCGAGAGCTCGCGGTCGAAACCCACGGCGAGCCGCCGGTCATGACTGACGAAGAGCAATGTGCTGCCCGCCGCCCGGCACTCGCCAGCGAGGAGCGCGAGGAAGGCTGCCTGCCGCTCGGCGTCGAGGGCCGAGGTCGGTTCGTCGGCAATGACGATCTCCGGGCGTCCGATCAGCGCGCGCGCTGCTGCCACGCGCTGCTGCTGGCCGACGCTCAGGCGCGTGACGCCCTGTCGGTGCAGCGCCTCCTCAAGATCAAGGTGGGCCAGCAAGCGCGCAGCCTCGTCGTGCAGCGAGCCACCGGCCGCCATCGCGCGCGCGCGTCGGCGCGCCGAGAAGCGGCATGACAGGAGAACGTTATCGACTACCGAAAGATAGGGAATGAGATTGAACTGCTGAAAGACGAGACCGACATGGTCGGCGCGAAAACGGTCGCGCGCCGAGGGCTTGAGGCGTGTCAACTCGCTGCCGAGCAGCCTGATCCGCCCAAGCTCGGGCACCAGCACGCCGCCCAACAGCCCGAGCAGGGTGCTCTTGCCGCTGCCGCTCGGTCCATAAAGGAAAATGCGCTCGCCTGCACGGACCTCGAAGGCCGGAATTTCGAGGCAGAATTCACCTCCCCGCGACCAGCGGAAGCGCAGGTTCTCGATCTCGATGACGGTTTCCGACGTCATTCCGGCCTACCAGGCGATGCGCCGTTGCTGTGGCGAGAGTCGGACAGCCGATTGTCCGCGTGGCCCCGCCACCTGCGCGTCAACTCGCTGCAGCCTCGGGAAAGCCTGAAACAGACCGACTTCGAGCGCACGCAGGGCTTCGGGATGCTCGCAGCGAAAAACGAACTCGCCATCGAGGTCGGCATGGCCGTCACCGGCGGACGGCTTCGTCGGCTCCAGCACCGGCGATTCCAGTTTCACCGACAGCGGTGTGCAGGCGGCGGCCGGCGAGGCGATGAACAGGCTGGCCGGTTGATTGAGGCGTTCAGCCATTGCACGCACGGCGGCTTTCTGCTTTTCGGTACGGGGCGCGTGTTCGAAACCGACGAAGTTGTTGAGCGGGCTTTCGAGGTTCAGCGTCAGGTTCTTGCCGTCGATGGCCACCTGCAGGCTGGCGGCACCATGCACGTGGGCGGCGGGTTCGCCGGCAGCGGCGGAAAGCGGCCACAGACAGACGCTGGCGATGAAGAGGCAGGGTAAGCGGTTCATGGTAGAGATTCCTTGATCAGTTGTGTGGAGACTGCGTATCCCCCCAGCGCGAGGGCCGCCATCAGCCAGACGATGGTCGGACCGCTCGGCAGATCGAGTGCCGTCGACACCAGCAGTCCACTGGCGTAAGCGAAGATGCCGAGCAGCCAGGCAGCAGCAAGCCGGCCCTGCAGCATGCGCCGGGTCGCCAGCGGCGGAACGATCAGCGTCGCGAAAACGAGATACAGACCGACCAGTTGCACGGATACCGTGACGGCGATGGCGAACAACCCATAAAAGCCGGCGCGTCCCAAGCGTTCGCGCCAGCCGAACCAGAGCACGAGGATCACCATGTAGACCACGGCGTGCCACAGCAGCCGGCTCGGCTGCACCCAGAGAATCTGTCCGATCAGCAGGTCGCGCAGATGCTCGCTGCCGTGAACGTTGCTGGCCAGCAGCAACACGCCGC
>NZ_JDSS02000016.1:3734-29662 GCF_000584955.1 Candidatus Accumulibacter vicinus
AGAACGAAGACGACTCCGATGGTCGCCTCCTGCACCTCCGGCCAGATGCGCTCGGTCCAGGTCAGAAGCAAGGCGCCGGCGAGTGCCGCCGCCAGCGCCGCCACCTGCACGGCAGCCCCTTCCGGCTCGAATCCGAGCTGATCGGCGATCAGCACGCCGCAGCCGGCGATCTGCGCGATCGCCAGATCAATGAAGACGATGCCACGCGCGAGAACCTGCATGCCGAGCGGCACATGCGTTGCCGTTACCAGCACCCCGGCGACGAAGGCCGGCAGCAGGATCGATGGGTCAAACACGCCTGGATTCATTGGCCGCCTTTTTGCAGCCGCTGGATGGTGTCATCGAAGAGTCCGAAGAGATCCTTTGCCGAATCGTCCCCGCCGACGGTGAAGGGCAGGACCACGGGAGGGATCTTCGCACGTTCGGCGATCCACCGCGATGCCCGGTCGCTCTGGTACGCCGCGCGGACGACCATCCTGGCCGGCTGCCGTTGCAGCAGGGCGAGGACTGCCGAGAGGTGCTGGGTGGTCGGCTCGATCCCCGGCTTGGGTTCGAGTGCGGCCACCTGCTGCAATCCCAGCCAGGCATTGAGGTAGGCAAATGCGTTATGGTGGACGACGATGGCGGTACCACGCAGCGACGAGGCCCGCTTCTCCCATTGGGCGATCGCCGTGCTCCAGCGTTCTGCGAATGCCTTGTGGCGCGCCTGGTAATACGCGGCATTGGCCGGGTCCAGATCCGCCAGACGGGCGGCGAGCGGCGCAGCCACGCGCGCGATGTTGTGCGGGTCGAGCTGGATGTGCGGATTGCCGGCCGGATGCACATCACCGTCGGCGCGGTCGAGGCGCAGCGGCTTTTCGAGCATGCTGACAAAGGCCGTTGCTTCCAGGTAGCCGGGCTGGCCGGGTTGCACGCGTGGATTGCCGGCCTGCCGCAGGAGCAGCGGCAACCAGCCCACTTCCAGCTCGGCGCCGGTGGCGATCACCAGGTCGGCGCTGCGCGCCCGTGCGATCAGGCTGGGTTTCGCTTCGACGTGGTGCGGATCCTGCAAGGCGTTCGTCGCGGCGTAGACCTTCACCTGGTCGCCGCCGAGTTCCTCGGCGAGGGCACCCCACTCGGGAACGCTGGCGAAAATGTTGAGCGCAGCCAGCACCGGCATCGCGAGAAGCGTCAGCACGAGACCCAGGAGGAAGGACCTGAAATGTCTTTTCATGGTCTCTCCTCGCTCAGTAACTGTGCGCACCATGCGCGCCCAGGGTCAGGATGTACTGGACGAACAGGATGTTGTCGGTGAAGTCGGGTTGCAGCTTGCTCTGCTGATACTGGATGCGAAAGCGGCTGAATTCGGACGGCGTGTAGTCGAACATCAGCGAGTAGCGCTTCGGATTGAACGACGAAGCGCCCAGGTAGTCGGCGTTGCCGCCGTAGTCGACCCGTCCGGGATCGAGGGAGTCGTAACGCGCTCCCACCCGCCACTCGGGCATGAACTGGTAGACCCCCTGCACATAGAAACCATTCTGCCGCGAAGTATTCCTTGCCGTGTTGGTCAGACCGAGCGCGCCGTCGCTGTCGTAGCGCAGGTCGCCGCGTTCCTTGCGCCAGAAGTACTCGCCCTGCAGCTTGAAGAGGGTTTCCCTGGCGTTGCCGTTGGGCGCGTACTTCCAGACGAAATCGGCGATCGCGACCTGGCTGCGGCCGCTGAATTCCAGTTGGGCCGGATTGCCGTTGCGGTCGATTTCCGTATGGGTCCGTTCGTTCGGTCGCAGTGTGAGCCACGACAGACCGGCCCGCCAACTGTTACTGACGTCGATGTCGCCACCGACATGTGCGTGCAGCGCGCCACCGCCGATGCCGTTGCGGCCACTGCTGCGTTCGCTGCCGGGAAAACTCGATCCGTCGCCGACTTCGGCGCCGAACTGCAGATAGGTGTCGGTCGGTGCAAGCCATTTCACCTGCAGGCCGTCGTTCCTGAACTGGCCTCCGAAAAAGGCCTGATAGACCAGCGGCGCATCATAGAAATCCCAGGCATGCTGGTGCTGGTCGTTGAGGTAGCCGACGCTCGACAGGAAGCGACCGAACTTCGGCGTCACGCCGCCGGGTAGGGCCGTGAACACGCCGTACGCTTCCTCGACCTCGACGTTGTTGTCCGGCGTCAGGGCAAGGATCAGATTGCCGAAGAACTTGTGGTCGACGTTGGCGGAGAATCCCAGTTCCGATTCCGCGATGCTGAAGCCGCGTTTGCCGGGGCCGATGTCGCCGCTCGGGACGAAACCGGCGATCGCGTACTTGTCCGGGTCCTTCGACTGGTTGATGTAAGCGCCCTGCAGTACGGCATAAATGGCGGGATTGAAGGCGCTGTTGCCGGCGCTGACGGCCGCTGGCGTTGCCGCCGGCGAAGCGGCCGGCGGCGGCGCCGGGGCCTTGGCGCTCCTCGCCTCGGCCTCCTGCAAGCGGCGATCGAGGGCCTCGATGCGGGCTTCGTAGCTTTGTTTCAGTTGCTGGATCTGCGCCTGGATCTCGGCGAGTTCGGCGTCGCTGGCGGCAGCTACCGGGGGCGCGCCGAGCAGCGCCAGCGCGCATGCGCCGGATACCTGAATGAATCTGGACATGCTTCTTCATCCTCTAAACGTGGTTGATCTTCGCCGGCCCGGAGGGCGGCGAAACCGGACGGTTCAGAGTTGCGCGGGCGGGGCGCGACTGGAATAGTAGGCGGGAACGCCGGCCGGGCGGATGGCCGTGCGAGCGTCGACCAGGACGAAGTCGCCCAGCGTTTGGTCAAGCGGCGGCGGGTGGCCTGGTGCGGCATTGGCCGCTGCAGCGAGCAACAGACACTCGACGCAGAGCGCATCGCTGTCCGGGTCCTGCAACCCCTTTCCCTGCATGGCCTGCCGCCATTCGGCGAGATGCTCCAGCTCGTGCCACCGCACCTCGTGCTGCACGCCGAGCAACAGGAGAGCCATGACCACCGCCAGAATATTGCGAAGCATCGCGGCTGCCCGCTGCCTGGACAGGGTGGATGATGCCGGGCGACGCCGGGCGGGCGGTTTCATGCGCGCCCGGCCCACGGCTCGGCGGCATGGTCGAATCGCGGCAGATCAGCGATCTGCTGCCGCTGGCGAGTGTGCAAACACGCAGCAGCCATCGCCGCGCCAGCGTCACGGGTGGCGCCATTGATTGCCGAGAGGACGTAAGCAGGGGAATGTCTCACGACAGATATGGAAACACAAAACCCTTGCTAACGCAACATTGTTGCGTTTACGTGTTGCCAACAGCTAAAACCATGATCAAGGCGAGTCGACGCCGGCCTTCGCCGCCCGCATCGGCTGCGGCCAGGGTGTCAGCGGTATGCTGCACAGTGTGCCGGTGGCGCTGCATGCCTGGCTGTCGCCTCCCGGGGAGATGCAGGCAGCGCCCACAGCCGCGATCGTTTGCGGTGGCGACACCGACAGCGTGGCCGCCATCGTTGGCGCCCGCGTTGGCCCCGACAGGTTCCCCGCGCATTTGCTCGATGGCCGCGTACGGTCCTGCTCGGCGAACCCCTAGCGGGATCTGCCGCCCCCCTTCAGCAAAACCCACAAGGCGCCATCACCACCGTCGCTGGGTGGTGCGTGGCAGAAGGCCAGCACATCCTTGTAGCGACTTAGCCAGGCCTTGACCAGGTGGCGCAGAACCCCTTCCCGCCCCGGCGAGCCGTGGCCGCGACCGTGCACGATGCGCAGACAGCGCTTGCCGGCAGCCAGTGCTTCGGCAATGAACAGCGACACCTGCGCGTGCGCCTCGTGGCGATTCATGCCATGCAGATCGAGATGATCCTGGATGCTCCAACGACCGCGGCGCAGGTCACGCAACAGGGTGCGCGGCAGCCCGCTGCGCAGGAACGAGTCGGCGCCGCCAAGGTCGAGCCAGTCGTCGATCGCCAGGGGGGCATGCAGCAGTTGTACCAGAACCGCCGCTTCGTCGAGTTCGCGCTGCCGTGGTCGCGGACTCGGCTTCGGTGCATCCAGAGTGACCCGATCGAGCTTGCGCAAGGGCGTCGCGCCGTCGACAGCGGCGCGAAAAGCAGCCAGGTCCTCCGGGCTGGGTCGCGGTCGCAGCGTCATCGCAGACATCGCTCCTCACGCCGGCCATGCCTCAGCCAGCCAGTCCAAGACTGTCAAGATAACGTTCGGCATCGAGTGCCGCCATGCAGCCGCTGCCTGCCGAAGTACAGGCCTGTCGGTAGATGTAATCCTGCACATCGCCGGCAGCGAAGACGCCGGCGACCGACGTTGCCGTGGCATTGCCGTTTTGCCCGCACTGGGTCAGCAGGTAGCCGCCCTGCATGGCCAGCTGGCCGACAAACAAGTCGGTATTCGGTTTGTGGCCAATGGCGATGAAGACCCCCGCCAGCGGCAGGTCTTCGGTATGGCCGGTCAGCTTGTCGCGGATGCGCATGCCGGTCACGCCGGACTGGTCACCGAGCACTTCGTCCAGCGTGCAGTTCCAGCGGATCGTCACCTTGCCGGCTTTTTCCTTGGCAAACAGTTTGTCGTGCAGTATTTTTTCACCGCGCAGCTTGTCGCGGCGATGCACGAGGGTGACGTGACTGGCGATGTTTGCCAGGTACAGTGCCTCTTCGACCGCGGTATTGCCCCCGCCGATGACGGCGACCGGTTGGTCACGATAGAAGAAACCATCGCAGGTGGCGCAGGCGGAGACGCCGCGGCCAGCAAAGGCTTCTTCGGACGGCAGGCCCAGATACTGGGCCGAAGCACCGGTGGCGATGATCAGGGCATCGCAGGTGTAGGCACCCGAATCGCCGATCAGCACAAACGGCTTTTCGGTCAGCCGGGCGGTATGGATATGGTCGAAGAGGATCTCGGTTTCAAAGCGGCGAGCATGCGCTTCGAAACGCTGCATCAGCTCTGGCCCCTGCACGCCCTGTGCGTCGGCCGGCCAGTTGTCCACGTCGGTCGTGGTCATCAACTGCCCACCCTGGGCCATGCCGGTGATCAGCACTGGTTTGAGGTTGGCGCGTGCCGCATATATGGCGGCGGTATAGCCGGCGGGCCCGGCTCCAAGGATCAGCAGGCGGCAATGGCGGGTGGCTTGGGTCATTTCGATGGGCTCTGGTCGTGGGTCACGGAAAAATTATAACCGGCAACGCTGGCCCCTTCGCGGCCAAGTTCATTGCGGCAGTGCTTCGAAAATCTTCGAGGTGCCTTATAATCGCGGCGCAAGCCCTTGATAGAAATCACTTCACTTGATGAAAGAATGGCCCATGAACACTGCCGTTGAGCAACCTAGGAGAGGACCCAGCCTGACTTTGCTGCACAGCATCCCGATATTTGCCGGCGTTCCCGATGCACAACTCGAACAGATCGCCAAGGTCGCCTTCCATCGTCGGGTACCACGCCAGACCACCATCGTCCGCGCCGGCGACAGTACCGATTCGCTCTATGTGCTGATCAGCGGCGGCGCCAAGGTGCTCAACAGCGACGAAGAGGGACGGGAAGTGATTCTGACCCTGCTTGGCCCCGGCGAGTTCTTCGGAGAAATGGGGCTGATCGACGGCAGCCCGCGTTCGGCCGATGTCATGGCCACCGAGACCTGCGAATTGCTGGTCATTACCAAGAACGACTTCAAGCGCTGCCTGGCCGAAAACTTTGACCTTTGCCTCAATATCATGAAAAGCCTCGTGCAGCGTTTGCGCGAAGCCGACCGCAACATCGAGAGTCTGGCACTGCTCGACGTCTACGGCCGCGTTGCCAAGTTGCTGATCGATTTTTCCGAAGAGGAGCGCGGTCAGCGCGTGATCCGGCGACGGCTGACCAAACAGGATATTGCCAAGATGATCGGCGCCTCACGCGAGATGGTCAGTCGAGTCATGAAGGATCTCGAAAACCGCGGTTACTTCCGGGTCGAAGAAGGCCGGACCGTGATTCTCGAAAAACGCCTGTCTTCCCCGACAGGTCCCGCTTCCCAACCGTAACTCCCTACTACTCCAGAACCCACTGATGGCTTTGCTGAACAAACTTGCCGGCAGGATGCCCTTGCCGTCCAGGGCACCGAGTCCGCTCCCGGAAAAAATCGCCGCCCTCCTGCAGGAGTCGCGATGGCTGGTCCTGATCGTTGTCGCCACCTTCCTGGCGCTTTCGCTGTGGGGCTACCATCCATCCGATCCCGGCTGGTCGCACGCCGTACACACCGCAACTCTGCACAACCCGGCTGGCCGTAGCGGCGCCTGGCTGGCCGATTTGATGCTTTTTGTCTTTGGCTTTTCGGCGTGGTGGTGGATCGTTCTGCTGCTGGTCTTTGTCTGGTGGGGGTATCGACGTCTCGAAGGCCAGCACCCGACCGACCGACGTCCGCTGTACATTTGCCTGGCCGGCTTTCTGGTCCTGATCATCGCCAGCAGCGGACTCGAGAACCTGCGTTTCTATACGCTCAAAGCAATGCTGCCGGTTGGCCCCGGCGGCGTCATCGGCATCGAACTCGGCGCTTTGGTCGTGCGTTATCTGGGTTATACCGGTGCGACGCTGACCCTGTTCGCTCTGCTGATGCTTGGCTGGAGCATTTTCTCCGGAATGTCGTGGATTACCACGGCCGAACGTGCCGGCGCACTCCTGGAAGCGATCGTCGTGGGCATCTACCAGTGGCTCGAACGCCGGAAGGACCGGCGCATCGGACGCGAAGTCGCACGCGAGCGTGAGGCCGTCATCGAGGGCGAGAAGAAGCGCGGCGAATCGCACGAACCCACGCTGACCAGTTCCCGCCCGCTCCCGGTCAAGACCGGGAAACGCAGCCAGGAACCGACCCTGAACGACGAGCGCGACCTACTTGCGCCGCTACCGCCCACAGCGGGCAAACCCATCGACGACGAGCCGATCTTGCACGACGATCTCGACCCGCCTGCATCGCTACGGCCAGGAACCGGCACGCCCATCGATGACGACGAGCCGATCCTGCACCGCGAGCTTGACTTGCCTGCATCGACACGACCAGGAGCCGGCACGCCCATCGATGACGAGCCACCCCTGACCGAAGCTCCCAAAACCATCGCGCCGCTGCTGTCAAACGGGGAAAAACGGACCGAACGTGGGCGACCGCTGCCGCTCCCGGAAGCCATCGAAGCGCCCCCGTTGCCGCCTGTGCATCTGCTTGAACCAGCCCCCTTGCAGAGCAGTCGGGTCAGTCCCGAGACGCTTGAATACACCTCACGTCTGATCGAGCGAAAACTCGCCGATTTTGGCGTGCATGTGGCGGTCACCGCCGCCTATCCCGGGCCGGTGATCACGCGTTACGAAATCGAGCCGGCGGTCGGCGTGAAGGGTGCCCAGATCCTCAATCTGGCCAAGGATCTGGCACGCTCGCTATCGCTGGTGTCGGTGCGCGTCGTCGAGACGGTCCCGGGCAAGTCGTCGATGGCACTTGAACTCCCGAATCCCAAGCGGCAGGTGGTCCGCCTGCTGGAAATCATCTCCAGCAAGGAATATCACGACATGGACTCGCCGCTGACGATGACGCTGGGCAAGGATATCGGCGGCCAACCACTGGTCGTTGACCTGGCCAGGATGCCGCATCTGCTGGTGGCCGGAACGACTGGATCGGGCAAATCGGTCGGCATCAACGCGATGATCCTTTCTCTGCTCTACAAGGCCGGGCCAGACCAGGTGCGGCTGATCCTGGTCGACCCGAAGATGCTCGAACTGTCCATCTACGAGGGCATCCCGCACCTGCTCGCACCGGTGGTGGTGGACATGAAACATGCCGCCAACGCCCTCAACTGGTGCGTTGGCGAAATGGACAAGCGCTACAAGCTGATGTCGGCAATGGGCGTTCGCAATCTGGCTGGCTTCAATCAACGCATCCGTGATGCTGCGAAGAACGGCGAGAAAATCGCCAACCCGGTGTCGCTGACCCCGGATCACCCCGAACCGCTGTCCTGTCTGCCGTTCATCGTGGTGGTCATCGACGAACTCGCTGATCTGATGATGCTTTCCGGCAAGACCGTCGAGCAACTGATCGCCCGTCTCGCGCAGAAGGCGCGCGCCTCGGGAATCCATCTGATTCTGGCGACGCAGCGACCATCGGTCGATGTGATCACCGGCCTGATCAAGGCCAACATACCCACCCGCATCTCCTTCCAGGTGTCGTCAAAGATCGATTCACGCACCATCCTCGATCAGATGGGAGCTGAAACCCTGCTCGGCCAGGGCGACATGCTCTACCTGGCACCTGGGACCGGCTATCCGACACGCGTCCATGGCGCTTTTGTCGCCGACGAAGAAGTGCATCGGGTGGTCGACTACCTGAAAAAAACGGGGGTTCCGGATTACGTCGAGGGCGTTCTTGCCGGGTCTGGGGCAGACAACGAAGGCGATGACGCCAGCGGTGGCGAAAGCCAGGAGAGCGATGGCGAAGCCGATCCGGTCTATGACCAGGCGGTCGAAGTGGTGCTAAAGAATCGCCGTGCATCGATTTCGCTGGTACAGCGCCACTTGCGCATCGGCTACAACCGCTCGGCGCGCTTGATCGAAGCCATGGAAAAAGCCGGGCTGGTTTCTGCCATGGATGCCCGTGGCGGTCGCGAAGTCCTGGCCCGCAGGGAAGAGGAATGATTCGCCGCACTCTCCTCGCCGCCGCCTGCCTGCTGGCTGCCCAGGCAGCCGACGCCGGAGCGATCGACAAGCTGCACCAGTTCCTCGAATCAACGCGGACGGTACGCGCCGATTTCGCGCAGACGGTGGTGACCAAGAACGGACGCCAGGCGCAAGCGTCTAGCGGCGTCATGATGTTTTCCCGCCCAGACAAGTTTCGCTGGCAGATCAAGAAGCCCTATAGCCAGTTGCTGGTGGGTGATGGCGAGAAAATCTGGATCCATGATCCGGATCTGCGCCAGGTGACGGTCAGGAATGCTGGCACGGCGATCGGCGGGACGCCGGCGGCACTGCTCGCCGGAGATAGTGCGATCGAAAGGAACTTCACCCTGCGCGAAGCGGGTGATCATGATGGGCTGGAATGGCTCGAGGCGATTCCCAAAGCGCAGGACAGCGGCTTCGAGAAGGTCCGTCTCGGTTTTGCCGATAAGGAGCTCAGGGCAATGGAGTTGTTCGACAGCCTCGGCCAGATCACCTTGCTGCGCTTTGTTCACCTTGAGCGCAATCCGCCCCTGGCTCCTTCGCTATTCCGCTTCGTCCCGCCGGCCAATACCGATGTGATTGGTGAATGAGCGGTCCGCAGTCGCTTGACTTGAAGTTCCAGCCCCGTATAATGCGCACTTCCTTGGAGTCGTCAGCAATGTTGATTTCGATGAAGGCGCGTAGCTCAGCTGGTTAGAGCACCACCTTGACATGGTGGGGGTCGTTGGTTCGAGTCCAATCGCGCCTACCAAGTGCATCGTCAGTGCCGCTTTGGCATTTCGCGGATGCCCTTGGGAAAAGTATTCAATCGCAAGAACTCATCAACAGGCCGCCTACAGGCGGCTTTTTCGTTGACTGCCGATGGGTCGCGTGCGCACCGGACATGCGAAAAAGTTCATCGCTGGCCTGAATCCAGGCTGCGCCGCTGCCGGGCTGTGCGACCATCGGTTCCAGGCTATGCTGCTGACGCGCGATGCGCTAACATGGATCGCTGAAGCCAGAAGCCAGGCGGACGACTGTCACGCCATCCGAATGGGTGAGCCGAGGTCAGGCCGGCGTACTCAAGCGCTTTCCCTGATCGATGGTCAAACAGA
Source organism: Candidatus Accumulibacter vicinus (assembly GCF_000584955.1). Lineage (NCBI taxonomy): Bacteria > Pseudomonadati > Pseudomonadota > Betaproteobacteria > Candidatus Accumulibacter > Candidatus Accumulibacter vicinus. Next base: position 13,450 of record NZ_JDSS02000016.1, read on the forward strand.
AACTGAAGGAGAGAGATGAACATGGACAAGCTTGCCGGACGAGTTGACGCAGAAACCGAGGCGATGCTGTTGTCCGCCCCGCCGGAACAATACATGTCGCCCGAGCAACTGGCTTTTTTCCGCCGGCGGCTGCTCGAAGAAGAACAGGCCTTGCTTTTGGCGGTGAAGAAGACGGCTGGCCACCTCCAGGAGAGCGCAACCAGTTCCGACTGGAACGATCGTGCCAGTGCCGAGGAAGAGCACACCCTTGAGCTGCGCGTTCGCGACCGCGAAAGAAAACTGCTCCAGAAAATTCGCGAAGCCCTGAAACGCATTGATGAAGGCAACTATGGCTGGTGCGAGGAAACCGGCGATCCGATCGGCCTTCCCCGGCTGCTGGCGCGACCAACGGCGGCCCTCTGCCTCGAAGCCCAGGAGCGACGTGAACTGGTGAAGCGCCGTTTTGGCTGATTTCCAATGCCACAGATTACCGCCAACAATCTTCAGATCGAATACGAATCCTTCGGTGCCGAGTCGGCGCCGGTGATCCTGCTGATCATGGGGCTGGGCGCGCAATTGGGGCGCTGGAACACCGAACTCTGTGAGGCACTCGTCGCCCGCAACTATCGCGTGCTCCGTTTCGACAACCGCGATTGTGGTCTGTCAAGCAAACTCGACGCAGCCGGCATTCCGGAAGTGGGCCGGGCACTGCGCACCGGCACACCGTTGGTCGCACCCTACACGCTTGAGGACATGGCGGCGGACAGCGTCGGTCTGCTCGATGCACTCGGGATCGAAAAGGCGCATATCGTGGGGGCGTCGATGGGCGGCGCGATCGCGCAGATTGTCGCGGCACGCTATCCGCAGCGCACACTGTCGCTGACCAGCATCATGTCCACCAGCAGCCACCCCGACCTGCCGCCACCGACGCGCGAGGCTGCACAGGCGTTGATGGCCCCCCTGCCGCCGACACGTGACAAGGAAGCGCTGATCGAAGACGCCATCCGACGCCAGCTAGCCGTCGCCAGCCCCGATTTTCCGAGTTGTCCGGAACGTTTGCGGGAAGTGCTCAGCGAAGAGCATGCGCGCGGCTTCCACCCGCCTGGGGTAGCGCGGCAATTGGCGGCCTTTCTGGTCAGTGGTGACCGGCGTGCGTTGCTGGCAACGATCAAGGCGCCCACACTGGTCTTGCACGGGGCCGAGGATCCATTGATTCCGGTTGCTTGTGGCTACGACGTGGCAGCGCACATCCCGGGCGCGAAGATGCGGGTGATCGAGGGACTCGCGCATGATCTCCCGCTGGCCCTCACCGAGGTGTTCGCCGATGCGATTGCCAGCGTGGCACAAGCGGCGGAACGCTGATCTACCCGCGCTTGCCGTTCCCTCTGCCGCTGCCCCCCGTACATTGACTGTAGGGTGCTTGCGGACGCCCCGGCACAGCAGCCAGTGAACGCCATTCTCGCATCCGAACCGTTGATTTTTATCGACCTGGAAACCAGCGGCGCCAATTTCGCGAACGACCGGATCATTGAAGTCGGCCTGATCGAAGTGGACGCGAATGGCGCACATGAATGGAGCGTCCTGGTCAATCCAGAAACGCCGCTTTCTTCTTTCATCACCGGGCTCACCGGCATCGATGACGCGATGCTCTGCTCTGCCCCCACGTTTCGGCAACTTGCACCGATACTGCTCGACCGGCTGCGCGGACGCTTGTTGATTGCGCATAATGCGCGCTTCGACTACGGTTTCCTGAAAAGCGAGTTCGCACGGCTCGGCGTGGATTTTCGGGCATCCAGCCTGTGTACGGTCAAGCTCTCACGCAAGCTGTTTCCCGAGCATCACCGCCACAACCTCGACACCCTGATGATGCGGCATGGCCTCCGCGTTGCTGGCGCTCGTCACCGTGCGCTGGCCGATGCGCGCGCGCTCTGGGACTTGTGGCAGTGCTGGCATCAGCAACTGCCTGCCGCAACCATCGAAAGCGCGGTCGCGGCGATTGTCGGTCGCCCCGAGTTGCCACCGCAGATCGACGCTGCGCTGATCGATGACCTGCCCGAAGCGGCAGGTGCTTATGCGTTTTACGGCAGGGACGGTCGCCTGCTGCTGAGCCAGCGCAGCAGCAATCTCCGCCAGCAGGTCCTGGCACATTTCACGCCGGACAAACGCGACACGGCCCTGATCCGCGACATCTGGCAGGTCGGGTGGCGTGCTGCAGCCGGTGAGTTTGGCGCGCGCCTGCACCAACTCGAACTCGCCCGCTCGGTGCCAGAGGCCCACGCGGCGGCCAATGGACTCTGTTCGTGGCAACTACGGCAACACGCCCAGGGCGATTTTCGGCCGCAACTGGTTTTTTCCGAGGACATCGATTTTGCGCTTGCCGACGATCTGTTCGGCCTGTACCCGGCTCGTCGCGAAGCGCTGCGCAGCTTGCGCACGCTCGCTGACGCACACCGCCTGTGCTACCGGCAGCTCGGGCTTGAAGAAACAGGACCAGGGGAAGCCTGCACCGCCTACCGGCAGAAGAACTGCCGCGGCGTCTGCATCGGCAAGGAAAGCACCGGATTGCACAGCGCCCGCCTGCTGACCGCAATCGCCAAGTTCAGGGTCAGGACCTGGCCCTACCAGGGAGCAGTGGTTCTGATCGAGCGAGATGGATTCGGCATGCGCGAGGACCTGCACCTGATCGATCGCTGGCGCTTGCTGGGCACGCTGCACAGCGAAGAAGCCCTGCAGGTACGTCTGGCTGATGGCCCGACTGCGAGCCCTTTCGACCCCGATATCTACCGGCTCATCCACAAGGTTCTGCAGGCGGGCAAGCTGCGCGTGCGCCCCTGCCCAGGGTTCTCACTTTGAGCGCCCGACAGCCTCCGGATTGCCGGGACGCCCACCGGCCTTGCGCAAGAGGTCGGCGATGTCGGTGTTCTCGGTCTTCAGCGCCCAGTCGATGGCCGTCGCACCCCGTTCGTTGGCAAGGTTCGGATCGGCGTTGTTCTGCAACAGGAGTTCGACGACTTCGAGATGTCCAAAGCGTGCGGCAAACAGCAGCGCCGTCGAACCGTTGTCGGTCGTTGCATTGACCTCGGCCCCCTTCTTGAGCAGATAGTCGACCACCGCCGCATGGCCGTTGAAAGACGCGTAGATCAGGGGTGGCCAGCCGTACAGGTTGACGTCGGCGCCCGCTTCAACCAGACGTTTGACGAACGGCAGCTTGCCCTTGTAGGCAGCCAGGCTCAGCGCGGTCTCGCCGTTGCGGTTGCGGGTATTGATGCGGGCGCGACGCTTGAGCAGGTAATCGAAGAAATCCATGTTGCTGCGCTGGACGGTCTGCATCAGCAGCGTGTTGCCCAGGACATCAACTGAATTGACATCCATGCCGCGGTTGATCAACTGGATTGCCCACGGCGTGTCACCGGAGATCAGCGCCTCCTCCATGTCTTCGTACACTCCGGCCGTGGCCGAGGCGGGGAGCAGCAAGGCAAACAGCAAGGCGATCATTTTCATTGAGGAACTTTCGTGCGGGCATCCGGAAACAGTCGAAAAAAATTGCGGGTGGTGGCGTCGACCAGGTCCTGGTAGCTCAGGCCACGCAGTCTTGCGATCTCTTCGGCAACGTGTTTCACATAAGCAGGCTGGTTGGTCTTTCCCCGATACGGTACCGGTGCGAGATAGGGTGAGTCGGTTTCAACCAACAGGCGGTCAAGTGGCACACGCCCTGCCACCTCCCGCACTGTCAGCGCATTCTTGAAGGTGACGATGCCGGACAGGGAAATGTAAAAACCCTGATCAAGCGCCGCTTCGGCGACCTGCCAGGTTTCGGTGAAGCAATGCATCACCCCGCCAGCTTCACCGGCCTCCTCTTCCTGCATCACTCGCAGAGTATCGACCGCCGCCTCCCGCATATGGACCACCAGTGGTTTGCCAGCAGCGCGGGCGGCACGAATGTGCGTACGGAAACGCGCTCGCTGCCACTCCGGAGCATCCTTGTGCCAGTAGTAATCCAGCCCGGTCTCACCGATGGCAATGATTCGCGGATGGCGAGCCAGTTCGACGAGTTCGTCAAGCGTTGGTTCGCGAACCCCGGTGGTCTCGGGATGAACGCCAACCGACGCCAGAATCATTGGCCAGGCCTCAGCCAGCGCCAGCACCCGCGGCAGGTCTTCGAGCGTAACGCCGATGCACACGGCACAGCCCACACCATTCTCGTGCATCAATTGAAGCACCTGCTCGACATGCGCGGACAACTTCGGGAAATCGAGGTGGCAGTGGGAATCGACCAGCATCCCCATCAGACGGTATGGGTCGGGCGACCGGACTGCATCACGCCGCCGAGCAGTCCTTCGATGCGCCTGCGCGCCTCGATGCCACTTTCGTCGTTCTTGAAGTGCACCCCAATCCCCTGGACCTTGTTGTTATGCGCGCCGACCGGAGTGATCCAGACGACTGTACCGGCGATCGGCAATTTGGCCGGGTCCTCCATCAGCGACAACAGCATGAACACCTCATCGCCCATGCCATAGTTGCGGTTGGTCGGAATGAAGATTCCACCGTTGCGCAGAAGCGGCATGTACGCCGCGTACAACGCCGACTTCGAGTTGATGTTCAGCGACAAGACGCTCGGGCGCGGTGCTGCAGGGGCTACAGGCTTGCCGGGGTTTGCTTCTGCCATATCCTTCTCAAGGGGTTCGGAACAGCTGCACGTAACTCAGGAAAAATTCCTCGAGAAACAGGCGGCTGTTCAAGGGTTGCTCACATTGAGCCTTGTATTGTATCGCCTTTCGGTGCAATGCCAAGAGTCTGCGGAGGTCGGTGGTTTGCGCCAGACCTTGCAGCAGCGGCATCTGCCCCAGAAAATAGCGTGGCGGCAGACCCTCGCTCGCCAGGCTGAGGTCGAACAGCCACCTCTGCGCCCAGTCGACAACGCGTTTCAAAGGTGCCGGGCGCTTTTCAGCCTTGACCAGCTTGTCGAGGCTGGCGGCGGCCGCCAAAGGGTCGAGTTCCCGGCCACGCGAGACCTGCGCGAGCAGCGAATCGAGCAGTACGCGTTCGCCACTGCCGCTCAGTGCAAGCGCCAGCAGCGGCGAACCGCCAGCCAGTGCCAGCCAGCTTCCGGCATCGCTGACCCCGGCATCACGCAGCCACTGCCGGGCAACCCCATGCGCCGGGCTGGGCACGGGCATCCTCTGACAGCGGCTACGGATCGTCGGCAGCAAGCGGTGGGGTTCGCTGGAAACCAGGAGAAACAGGGTCGCAGCGATCGGTTCCTCCAGTGATTTGAGAAGCGCATTGGCGGTCGAGCGATTCATGGCCTCGGCCGGGTTGAGCAACACCACGCGCGCGCCATGGCGGTGCGTACCGACATGCAGGAAGTCATCGAGCGCCCGCACTTGATCGATCGTGATCTGCTGGCTGGGCTTCTTCTTGCCCGTCTCTTCGCCCTCTCCGGCTTCAGCCGCCACGTCGGCAACGAGCGCACCCGGCTGCAACAGGCGCAGATCCGGGTGGTTGCCTTGCGCCAGCCAGCCGCAGGCCAGGCATTTGCCGCAGGCCTCGCCGGAAGCAGCAAGGTCTTCGCAGAGCAGTGATTCAGCAAAAGCGCGAGCCAGCTCGAACTTGCCGATTCCCCGCTGACCGGCAATCAGCAGCGCGTGCGGCAGTTGCGCTCGCCGCGCGCGAAGTTGTTGCCAGGCCGCTGAATGCAATTCGATGATATTCATAAACAGTGTCTTGCAATCGTTTCTTGAATCAGTTTCTGGATCACTTCCGGAGCCTGGACAGCGTCGATGACATGCATGCGCTGTGGCGCGGCGGCCGCACGTTCCAGATAAGCCTGGCGCACGCGTTCATGAAAATCGGTCCGCTCCTGTTCAAAACGGTCGAGGTCACGTGCCTGGGCCGCGATGCGCCGGCCAGCGATGGTCGACGGCAAATCGAACAGCAGGGTCAGATCCGGCTGCAGATGAGGATGCACCCATTGTTCGAGCTGCGCGAATTTCAGCCTGTCGAGGCCACGTCCGCCGCTCTGGTAGGCGTAAGTGGCATCGCTGAAACGGTCGCAGACTACCCAGTCGCCGCGTTTGAGGGCCGGTTCGATGACCCGTTCGAGGTGCTCGCGGCGAGCCGCAAACATCAGTAGCGCTTCCGTCTCAAGGTGCATCGCCTGATGCAGCAGCAATTCCCGGAGTTTCTCACCAAGCGGCGTCCCTCCCGGTTCCCGGGTGGCCAGCACCGTCCGGCCATGGTTGCCAAGGAAGGCCGCGACGTCGGCCAGATGACTGCTCTTGCCGGCGCCGTCGATGCCTTCAAAGGTGATCAATTTGCCGCGCGGTTTGTCTTCACCTTGACTCAAGGTCTGCCCCCTCTCTGATAGCGCGTTACCGCCTGGTTGTGTTCAGGCAGCGTATTTGAAAAATGGCTCGTGCCATCGCCACGGGCCACAAAATACAGCGCGTCGCTGAGCGCCGGGTGCAGTGTCGCGCGCAAGGCGGCCAGACCGGGCATGGCGATCGGTGTCGGTGGCAGACCGGCGCGTTTGTAGGTATTGTAGGGCGTATCGGCGAGCAGGTCGCTTTTGCGCAGGTTGCCGTCGAAGTGGTCGCCCAGGCCATAGATCACGGTCGGGTCGGTCTGCAGGAGCATTCCCTGGCGCAGACGGTTGACGAATACCGCGGCCACCAGCGAGCGATCCTGGTCGCGCCCGGTCTCCTTTTCGACGATCGAAGCCATGATCAAGGCCTGGTAAGGATCACGATAAGGCAGACCGACTGCCCGCGCGGACCATTCGCGCGCCAGATGCCGCTGCATCGCGCGGTAGGCGCGCGCCAGCAGTTCGACATCGCTGCTTCGTTTGGCAAAAAGATAGGTGTCGGGAAAGAAGAGTCCCTCGGCGGCAGTCTCCGGCACACCCAGCAGGCGCATGATCTCGGCTTCGGGAATGCCCGTGGTTTCATGGCGGAGTTCCGGATGCGCATCGAGGCGCTCGCGCATTTGCCGGAAGGTCCACCCTTCGATGAATGCCAGTTCCGCCTGCGTGAAGTCGCCCCGGGTCAGTTTCCTCAACAGTTGCAGTTGCGTCACGCCGTAGGCGATTTCGTAGCTGCCGGCCTTGATCGAAGCTTCGACGCCCAGCAGCCTGGCAAGCAGGATCAGCGCCCAGGGATCGAGTTCGACACCGGCCGCAGCGATCTCACGGGTCGCGGCGCGCAGGCTGCTGCCGGGCGTGATCGTGAAATCGACCGTCGCGCGCTCCAGACTGATCGGCGTCAGCAGCACGCTGGCGAACAGCGCGCCCAGCACGAGGCACACCACAACAAGAAAAACGAATAAGCGACTGAGGACTTTGCGCATCAATCCTGCGCAACCGGCAGGCTGCGGGGCGGGAACGAGGGAATGAACCTGGAGTGGCTCTATAATAGCCGAAACGCCCTGCCCTGAACCCGACTCGCGGGTGGCGGATCGCCGACCAAGGGCTTTGACGGTCAAGATTTGATGGAAATGAGGCAACAATGAACTCGATCTGGCAGGACATTCTGGGATCTTCCGGAGCACACCTCGAAAACGGTTTGCTCAACGATTTCGGCGATGCCGCCGCAGAACTGGCAGCGGCCGCTACGACGACCATCGTTGCGCCCCTGGGCCACCTCGGCGTGATCAGGGTCAGCGGCCCTGAAGCCGCCACTTTTCTGCATCATCAATTGACCAGCGACGTCAAGCATCTGGCCAGCGATGCGGCACAGTATTCGGCCTGGTGCACGGCCAAGGGGCGGATGCTCGCCAGCTTCCTGATTTTCCGCATCGGCCCCGACTATCAGTTGCAACTGTCTGCCGATCTGCTGCCGGCGATCCACAAGCGTCTGCAGATGTTCGTTCTACGCAGCAAGGTGAGCATCGGTGACCTGTCCGGCGATTGCGTACTGATCGGCGTCGCCGGTCCGCAGGCCGAAGCGGTACTGCAAACCGTCATGCTGCCAGTACCTGCAAGGCCTTTGAAAACCGCCGTTTTCGCTGCTGGGGCCGTGGTCCGCCTCGATGACCAGCGTTTCGAAATTCTTGTCAATCGCGACGCCGTCCCGACGCTATGGCCGGAACTGCTCACACAGGCCCGACCGGTTGGCACCACCGTCTGGCAATGGCTGGATATTCAGGCCGGCGTGCCGCTGATCAGCGAGCGCACCAGAGAGGAGTTCGTTCCGCAAATGGCCGATTTCGAGCAGCTCGGGGCGATCAGTTTCCACAAAGGCTGTTATCCCGGCCAGGAAATCGTCGCCCGCACGCAGTACCTCGGCAAGGTCAAGCGTCACCTCTACCGCGCCCATGCGGCCACGCCGATGGCGGCCGGCGATGCGATCTTCTCGCCGGCCAGTCCCCAGCACCATTGCGGCATGATCGCCAACGCCGCACCAGCGCCGTCGGGTGGCTACGACGCCCTGGCGATCGTTCAGGAGAACTTCGTCGGCGCCGGAAATCTGGAACTCGGCGCTCCGGGTGGCCCGCGCCTTGACCTTCAGCCCGTGCATCGCTCCATCCCTACGCCTTGAGCGCAAGCCACAATGTGCCTGATTGTCCTCGCCTGGCAGGCGCACCCCGACTATCCGCTGGTCGTCGCCGCCAACCGCGACGAGTTCTTCGCTCGCCCTTCAGCGCCCGCCGCTTTCTGGCAGGAAGCCCCGCAGGTGCTCGCCGGGCGCGACCTCGAGGCCGGCGGTACCTGGCTGGGCGTCAGTCGTGCGCAACGTTTCGCGGCCCTGACCAACTACCGTGAGGGCGGCAAACAAGACCCCGCTGCACGCTCGCGTGGTGCACTGGTGGCCGATTTCCTGACCGGCAACGCCAGTCCGGCGGCGTACCTGGCCGAGGTCTCGGCAGCCGCCGCCGACTACAACGGCTTCAACCTGTTCGTTGGCGACGACCAGCGCCTGGGCTATTTCAGCAACCGCGGTGACGGCCAGCCGCGCTGGCTGGAGCCTGGCCTCTACGGCCTCTCCAACCACCTCATCGACACCCCCTGGCCGAAGCTGGCCAGCGCCAAGGCGACCTTTGCTGCGGCCCTGTCTGGACTGCCGGCGCCGGCACCGTTCTTTACGCTGCTCGCCGACCAGGAAATCGTCCCCGATGCCCACCTGCCCGAAACCGGCGTTCCGCTCGAATGGGAGCGTATCCTCTCGGCGGTCTTCGTTCGCTCCGAAAACTACGGCACGCGCGCCTCGACGCTGCTCAGCAGGCACCGCGACGGGCAGACCACGCTGATCGAGCGAAGTTTCGATGTCGACGCCCAGGCCACCGGCGAGGTCTGCGAGCGCTTTCAGTCCTCGCTGATATCGACCGGCGTGTAGGGCGGCACCAGATCGAACAGTTCGACAATGTCGGCGTTGCGCATGCGAATGCAGCCGATCGATCCGGGGCGGCCCATCGGTGTCGTGTCCGGGCTGCCATGGATATAGACGTAACGGCGCATGGTATCGACCCGGCCCAGCCGGTTTCGACCGGGTTCGCAGCCAGATAACCAGAGGATGCGCGTGAGGATCCAGTCGCGCTGCGGAAATCGTTCGACGAGTTCTGGGCCGTAGATCTCACCCGTCGGTCGGCGGGCAGAAAACACGGTGTTCACCGCTTCGCCGGCACCAATCTTGGCACGGATCAGGTGCCTGCCGCGCGGTGTACAGAAGCTGCCCGAGAGTTCGCCTGGGCCGTTCGTTGCCGTGGACACCGGATAGCTGCGTAGCGCCTGCCCGGAGTCGTCCGAGAGGGTCAGCGTCTGCTGTTTGATGGAGATCGCGATGTGCATGCTCACTCGCGGGTTCGCCGCGCCGCAAAGAAATCGGCAAGCAACTGCCCGCATTCGTCAGCCAGGATGCCGCCGACGACCGCCGTGTGATGGTTGAGGCGCGGCACCGCAAAGAGATCGACAACGCTGCCATGCACACCGGTCTTGGGATCGCGTGCGCCGTAGATCAGCCGGGCAATGCGTGCCTGCAACACCGCACCGCCACACATCGCGCAAGGTTCGAGAGTCACGAACAGTTCGCAGCCAGGCAGGCGGTAGTTTTGCAGATTGCGCGCGGCGTCGCGTAGGGCGGCGATTTCGGCGTGCGCCGTCGGGTCGTGTTCGCCGATCGGCGAATTGAAACCGCGTCCGACGATCACCCCATCGCGAACCACCAGCGCGCCAACCGGAACTTCGCCGAGGCACTCGGCAGCCCGCGCCAGAGAAATCGCCTCGCGCATGAAAAATTCGTCGTTCATCGACGCATTCTACTGCAGCATAGAAGCAGGCTGCGGAGAATACCTCGATCTGAAACGGACTACATCCCCTGACGAAAAGCGAGCACTGGTACCCAGCGACCTCTGAACGTAGGCTGCGACACCTTCACTGCTCTCCAATCCATATCATCAGAGAAGCGCATGTTGTCGTCTGCAGGCTCTCTTGATTCACCCTCAGCTCCTGAGCCACTTGCGCAGCATGTGATCGAAAACAATGAAAAGGATCATGCAGGCCATGAGCGCGAAGCTGGCGTTGGCAAACCCGTCGAAAAACTGGGGCGATGCAACGGGCGATGCTTCCTTGATCGAGTAATGATACGACGCGCCCGCAGCCGACAGACTACGTTCTGCCACCTGTCCGTAGGCTTCCTGGATATTGACCGCCGCCAGCTTCATGGTCTCGGTTCCGCCAGGAGTTTCGATCGTCGCGATATAGGTTTTCATGGTTTCCTCAGACTCTCAACGCACACCATACATGGCATCAAAAGTGGCTATTGTTGTTGCGCCATACAGTCGGCATCAATTCAACAAAACCGTTGCTGCCCTCTCATACGAGAGCCATGTTTCAGCTGTGGGAAGGAAACCAAGTACCCGCACGAATGTGCCTGGGGCGAGGTAACCCAGCCACCCTCCTGTCATTCCAGGTTAGGGTCTGCAGCTTTGCGTCCGGGGCTTTCACCCCGTTTGCCATTTGTCTCGTGAAGCCATTATATGTCTGGGCCGCAAACCTGCCGTGAAAATTCTCACGCCCGCACCCAGGTAATTACCTGCTCAACCAGCATTTCGATTTGACATGCCACTCGAACAGCGGCAAGCCCAGGGAAGCGGCCACCTCCTCGGCGAGCATGGTCTTGCCGGTCCCCGGCTCACCCTTGATCAGGAGCGGGCGCTGCAGGGTGATCGCGGCGTTAACGGCGAGGGTCAGGCTTCAGGTCGCGGAACGTGACCAAATGAGGTACCCTTCATCCCTGTTCGTACCGCATCACCCATCGATCATCATCACTCGAAACGTCCGGCCACTCTCCGCGAGATTTAACCTATGGCAGCCCAGGCCGCACCAGGCGACGACTACGACACGCCGTGGAAGGACGCGCTGACGCGCTACTTCCCCGAGTTCATGGCCTTCTACTTCCCGCTGGCCCATGCCGAAATCGACTGGCAGCAGCCGCACGTTTTTCTTGACCAGGAACTCGCCCAAGTGGTACAGGATGCTGAACTCGGCAAGCGCCTGGTCGACCGCCTCGTTCAGGTCACCACGCTGGCCAGTGGCGAACAGTGGGTCTACATCCACGTCGAAGTCCAGGGCCAACACGATGCCGCCTTCCCCGAGCGCCTGTTCACCTACAACTACCGGCTCTACGACCGCTATCGTCGCCCGATCGCCAGCCTGGCCGTGCTGGCCGATGACCGCGAAAGCTGGAAACCAACCCACTACGGCTACCAACTGTTCGGCTGCGAGGTCGGCATCCACTTCCCAACGGTCAAGATCCTGGACTACGCCGGCCAGATCGAAGTCTTGCTGGAAGATCCCAATCCCTTCGCCCTGGTCACCTCTGCGCACCTGTTCACCCGCAGAACGAGGGGTGACCCGGAACAGCGGTACGCGGCAAAATGGCAACTGGCCAAGCTGCTCTACGAACGCCATTGGGACAAGCAGCGCATCATCGACCTGTTCGGCGTCATCGACTGGCTGATGCGATTGCCGAACGAATTGGAGCAACGACTCCTGCAGGAAGTCTACACACTGGAAAGGAACGTCACCATGCCCTACGTCACTTCTGCCGAACGCTTCGGAATTGAAAAAGGACGACAGCAGGGGCTGCAGCAGGGGCTGCAGCAGGGCGAAGTCGCCCTGCTGCAACGCCAGCTCTCGCGCCGGTTTGGTCCCCTGCCTGACGCTGTCCGCGCCCGACTGACCGGCGCCAGCATCGATCAATTGGAAACCTGGGCGATCAGGGTGCTGGATGCCGCATCATTGGACGAAGTCTTCGATCAGCGAGCGTAGCCCGTAGCCCGGATGGAATGACATGGAATCTGGGGAAACACCGCATCTCAAACCACCCTGCAACCCGTCAGCGGTTCCGCCTTACGAAGGAAGACGGGGGGGTCATGAAATTACCGGTGCGTGATTTCAAGACCTCGCTGCCTGCTCTCGCTGCCGAACACCTACCAAGGAAAAAGCACATGACCACGGTTCAGATCACATTACCCGACCAACTTGCACAGGAAGCCCAGCGCGCCGGGCTGCTGTCGTCCACCCAACTGGAACGTTGGTTGCGCGAGCAACTCAAGATCCAGCGCGTCGATGAATTATTTTCGGCAATGGACCGCATGGCGGCCATTGACCAACCTGCCGTAATGTCGCCCGAGGAAGTGGCTCAGGAGATCGCCACGATGCGCGCCGAGCGGCGCGCCAAGAGCGGAGCTTGATGCGGCTGGTGCTCGACACGAATGTGGTCACTTCGACCCCGCAGCTCCTTGACCATCAGATTCCCCTTGGCCATACTCCAGACCATGATGAGCACGATCACTTTCGACACCCTCAAATTCGTCAAGCGGCTGGAAGCGGCAGGGGGGGCCTCGTCACAACTTGCCGAAGCCTTGGCTGAAGCACTTGACAGGTCTCTGGCGACCAAGCCGGACATCGTGCGACTGGAAAACCGAATTGAGCCCCTGGAGATGAAGAGCGAAAGCAAGTTTTCACTGTTACCGTGGATGATTGCCGTCCTGATCGCTCTGGCCGTTGCCAACTTCGCCCAGCAATTCTTCTGAGCCTTCAATGAGGGGGGAAAGGGCCTTTTTTCCTTCTGCCTTGGCGTGAAAAGAAGAACGGGTCAGAAAGGAAAAGCGTGATTTCAAGACCCCGACCCTGGACCCTGCCGTGCGCTCTCAGGGCGTCACCCGGCGTGTGGCGATGATACCGGGGACGCTACGCCCACTCGACGGAAACCGCCACTCAATGGCGACGCCGCCGTACCCCCAGCAGCCCGGCTGCCAACAACATCAGCGCCAGGCTCGACGGCTCGGGCACCGCGGCGGCCCCTAGCGGAGTCATACCGACAGGAACCGGAGCAACCGTGTCCGAGTAGATCGACGCCACCTTGGAAGCATCGAGCGCGCTGTCATAGAGCCTAACATTGTCGATGAGCCCAGTGTACCAACCGGTCGGCGCTCCCCCAATCGTCAGGCCACCGACCAGGAAGGAGGCTGAAGTCGGATGGATGATATTCCCCCCGCTCGACGACGACTGGAACAGGCCGTCCACGTAGATCGCCGACGTTTGGCTGGTGGTGCCATAGGCCATCATTGACCACCGTTGAAGAGATACCACTGCATGGATACGCGGCATATATATGCGCCTTGCCGATCGTGCTGCACCCGTCAGCCACGTCATTTATTGCCAAGAAATATCCAGCAACGACTCCTGAGTAGTGCTTCCCAATGGGAAGAGACGCATCCGTATCGCCCGGATTGAGCTTGACCCATACTTCCGCCGAGAAACTTCCACCAACGAAACCGAAATGGTCGCCCATGGTTTGTCTTCTGGTGCGGATGATTATCGATACCGCTCGCCAAGTGTAAAAAATTTCGACACCCGGAAGCCGTCAAGGGGCTTCCAGGAGCGAGCCGGTCGCGCTGAAAGCCCCAGCAAGGGCGGGAAGCGGGCTTTGCGCGGAGTGTAAAAAAACTGGCCGCCGGAATCGGAACGCTCGGGGCTGCCATCCAGGCCACGCTGCAATCAGCGGCCGACGTCGGACTCCGGACTGACCGGCATCGCCGCCCTCCCCTTCAGCGCCAGGCCTTCCGCAGGCCATTGGCCTACTTGCTCAACAACCTCATTCCCCGCTCCAGCCCATCGAGCGTCAGCGGAAACATCCGCCCGCCCATCAGATGGTAGATCAGCGAAGTCGATTGCCGGTATGGCCACGACTGTTCCGACTCGGGGTTGAGCCAGATCGCGTGCGGCCAGGTGTCGGCCAGGCGGCGCAACCAGGTGGCGCCAGGTTCGGCGTTGTGGTATTCGAGGCAGCCGTTGGGCTGTAAGAGTTCGTAAGGACTCATCGACGCGTCGCCGACGAAGATCAGCTTGTAGTCGTTGCCGTATTTGTGCAATACGTCCTGGGTGGCGATGCGCTCGCTGTGGCGACGGCGATTATCCTTCCACAGACGGTCATAGACGCAGTTGTGGAAATAGTAGTGTTCGAGGTGCTTGAACTCGCTGCGGCAGGCCGAGAAGAGTTCTTCGCAGACGCGGATGTGGTCGTCCATCGAGCCGCCGATGTCAAGGAACAACAGCACCTTGACGGCGTTGTGACGTTCCGGACGCATGTGCAGGTCGAGCCAGCCGGCGTTGCGCGCGGTGCCGGTGATCGTGCCTTCGAGGTCGAGTTCATCGGGAGCGCCCTGGCGGGCGAAACGGCGCAGGCGGCGCAGCGCGACCTTGATGTTGCGCGTGCCGATTTCAACACTATCGTCGAGGTTGCGGTATTCGCGCTTCTCCCAGACCTTGACCGCCGAGCGGTTCTCGCTCCTGCCGCCGACGCGGATTCCCTCGGGATGCGTGCCACCGTGTCCAAACGGCGAGCTGCCGCCGCTGCCAATCCATTTGTTGCCGCCGGAATGCCGCTCCTTCTGTTCGGCGAGGCGCTGTTTGAAAGTTTCCATCAGCTTGTCCCAGCCCAGTTTTTCGAGTCTGGCGCGTTCGGCGTCGCTCAGATGCCGCTTGACCGCCTGCCGCAGCCACGCTTCGGGGATCAGGACGTCCATCCCCGGCAGCGCCTCGACTCCCTTGAAGTACTCGCCGAAGGCGCGGTCGAATTTGTCGAAATGGGTCTCGTCCTTGACCAGGGTGGCACGCGACAGCACATAGAAGTCGTCGATGCTCTGTTCGATGACGTGCTGCTGCAGCGCTTCGAGCAGGGTCAGAAACTCCTTGATCGATACCGGCAGGCGGCTCGCCTTGAGGTGCAGGAAGAAGTCGATCAGCATCGTCGCTGCCCGCGTGGCCTCAGCGGTTCTGACGCGCCATGAAAATCAGGCGCTCGAAGAGATGCACGTCCTGCTCGTTCTTCAGCAGCGCGCCGTGCAGCGGCGGGATCGCGGACTTCTGATCCTTGCTGCGCAGCACTTCCGGCGGAATGTCTTCGGCGAGCAGCAGCTTGAGCCAGTCGAGCAGCTCCGAGGTCGAGGGCTTTTTCTTCAGACCCGGAATCTCGCGCAGTTCGAAGAAGACCTCCAGTGCTTCGCGCAGCAGCGTCGGTTTCAGGCCGGGGAAGTGCACGTTGACGATCCTGGTCATCGTCTCCTTGTCGGGAAAGCGGATGTAATGGAAAAAGCAGCGGCGCAGGAAGGCGTCCGGCAGTTCCTTCTCGTTGTTCGAAGTGATGAACAGCACCGGCCGGTGGCGCGCGCGCACCTGCTGACGGGTTTCGTAGACGAAGAACTCCATGCGGTCAAGTTCGCGCAACAGATCGTTGGGAAATTCGATGTCGGCCTTGTCGATTTCGTCGATCAGTACCACCGACGGCGTTTCGCATTCAAACGCCTGCCAGAGCACCCCCTTGACGATGTAGCTGCCGATGTCGGCAACCTTCGCTTCGCCAAGCTGCGAGTCGCGCAGGCGCGACACCGCGTCGTATTCGTAGAGACCCTGCTGCGCCTTGGTCGTCGATTTGACATGCCACTCGAACAGTGGCAAGCCCAGGGAGGCGGCCACTTCTTCGGCAAGCATGGTCTTGCCGGTCCCCGGCTCACCCTTGATCAGGAGCGGGCGCTGCAGGGTGATCGCGGCGTTGACGGCGAGGGTCAGGTCGCGGGTGGCGACGTAGGTATCGGAACCGGAAAAGCGCATGGGAGTGATCCTCTCGAAGAGGATCTGATTCTACCCGTAAATTTCACGACAGGGAGCGGACGGCAGCGCTTCAGCGCTTCGGGTGCGATTGAAAGTGTTGGTCGAGGTCCGCACCCTCGCCACTGG
>NZ_JDSS02000016.1:29687-30582 GCF_000584955.1 Candidatus Accumulibacter vicinus
CCTGGAAAGCAGGAAATATGCGTATGGGATGTTAAAGATGGGCTAACCACCCGCCGCAAGCAGTCCAGGTAAGCCGCCGCATCGATCGCCCCACCCTGCCGCTGCGCACGCCAGAGCGCTTCGCCCAGGCATTCCAGGATCGCGTGTTCGGCGGCATGCACGTCGAGGCGGGTGCGCAGGGCCTGATAGGCGGCACGAATTCCCGGTGGCTGGTCGATGCTGATCTGCTCGGCAATGGCGAGGTGCAGCGAGAGATGGAGAAAGGGATTCATCTGCCCGCTCTCGGGCGTGAACTCCTGCTCCAGCGCCAGCGCCGGGTTTTCGAGCAGGGCGTGGTATTCAGGGTGATGCCGGATCAGGTCGGCCGCCGTGACCTCGGCGCCTTCGAGAATCGCGCGTTCGCGATATTTTCGCCAGGCTTCGCAGAAAAACTGGCGGACCTGTTCACGGCTGGGATTGAACATGGCTTCTCCAGGCTGCGCGGGGGATCGGAGCAGTGATGGCGTTCATCGGGGCGGCGGCCCAGGCGAAACACGGGTCTTCTCCGGGTAGGCACAGAGATCGGCAATGCTGCAGCGCCAGCAATCGGGCTTGCGCGCCTTGCAGACGTAGCGCCCGTGCAGGATCAGCCAATGATGGGCGGCATGCAGGAATTC
Organism: Candidatus Accumulibacter vicinus; assembly: GCF_000584955.1. Lineage (NCBI taxonomy): Bacteria > Pseudomonadati > Pseudomonadota > Betaproteobacteria > Candidatus Accumulibacter > Candidatus Accumulibacter vicinus. The sequence goes on from NZ_JDSS02000016.1 coordinate 30,344, forward strand.
CTCCGGTACTGCCTGCAGCAGCTCACGTTCGACGGCCAGGGGCGTCTTGCCGGGGGCCAGCCCGGTGCGATTGGCGACCCGAAAAATATGTGTATCGACAGCGATCGTGGCTTCGCCGAAAGCGGTGTTGAGGACCACGTTGGCGGTCTTGCGACCGACCCCCGGCAGAGCTTCGAGGGCGGTGCGCGAGTGTGGGACTTCGCCGCCATGTTGCTCGAGCAACTGCCGGCAGGTGGCGA
>NZ_JDSS02000016.1:30592-32243 GCF_000584955.1 Candidatus Accumulibacter vicinus
AACCACGTTGGCGGTCTTGCGACCGACCCCCGGCAGGGCTTCGAGGGCGGTGCGCGAGTGCGGGACTTCGCCGCCATGTTGCTCGAGCAACTGCCGGCAGGTGGCGAGAATGTTCCTGGTCTTGCCCTGGTAAAGACCGATGCGGTTGAGGTAAGGAATCAGACCGCTTTCACCGAGTGCCAGCATCGCCTGTGGCGTCGGCGCATCGGCAAAGAGCTGCCGGGTGGCGAGATTGACGCTCTTGTCGGTGGCCTGTGCCGACAGGATGACGGCAATCAGCAACTGGAAGGTGCTGGCGTAGGCAAGTTCGGTGGTCGGTTCCGGGTTGGCAGCGCGCAGGCGGGCAAAGAGTTCCTGGCGCTGAATACGGTCCATCGTCGCCGACTCTCAGACGCCATCGCCCAGTGCCAGCGGCGGCGAACTCGGCCGGCGCGCCGCGGCTCGGGCCTCGACCCAGTTCTTCCAGGCAATCAGACAACCGAGCAGAATGAAGGCACCAGGCGGCAGCAATGCCAGCAGGAAACCGGGATAGTTGTGGCCTCTCGACTGCCCGACCCGTCTCCCCATGTCTGCCGCCTGTGCGTCGGTTCGCACGGCCGTCTATCGCCGTCGCCGGCCCGAACGCACCGTGCAGATGCACCTCGCCACCTGGCTCGAACTCTCCTGCGATAGCCGGGCCCACTGCATCGTCATCGAGGGGGTCTTCGAGGCAGACGCCTCGGGAGCGGCGAGCTTCCACGAAAGCCGCGCCCCCGAGCAGACGTTGCTCGACGAAGTGCAGACCAGGATCCGCCGGCGTCTGCTGCGCGCGCTGACCCGCCGCGGTGTGCTTGAGTCGGAGGACTCCGAGACGATGGCAAACTGGGAACACGGAGGCGGCTTCTCGCTCGACGCCAGCGTGCGCGTCGAAGGCGCTGACCGCGCGGGGTTGGAACGGCTGCGGCGCAACTCGCGCTCGACCGGCCTTCGCACTGGAGCGTCTGCGGGAGATCGACGCCGAACACCGGATCCATGAGAGCGTTAAGCCGGGTCCCGGCGGCAGCGTCAGCGTCATGCTGACGCCGCTCGAACTCATCGAGCGTCTGGCCGCGCGGATTCCGCCGCCGCGCCGGCATCGGCACCGTGACTACGGGGTACTGGCACCCAACGTGCCGCTGCGGGGACAGGTCACTGCGCTTGCCGGAGTGCCGGACGGTACGCCAGCGGCAGGCGCGACCGAGTCCATTGCCCCGCCCGCTGCGCCAAGCGCCACGCCAAGCCGCTCGTCCGAGAGTACAGAGGAAGCACCGGGGGAAGAACAAGCGATCCACCGTCGCGCCGCCCGCTACGCCTGGGCGCTGCTCCTCGCGCGCATTGATGAGGTCTTACCGCTCCTCTGTCCACGCTGTGGTGGCGAGATGCGAATCATCGCCTTCCTCACGGATGGAGACGCCATCCGCGACATCCTGACCCAACTGCTAACCCCGGTCGCGGGATGATTTGTGCCTTTGGCCATTCGCCCGGCCGTACCGTCCGGGCGAATGGCCAAAGGCACAAGCTTGAGCCAAGCTTCTGCCGGTCATCCGCTGCTCTTCCTCGTGTTCTCGCAGTCAGATCCACGCTTGAGGGTGTAGAGTCGAGATGTGGCGCGGTAGCATTAGGTCTGGCTTAT
>NZ_JDSS02000016.1:32253-41614 GCF_000584955.1 Candidatus Accumulibacter vicinus
GCGGGCCTCGACCCAGTTTTTCCAGGCAATCAGACAGCCAAGCAGGATGAAGGCGCCGGGCGGCAGCAACGCCAGCAGGAAACCGGGATAGTCGGCCGGCAGCAACTGCAGGGGCTGCAGCGCCGGAAAAACCATCTCGATCCCGGCCAGCAGCGTGCCACCGCCGATCAACTCGCGCAGTCCACCGAGCAGGGCCAGCGTCCACAGCATGCCGATGCCCATGCAGACGCCGTCGAATGCCGCATGCAGCGGCGGGTTCTTGTTGGCGAAGGCTTCGACACGCGCCAGCACGATGCAGTTGGTGACGATCAGGGGAATGAAGATGCCAAGAACCAGGTACAACTCATGCAGTTGGGCGTTGAACAGCAGATCGACCACGGTCACCAGCGCTGCGACGATCAGAATGAAGACCGGGATGCGAATCTCGTGCGGGATCAGGTTGCGCAGCGATGCCACGGCAACGTTGGCGATGGCCATGACGATGATCGTCGCCAGCGACAGCATCACGCCGTTGACCAGATTGGTGGTCACGGCGAGCAGCGGACAGAGGCCCAGGATCTGCACCAGGCTGGTATTCTGGTGCCAGACGCCGTTGGCGCCGATCTGGCGGAATTCCTCACGACTGATCATTTCCCTCCTCCTGTGGCAAAGAGTTGCCGGCGATTCTCGGCAACGTAGTGTAAGGCCTTGTGCACCGCCTTGATCACGGCGCGCGGCGTGATCGTTGCCCCGACAACCGAGTCGAAACGTCCGCTGTCCTTTTTGACCCGCCACTCGCGGTCGGCGACCGTCGCCAACGAGAGGCCGTCGAACTGCCGGATCCACGGACGCTCCTTGTTCCTGTCCTTCCTTGGGTCGATGTAGTCGCCCAGGCCCGGCGTCTCCTTGTGTTGTGTCACGCGGACGCCGAGCAGCGTGCCGTCGGCGGTGACGGCGATCAACAGACGGATCTTTCCGGAATAGCCATCGGGAGCCACCGCTTCGAAGACCAGCGCGCTGGCCTGACCAGCCCGACGTGCCAGGTAGGCAGTCGACGCCTCGTCGGCACCCAGTGCCGGGTTGGGCGGCAGTTGTAAACGGTCGCTCAGCAAGTCGTTATCGTAGAGTTCGCGCGGCAGCACCTCGCTGATCAGCTTCATTTTTTCCTCGGCGGCGGCGGCCTCGATCGCCGGCCGGGTCCACAGGAAAACGGCTGCCAGCAGGCTGGTGAACACCACCACGAAGATCAGCAGGATGACCGCCGTGCGCATCGCCATCCCGGTCGCACTGGGTGTCCTGGGCAACGGCTTCATCGTTCGTTCTTCATCCCGAAGATCGGTGGCTGGGTGTACATGTCGATCAGCGGCACGCAGAGATTCATCAGCAGCACCGCGAAAGCGATGCCGTCAGGATAGCCGCCAAAAACGCGGATGAGGTAGGCCAGCACACCGGCGGCAAAGCCGAAGATCAGTTTGCCCCGGCTGGTTGTCGACCCGGAAACCGGATCGGTGACAATGAAGAAGGCACCCAGCATGGTGCCGCCGGAAAACAGGTGGAAGAGCGGATTGGCGAACTGTTGCGGGCTCCAGACCCAGAGCGCAGCGGCGAGCATGAACAGGCTGCCGAGGAAACCGAGCGGTGCCTGCCAGCCGATGATCTTCTTCTGCCACAGCCACAGACCGCCGACGAGATAGCCGACAGAGACCCATTCCCAGCCACGCCCGGCGAAGTTTCCGAAAACCTCCTGGGTCGCCAGAAGGGTCGGCACGTCGACCGCGCCCTCGCCGAGTTTCAGGGCCGTCTTGAGCGCGTCAAGCGGAGTCGCTCCACTCATCACGTCGACGCGTGGGATGAGGCCGGCAATCAGCCTGAGCTGCTCCGCCAGGTTCAGTTTGAGGCCGAGTGCCGGCCACTGCGACATCAGGGCCGGAAACGAAACGATGCACACGGCGAAGGCGGTCATCGCCGGATTGAAAGGATTCTGACCGAGTCCGCCGTAGAGATGCTTGGCGACGACGATCGCGAACAGCGTGCCGCCGACGATCAACCACCACGGCGCCAGCGGCGGGAAGGCCAGAGCAATCAGCCAGGCGGTGACGACCGCACTGCCGTCGCTCAGGAACAGGCCCTGCGGCTTGCCGCGCAGCCAGAGCATCAGCGCTTCTCCGGCCAGCGCAGCGACCGTGGCCATCAACAACTGCAAGACGATGCTCGCGCCGAGTAGCCAGATGTAAGCGGCAATGCCCGGCAACAGGCCGATCAGCACCTGCAGCATCACCCGCCGCACGCTGCCTTGCCCGAGCACATAAGGGGGGGTCGAGAACAACATCATTCTGCTGCCCGCTGCGGTCGGTTCACTTCGTCCGGCGACGACTCTGCCTGCAGGTTGGCGCGGCGCGCCTCGATGGCGGCGATTTCGCGCTGCTGCTGGAAGGTGAGTTGTTCGGTATTTCTGGGCTGTACGGCAGCGCGCTGGGCGCGGGCACGTTCCATCGCCGCGACGATGGTCGCTTTCTTCAGCGCATCGGCATCGATCGGAGGGGAGGCAATGGCCGGCTCGCTGGCCACGGCACTGGCAACGCCCGATTCCGCGACCGCGACCGGCGGGCTCGCCGCGGCGCTGGCCGGCTTGCGTTCGCTGCTCCTGGCAGCGGCGGCCCTGGCCAGGCGTTCGGCCTTCTCGGCCTGTTCCCGTTCGGCACGTGCATTGCGCAATTCGAAGCGCGCCTTGGCAGCTTCAGCGGCCTGCTTTTCGCGCTCGCGCGACCAGATTTCACTCTTGGCAAAACGAAAGTACTGCACCAGCGGAATGTGCGACGGGCAAACGTAGCTGCAGCAGCCACATTCGATACAGTCGAAGAGGTGATACTCCTGCGTCTTGCCGAAGTTCCTGGCGCGCGCGAACCAGTACAACTCGAATGGTTGCAATTCGTGCGGGCAGACTTCGGCACAGGCGCCGCAACGGATGCACGGCATCTCGGGTGGACTCGGCGGGAACAGCGTCGGCGAACCGGCGATGACACAGTTGGTGGCCTTGATCACCGGCGCAGCGAGGTCCGGGATCTCGAAGCCCATCATCGGCCCACCCATCAGGTATTTGTTGGTGTCGGCTTTTGGCTGGCCGAGCGCAACCAGATCGCGTAGCGGCGTCCCGAGCCGCACTTCCCAGTTGCGTGGCTGCAGGACGTTGCCGGTCAGCGTGACGATGCGCGAGATCACGGGCTCGCCGTAGGCCAGCGCCCGATACGCGGTATAGGCGGTGGCGACGTTGAAACACTGCACGCCGAGATCGGTCGAGCGCTTGCTGGCCGGGACTTCCTTGCCGGTCAGGACGCGGATCAACTGCTTGGCACCGCCGGCCGGGTAGCGGGTGGGAACGGCGACCACCTCATGATCCTCGCCCAGCCGCTGCACCGCTGCCTGCATTGCCGCGACGGCTTCCGGCTTGTTGTCCTCGATGCCGATCAGCACTCGCCTGGCCGCCAGCAGCTCACGAAAGATCGCGCTTCCGCGCACGATTTCCTCGGCGCGCTCGCGCATCAGCAGGTCGTCGCAGGTCATGAAAGGCTCGCACTCGGCCCCGTTGATGACCAGTTGTTCGACGGCGACGGAGCTGGCCGCAGTGAGCTTGGCGTGGCTCGGAAAGACGGCGCCTCCGAGGCCGACGACGCCGGCATCGCGTAGCGCTTCGCGTACGCGCTCGGGCGCCAGGCTCCGGTAATCGAGCGGCGTGCGCGTGATCCATTCGTCACGACCATCCGGCGCAATGACCACGGTCAGCGTCGGCAGACCCGAAGGGTGCGCAGCCACATGCTTCTCGATCGCCAGAACGGTGCCGGAAGTCGGTGCATGCACGGCCGCCGACATCCAGCCGTCGGCCCCACCGATCAATTGCCCTTTCAGTATCTGCTCGCCGGCCTCGACGAGCGGGTTCGGCGAACCGCCGATGCTCTGGTGCAACGGCACGTACAGGCGCGCCGGCAGCGGTGCCTGGCCGATCGGTTGCTGCACCGACGGGGCCTTGTTGGTCTGCGGTTTGACACCGCCCTTGAAACCGAACAGGTGTTGGAGCATTGCCGGCAACTCAGGCGGCGCGCTTGATTTCGATCACCGGGTATTTCCACTTCCAGTTATCGAGATTCTCGGTGATCGGCTGCATGTGGATGCACTCGACCGGGCAGGGTTTGATGCACAACTCGCAACCGGTACACAGCGGTTCGATGATGGTATGCATCTGTTTGGCGGCGCCGACGATGGCGTCCACCGGGCAGGCCTGGATACACAGGGTACAGCCGATACAGGTCGTTTCGTCGATGATCGCCACCTGTTTCGGCTTCTCCTCGACCTCCAGCGGCTTGACTTCGCGGCCGAGCAGGTCGGCGAGCTTGCGCACACCGTCCATGCCGCCCGGCGGGCACAGGTTGATGTCGGCCTCACCGGCTGAAATCGCCGCCGCGTAAGGTTTGCACCCCGGATAACCGCATTGGCCGCACTGCGTCTGTGGCAGGATCGCTTCGATTTTCTCGACCAGCGGATCGCCTTCGACCTTGAATTTGATCGACGCGTAGCCAAGCGCGGCACCGAGCACGAGGGCACCGAGCGCCATGATCACCAGTGTGCTGATCATTGATACTTGTCCAGTCCGGCAAAGCCCATGAAGGCCAGGCTCATCAGGCCGGCGGTCACCATGGCAATCGCCGTTCCCCGAAAATGGGTGGGCACATCGGCCCCTTCGACGCGTTCGCGGATACCCGCAAAGAGCACCAGAACCAGTGAGAAACCGATGGCGCAACCGGCACCAAAAAGCAGGGACTCGACAAAGTCATGCTTGTTGGCAACGTTCAGCAAGGGCACGCCGAGTACCGCACAGTTGGTCGTGATCAGCGGCAGGTAAATGCCGAGCACCTGGTGCAGCAAGGGGCTGGTCTTCTGGATCACCATCTCGGTGAGCTGCACGATGGCGGCGATGGTGAAGATGAAGGAAAGGGTCCGCAGATATTCGAGCCCGAACGGCATCAACAGGTAGTGATCGATGACGTAGCTGGCACCGGTCGCCACAGTGAGCACGAAAGTGGTCGCCGCGCCCATGCCGAACGCCGTCTCCAGCTTCTTGGAAACCCCCGTGAACGGGCACAGCCCGAGGATTTTCACCAGCACGACGTTGTTCACGAGGACGGCACCGACAATGATGAACAGGTAGTGGGTCATGTTCCGCTTACCCTGAAAGTGGCGCTGGCGACTGACGAATCTCCCCATCGCCGGCGAGCGGGAGATGGGCAAGGTTGGTGGAAAAGTTCATGGCTTTCATGATCCGGGGTGTCCGAGCAGCCACGACTGTTGGGCAGGAAACGACGGGGTCCGGGGCGCCGCGATTATCCCCCGGCAAGTGTGTCCATTCAACCACGTTGCCAACCATGGCGCTGCCCGGCGATCGCCGCGGCCGCCTCGCCAACCAGCCCAGGGCCGCGGTAGATGAAGCCCGTATAGAACTGCACCAGGCTGGCACCGGCGGCGATCTTCTCGGCCGCGTCGGCACCACACAGGATGCCGCCGACGCCGATGATCGGCACCTCACCGGCCAGGGCGAGCGACAGTTTTTTCACCACCGCGGTGGACATCGCCCGCAGCGGCGCACCGGACAGACCGCCCGCCTGTTCGGCATTCGCCAGGCCGGTGACAGCAGCTCGCGAGAGCGTGGTGTTGGTGGCGATGACGCCCTCCATCCGGTGTTGGCGCAGCAGGTCGGCAATCGCCTGGATCTGCGAATCTTCGAGGTCCGGAGCAATTTTCAGGGCCAGCGGCACATACCGGCCATGGCGATCGGCGAGCCGCGACTGGGCGCCTTTCAGCCGACCGAGCAGCGTGTCGAGCGCAGTGTCCTGCTGCAGTTCGCGCAGGTTCTTGGTGTTCGGACTCGAAATGTTGACCGTCACATAACTGGCGGCGCCATAGACGCGCTCAAGACAGCTCAGGTAATCGTCGGCGGCGTTCTCGATCGGGGTATCGAAGTTCTTGCCGATATTGATTCCGAGAATTCCGCCGGTACGAGCGAAGCGGGAACGGGCGACATTGGCCAGCAGCTTCTCGACGCCATCGTTGTTGAAACCCATGCGATTGATGAGCGCCTGCCGCTCCGGAATGCGGAACAGGCGTGGCTTCGGATTGCCGGGCTGCGCACGCGGGGTCACTGTACCGATCTCGATGAAGCCGAAACCGAGGGCGGCCAGAGCGTCGATATGCTCGCCGTTCTTGTCGAGACCCGCCGCCAGGCCGACCGGGTTGGGAAAAACAAGCCCCATCACCTGCTGCGGGTCCGGCGGCACCGCAGCAGCAAGCAGACAGCGCGCACCCGTGGCATTGAGGAAATCGACGCCGCTCATCCCGACAAGGTGTGCGATTTCGGGGTCGAGAGCGAAGAAAAAACGACGTAACAGAGGATAGAACATGCCGGCATTTTACCGCATCGCAGCATGCCGCGCGTGCCCGGGAATGGCGGTCCCCTGGCGAAATACCGTCCGGACTCGCCGGGGTGTCCGTTTCCAGGCGCCGGGCGGCCAGCGAAGCCCAGCGACAAGCGTCGGTACATCCCGAGAAGGGCGGATTGCCGGTGTACCGATGAGATCACGGTTCATGCCATACTTGCGCTTGCCGATGACGATCTGCCGACATTGCGCTGCCCGCATACCCCGTGGCGGCGGCCGCAACGACCAGGATGCGAACCCCCTTGCTGCTGATGATCGCTCTCCCTGGGCAACAGGGGGGCACTGCGAAAAAACCACGTACCGCATACCGTTCAGCCCCCCACAGGGTCTGTGCGACTATCGATGAATTCCTACAGGAGATCAGGCATGGCCCGCGCATTCTTCGGCTGTTGTCACTTGGCAACAGCCATTGTTCTCCTGCTTGGTTTCTTCTCCACCCACCTCGCAGCCCGCGACCTGCGTCTGGCAACGACCACCAGCACCGACAACTCCGGTCTGCTGCGCGCCATCCTGCCGCAATTCGAGTTGCAGCATGGGGTCAGGGTGCAGGTCATCTCGGTCGGAACCGGCAAGGCGCTCAAGCTGGCCGAGAATGGTGACGTCGATATCGTGCTGGTGCATGATCGCCAGGCCGAAGAGGCTTTCGTCGCGGCCGGGTACGGAGTCAATCGACGCGATGTGATGTACAACGATTTCGTCATCGTCGGTCCCGGCAGCGACCCGGCCGCACTACGCGGTGGCAGGGAGGTACTCGAGGCCTTTCGCCAGATCGCCGCCAGGCAGGCGCGTTTCGTTTCCCGCGGTGACGATTCGGGAACCGAGCGGATGGAAAGAAGTTATTGGCAACAGCTCGGCATTGCCACCAAGGGAGCGCCGTGGTACGTCTCGGCCGGGCTCGGAATGGGCGAGGTGCTGACCATGGCTGGCGAGATGCAGGCCTACACGCTGACCGACCGGGCCACCTTCGCCAGTTACAAGACCCGCACCGGCCTCGCGATCCTCGTCCAGGGTGACCCGCGCATGTTCAATCCGTATGGCGTCATTGCCGTCAATCCGAAAAGGTACCCGGAGATCCATTTTGCCGGTGCCATGGCGCTGATCGAGTGGCTGAGCAGTGCCGCCGGGCGCTCGGCGATCGCTGCCTTCCGGCAGAACGGCGAGCAGCTGTTCTTCGTCACACCGGCGAGGTAAGCGCTCTGGGACTTCTCGATGCCAGCGAAGCGGCGCTGCGCCTGCTGTTTTCCGGCGATCCCGAGCTGTGGCTGATCGTCGGCGTTTCGCTGTCGGTGACGCTGCGCGCGATGCTGATCGCCATGCCCCTGGGAATTGGCATCGGCTACCTGCTGGCAACGCTGGAGTTCCCAGGGCGGCGACTGCTGATCGTCGTGACGCAGGGACTGCTGGCGTCGCCGACGGTGGTTGTCGGTCTGATCCTGTACCTGCTGCTTTCGCGCCAGGGGGTCCTGGGGCAGCTCCAACTGCTGTTCACCCAGACTGCGATGGTCATTGGCCAGATACTGATCGCCCTGCCGGTGCTGATCGCCTTCTCGCTCGCGGCGATCCAGGGCGCCGATCCGCGCGCCCGCGAGACCGCCGTCGCGCTCGGCGCGTCGGCTCCGCGCATCGCCTGGACGATGCTCGTCGAAGTGCGCTTTGCGCTGATGGCAGCGGTCTGCAGCGCTTTTGGCCGGGTCGTCTCGGAGATCGGTTGCTCGCTGATGGTAGGCGGCAACATCGCCGGCGTGACGCGCAACATCCCGACGGCGATTGCACTCGAAACCAGCAAGGGCGAGTTCGCGCAGGGCATTGCCCTGGGCATCGTCCTCCTGGTCGTTGCCCTGGGAATCAATTCGGCTTTCGCCTTCTTTCAGGGAGAGTCACGCCGATGAGCCTGCTCGGGGTGTCCACGCTGACCAAATCGTTCGCGGCACGACGCCTGTTCTCGATCGATGAGCTGACGCTACTGGCTGGCGAGAGCTACGTCCTGACCGGAGAAAACGGCAGCGGCAAGTCCACCCTGCTGCGTATCCTGGCCGGCATCGAAGCACCAGACAGCGGGTTCGGACACTACCAGGAACGGCGCTTCGACTGGCGACCCTATCCCGATTGGCTGCGCCGGCAGGTGATCTACGTGCATCAGCAACCCTACCTTTTTCATACCAGTGTCGCCGACAATATTGCTTATGGGCTGCGTGCCAGAGGCATCGAAGCGAACGAACGGCAACGGCTGGTCGCGGCAGCGATTGCCTGGGCACGCCTGACGCATCTTCTGGCAATACCGCCGCAGAAGCTGTCCGGGGGAGAAAGGCAGCGCGTGGCCATGGCACGTGCCTGGGTACTGAAGCCGAAAATACTGCTGCTCGACGAACCGACGGCCAATCTCGATGCCGAATCGCGGCGGCAAACCATCGACCTGCTGCGCGGCTTCTGTACGGCCCGGACCACGGCGGTGATCGCCTGCCATGATCGCGACGTCATCGAACTGCCCGACATGCGTCGGCTGGACCTGATGGGCGGTCGGTTGCACCTCTGAAGCCAAAGCGTTGCCAGGCGTTGAAGGCTGTTTGCACCAATTCGGCGTCAGCAGGTTCGACCTGCGTCAGCGCGGCAGTCCGTCCGCTCCAAGCCCGAGGATCTCGGCTTCGGGGGGCTCATCGAGCACAGCAGGCAAGCCGTGCGCGTGGCAATCGCACGGATGCGGATCCGCCCCAAATTTCGGCGTTAAATTCCTCGCATTATCCGAATGTCCTGTGCCAAGTAGCGCCCGAACTTACACGAAATGCGAAATCTTCGCTGTGCTCGTACGGAATGTAGGCTAACACAGGAATAAAAAGCAAAAAGCCCGACGTGTTGGGTCGGGCTAACTGCTTGTTTTGGTTGGTGGCCAAGCGCGGAATCGA
>NZ_JDSS02000016.1:41987-60274 GCF_000584955.1 Candidatus Accumulibacter vicinus
ATATTTTTTGCATTCCGTCGCGTTGATCTAAGCTCATTGAGTAGGCAGTAAAGTATATAAAACAATTATTTAAACTCAATGCACGTCCTGTTTATGCTTCATTCTATTCCTCAATGTTGATAAAATTTGCCTACATGGTGCCTACACGTTGGAGGTCATAATGACAAATCGAGAGAATTTCACGGCTGGCAGGGTTGCGGCGTTCAGGTTTCAACCAAGCGCCGAAGGCAAGAACAACCAGACCGTATACTGGGATGGCAAGGCGCCTGGCCTCGGGCTGCGAGTCACCTTTGCCGGCACCAAGACATATGTCTTCGAGTCGAGGCTAAATGGCAAGACCATCCGGCTATCCATCGGCGACGTGCGCACTTGGACAGTCGGCGACGCTCAGGCTGAGGCAACGCGCCTCAAGATGCTGACTGACCAGGGTATTGATCCGCGCCAACAGAAGGCCCAGCACGCTGCCGCTGCGGCGGCTCAGGAGGCAGAGTTCAAGCGCGGTAACGTTACCGTCGGTGCAGTATGGAATTGCTACGTCGAGGCTCGTCGCCCCAAATGGAGCGTCCGCCATCTAGCCGACCATCAGAAACTTGCCTACTGTGGCGATGACAAAGCGCATGGTGCCCTGGCCGCATTGATGCCCCTCAAGATGACTGAAATCGACTCGGAGCGAGTGAAGGCTTGGCTACGAGACGAGTCTGCTCGGCGTCCCACGCAAGCTGCCCTTGCCTTCCGGCTCTTCAGGGCCTTCCTCAATTGGTGTGCAGAAACGCCCGAATACCACAGTATCGCCAACGCCACAGTGTGTCAGGCGCGCATAGTGAAAGAGGAACTGCCAAAGAAACATGCCAAAGACGATTGCCTGCAACGTGAGCAACTGCCAGCGTGGTTCTCCGCTGTTCGGACCATCAGCAACCCCGTGATCTCGGCGTACTTGCAAGTCTTGCTGCTGGTTGGTGCACGACGAGAGGAACTGGCCGGGCTGAAATGGGAGGACGTCGACTTCCGCTGGCAGTCGATCACGATCCATGACAAAGTCGAGGGAGAGCGCACCATTCCTTTGACGCCCTTCGTCGCGGCGCTGCTCACAAGGCTGCCGCGTCGTAATGAATGGGTGTTCAGCAGCCCCCTGGCTGCCTCTGGCCGGCTTCGCGAGCCAAGCATTCAACATCGGAGGGTTTGTGCTATTGCCGGCATCGATGGCTTGACCCTGCATGGCCTGCGCCGCTCCTTCGGCACGCTATCCGAGTGGGTAGAATGTCCGGTAGGCGTGGCGGCGCAGATCATGGGCCACAAACCGAGCGCGACCGCCGAGAAGCATTACCGCGTCCGACCCCTCGATCTATTGCGTAGCTGGCATGTCAAGATTGAGTCCTGGATGCTGGAGCAGGCGGGCATCGAATTTGAACATTCAAACTCCGGCCTGCGCATGTTGACCGCGGTTTGACCGAGCACGAACACCAGACTACCCCGACGGCGTGCAAATTTGGAACCTTCGCCGAGTTGTCTGGAGCTTCAATCAAAAGAGAACGCGGGAGGATGAGCTGCATGAACAATGGACGATGGACAGTCATGATTGGTGGGCGCGAAGCCTTGCCGATTCGAGCGATCCCGTACGTAACGGCCTGGAGGGAATCGCCTGACAGCATCGTCAGAGCGCTTGCTGAACCGGCGACCGTCGATTGCGGACAGGGTCTGAGAATTGCTAGCCGCTACGCCTTGTGTGCGTACCAAATGTTCGACCAGGACCACTACAAGCCGATACCGGCAAGTCAGTGGAAGGATCCAGTCATCACTCTGAATAGTCTGACGAAGCGACTGCAGGGCAACGAGCGTGAAGGCGCCATTGATGAAAACCATGGCCCCTGGCGAATCGACGCCATATTGAGCCTGCCTGACAACGTCTTTGTATGGCTCAACGAGTTCGAGTCCTGGTATTCAATGACCAGACCAATGATCCGCAGTGAGGGCGACAAGCACCGGCTCCGCGAATGGCAGGTTGCACTTGAAAAACCAAGTCCTGACTTGGAGGAAATCGACGAACTGGATGCCGAACTCTTTCAACCTGCAGGTGAAAGCCTGTGCCTGACAGCCATGTTGCCACCTGGGCTCGAAGGAAAGCTGTGGAGGTATTGCGACAAGGGGACGCCGGAGGTTACTTCGGCGCCTAGCCATGTTGTCGCCGAGGTCAGCGATACGCCGAAGGCCGCTCCTGGCAGGGTGATTGATCCAATACGGACGCATCGCATAGCAACCCGAACCAACATTCTCGACCCGGTGATTGATAAAGCCATCGAGAAGGCCGGCAGCCAAAACACTGCTTCCGTGTATCAGCAGCTTCGGGAGTTGGCCTTGAGTGAAGACGGGCCGTTTACCGGCAAGATTGAAGGCAGTAGTTTGGCCTACACAGACGCGGAGAATAAGCCCAAATGGCTCACCAAGGAGGCACTCCAAAAGCGGCTAAGAAGACGCGCCGAGAAGGGAGGATAACCGCCGCTTACCGCCGCTAGGCGATGTTTGCCGCCGCACCTATCGGAGGACATCCATTTCGGGAATAGCTTTGCAATCGTCATTAATACGCGGGAATCCGCAGAAGGAAAAAAGACGATGCAAACTCTCAATTCCCTTATGGGTTGTCGGGCCGGATTGCCCGAAATTCTTCCCACTGACGAGGCAGCGGCCGTACTCCAACGCCGCCCTCAGACCCTACGCAAGTGGGCCTGCCTCGAATGCGGCCCGATCCGGCCAATCCGCATCAACGGGCGTCTGGCCTGGAAAGTTAGCGACCTTCAGAAACTCCTGCACGGGGAGGTTCTGTAATGGATGCCAACCCCGCCAACACCACGGGCTCTGCAGCTTGCCGGCTTACTCCCAACCGTGCCCAGGCAGACGCCTTCCTGACCGCCCTGGACGAGGAAGCGGAACATTTCTGCTTCCAGACCTTCGACGACTTCAAGGAACGAAAGGACGGCTCACTGGCCCGCGTTCTGAACGGTACGCTTGATGAGCACTGGGACACACTGGTTGACCTCAACCAACGCGGCGCCGGCGTTTTCGTCACCGTCAATAGAACCGATGGCAACGGGCGTAAGATGAGCAATATGGTCAGCCCACGGGCCATATTTCAGGAAGCCGACCGCCCGAACACCCCGCCACCGCCCCTCGACCCGCATATGGAAGTGGAGTCGTCACCTGACAAGTTCCACAGGTACTGCTTCATTGATCCCGCTACAGCGCCGCAGTTCGACACATGGCGAGAGGGGATGAACCGCATGGTGGTGGACTTCGGATCGGACCCCAATGCGTGTGATCCTGCCCGCGTTCTGCGCCTGCCGGGGTTCTATCACCAGAAGGATCCCAGCCGTCCGTTCATGGTGCGCATTCACGCCCGCACGCCCATTCCGCCCTACTCCTGGCAGCAAATCACCAGCGTGATCGAGCCGCTGCCCAAGAAGCGGGTCGAAAGGGCGGCCATGCAGGCATTGCAAGGTCGCGGAATCGAGAACCCGCTCCAACTCAAGAGTGCCTTGGCTGCCATCGAGCCCGATTGCGAATATATGGACTGGTTGAAAGTCGGTATGGCCTTGCACCACGCCAGCGATGGCAGTGGCGAAGCTTTCGCGCTCTGGGACGAGTGGAGTGCGACGGGCAGCAGCTACCGCGACGGCGAAACAGAGATCAAGTGGGATTCGTTCGGCGGCTACAAGGATACCCCGGTCATGCTGGGCACCATCTTCTTTATGGCACGTGAGGACGGATGGGATTGGGAAACCGAAAAACTGTCGCTAATCGAGAATGCTCGCGCAGAGCTACAGCGCGTGCTAGCTGCCGTGGTCACTGATCCCAAGGCCCATCTGGCACCGACCACGACAGAAGCCCTCAGCATCATCAAAGCCTACGACCCTCGTGAGTATGAAGCGGCGCGCATCGACATCAAGCTGGCGAACTCATCGGTGCGTGTCTGCGCACTCGATTCGTTGGTTGACCGGCACGCTGCCGGCGATGACGGTGGCCATGAAGACTCGCTGGCCAAACGACTGACTGATCTCGCGGCCCGACGCTGCGAACTATGGCACGACCAGGACGGCAATGCCTATGCAACTTTTCAGCGTACTGACAAGGATGACGCCATACACTCAGAGCATTGGCGCATCGACTCACTCGGCTTCCGCGAATGGCTCGGCTGGTTTGCCCACACGCAACTCAAGGCGGCACCTGCCTCCGAACCCATCAAGGCGTGCCAGAATGCCCTGTCTGGTATCGCCAAGTTCGACGGCGTCGAGCATAAGCCGGCTCGCCGCGTGGCAAAGGATGAATCTGGGTATTGGATCGACCTGGGTGACGACCGTTGGCGTGCCATTCACGTTACAGCAACAGGCTGGCAAATCGTGAGTTCACCGCCCGTGCGCTTCCTTCGCAACAAGGCCATGCGCCCGCTGCCTATCCCGGTGCCTGGCGGCAGCATAGATCACTTGTGGAGACTGTGTAACATCCCAGAGGAAGACCGTGTGCTGGTGCTGGCTTGGATACTGGAATGCTACCGCTCCGACACGCCTTACCCTGTCCTGGAACTGATCGGCGAACAGGGCAGCGCCAAGAGCACGACGCAGGAGACGCTGCGTATCTTCGTCGATCCGAACAAGGTCATGCTGCGCGGTCGGCCCAAGGGTGTGGAAGACGTCTATGTCGCTGCAGGCAGCAACCACCTGGTCTCCCTCGAAAACCTCTCCGGCATTTCGCCTGAACTCTCCGATGCGCTATGCACCATCGCTACCGGAGGCGGTCAGGCAGGACGACAGTTCTATACCAACGGTGAAGAGCACATCATCGAGGCGCACAATCCGGTCGTGCTCAACGGCATCGGCGCGGTCATCACCAGAGCGGACCTGCTCGACCGCACCATTGCCCTCTGCCTGCCGACGATCCGCGAGCGCATGACCGAGGACGAGCATACGCTCGCCTTGACTGAGGCCGCGCCAGTCATCTTCGGTGCGCTGCTCGATCTCTTTGCGAGGACGTTGGCCTTGCTGCCGTCGGTGTCGATTCCACCCGCGCAGCGGCCGCGCATGGCCGATTTTGCGCATCTTCGCGAAGCGATGAACCGGGCCATGGGCGGCAAATCCGGCGAGTTCCTGGACCTCTACACGAACCACCGCCGGGACGCTATCCGCCGTACTGTGGATTCCAATCCGGTGTCTGTGGCCTGCATGGAGTTCGTTGAGAAGGGGAAATCCTACTCAGGCACGGTGAAGGGCCTCTTGACTGAACTCAACGCTTTCAGCATGAGCATGGAGCGCGGGGATTACTGGCCGAAGTCCCCCCGTGGATTGGGGGACTCACTGCGCCGCATTGCACCCGCGCTGCGTCAGCTTGGCATTCAGGTGTCCGTTGAGACGAAGCCACGACGCGACGGGGTGCACTGTGAACTTCGCCTCGCTAGCGATGGCGGGGGCACCACAGCGCCGCACAGTCCGCGCCAATCGAAGACACGTTCACAACCTTCACCAACATTCACAGTCAGTCCGAGGAGTAAGGCGAGCAAGCCATGAATCGCACTCAACTCACCCCCCGCTGTGAAGGTGTGAATGTGGTGAACATTGAATCCACTTGCACCAACTCCGCAGAGCAAAACTGTGCCCGCAACAGCGTGCAGCAATCAGGCGGGCACAGCAGTTGTCTTTGCAGCACCTTTCCTTATCAGGACATTTCTATGAACACATACACCATACCCAGCACCCAACCAGCCGGCACGATAATTCACGCCGATTTCATGCACTACATCGCCGTAGATGACAAAGAGGTGAAAGCTTTTCTCAAGGAGATTGCGGTCAATGCAGTCGGTCAGGCGATTACACTGGCAGCAGTTGGTGTAAAGGTGAAATTAATGAGCATGCCGAACATGAGCATCAAGGCCCGGTGCCGGTTGGTGCTACCGCAAGGGGCATGGGTGCAGAAAGAGAGTGTCCGAGAAGCACGCTTGCTCGAAGTAATTTGCTGCCAGATCAGCGGGGCCGTTGCGGAGATCCTCTTTTGCGAGTCCGACCACTACGGCAACCTCGGACTTGAAGATATTGAAGGCTCGTATGACTCTCTGTCAGCCTATGAATCGGGCTACAACGTCCCGGCCGATAAAGTCCTTGCTGGTTGCACCTTTGTAGTGGAGCGGCTGCTCGGTCAACATTGCGAGGTGGCCAAAGCAATGACAGAGCAGCTATTCAGGCAGGGCAGTCTTTGCGAACAGGAGATGAAGCCCTATCTGTCGGCCGTCCGCAGGGAGGCGCTTGGCAAGCCGGTTTTGGCTGTATTTCAGGAGTCGTGGATTGAAGACGAAGCCGAGAGGGTTCATCGCATGTTTATTGGTGGCGGATGAGATACTCTGCTGCACAACGGTTCAGACCCGGCGCTGCTGACCTTGCCTCAGAGCGCCGTCTCTGGCCTCAAGAAGCAGTCTGTGTCTGCCCAATACGTTCATTTCACCCGAACCCTAGCGCTTCCGCCGCCACCGGGCGTAAGATGCCAAATAACCCTCTGCGGAACATCCCGAGTTGTCAGACAAGAAGAAACTCTCCGAGCGAGACATCTGCACCCAATACCTCAACCCGGCACTGCAGCGTTCGGGGTGGGACTTCGCCACCCAGGTGCAGGAAGATGTCTCCTTCACCAAGGGTCGCGTCATCGTGCGCGGCAAGCTGCACACCCGCGGCCAGCAGAAACGCGCTGACCACGTCCTCTATTACGCGCCCAAGCTGCCGATCGCCGTAATCGAGTCCAAGGACAACAATCACACGCTCGGCGACGGCATGCAGCAGGCGCTGGGCTATGCCGAGGCGCTGGATACGCCCTTCGCCTTCAGCGGCAATGGCGACGGCTTCTTGATGCATGACCGAACTGGGCAACGCACCCCGATCGAGCAGGAACTTGCCCTCGACGAGTTCCCCCGCCCAGAGGAACTCTGGCAGCGCCATTCCAGTTGGAAGTGCATCATCGCCAGCAGCGAAAAGTGGGCAGCCGTCGAAATGCTATACATTACGACGACGGCAGTGGCAAGGCCACCCCGTATTACTATCAGGTCATCGCCATCAACCGGACTATCAAATCCGCGAAGGGGCAAAGGGGCAGTTAGAGGAATGGAGCGATGACTCAGGCAACGAACAAGACCATCACCATCAGCTTGAACACGACCAAGCAGCTACAGGGGAGTGGAGCGATGACTCAGGCAACCGCTCAGAAGGGCCGACTGGAACATCTGCTTGATGATTTCACCGAGGTCCACGGCACGGTCCTGTTGGGCATGCACAAGGAGTTGCAAACGCTCAAGAAGGATGTTGAGGAACAGTTAGAGTCCCGGCTGAAGGAATTCCTGGACGAGGTCGGCGCCGCGGAATCGGACCTCAGTAAGGAAGTCGGTGATGCGGAACGGCTTGCTATTCTTCTACGGTGTGAGACGGAAGTGCACCTGGATAGGATCACCGCAAAGTGTCGTGAAACGATCAGCGCGCTTGATCTTGCCGGCGAGGCGACCCAGGCACAGAACTCCGAGATTCTCACCCAGGCCGCTGCCACCCTCGCAACCCTTGGTGCGCTAAGCGCGAATGCCCGCGACGCTTTGCGAAAGGACCACCAGAACCTTGAGAGCAATTTGCGCGAAACGGCGATACAGTCTTCAACGCAGCTTGCCAAGGTGCGAGACTCCAGCATGGCTAGTCTCCAGGGATTCGCAACCGCACTAAATGCCGCTCAAACGACGTTCTCAAGAGACACTTCGGCTCGCCTCGATCAGGTCAAGGAGATTCAGCAGGGTATTGCCGAGAGTCAGATGGTTGCACGGGAAGATCTCTCGGCACACAGTAAGGTACTCCAACAGAGACTGTCTGCAACCCACGAAGCAGCTCTTCGAGAGGTGTTCGCACATTGTCAGTCAGTAGCAACGAAGGTTTCTGACGTTGCAGCCGCATCAAAGAACGAGATTCTAATAGGGCGAGATGCGGCCCTAGCTGACATAAAGACTATTCTAGACACGGTAGCGCAAAGAAATGTCGCATTTCGGGAGGCTGCTTCGATAGTGCAGCAAAATATGCAGAAGGCCCACGCAGCTTCCCAAAAAAAAATGGCTGAGGCACTTCGCATCGCTCAAGCGATCAATGAAGAGAATCGAGTACTGGTCAGCGAATTGCGAGAACAGCAGACATCGCTCCACCAGCGGGAGCTACAGATGCAGAAACGCACCCGACAGTTGGCCCTTGGTGCTGGTTTGGTGGTTCTCTCGACACTGGGATTCTGGACATGGATCACGCTGACACACTGAGGGCACTCGCGGCCCAGTACGAACGGGAACCGGCCGGACGGCGAGCCAAGCTCAACGATCTGCGCGCGCTCGCAGGGGGCTACATCAAAGCGCGCGGAACGTCGATCATGGATGCCGCAGCGATCGGCTTCGCTTTCGACGTTGTTTTCTCCGAATCAGCTTTTGACGTCTCGAAGATAACGCCCGAGATGGCCTCGGCCTGGGAACAGGCGTATCCGAACGTTCCCATCGAATCGCTCGCCGGACGTTCCACGGAAGACCTGGCCGGTGCAATCAGCGGCTGGAAAGGCAAACTGTTCGAGGTCGAGGTTGCCAATCGGCTCAATGCTGGCGAATGGGTGGGAGATCTCCACTTGGAGGCTGGGCAACACGCTCAACTAGCAGCCTCTGCAACCCAGCCGGGTTGGGACCTCCAGATCCTCAATGGTGATGGCAGCGTTGCGGACGCCCTCCAGCTCAAAGCGACAGAATCAGTAAGGTACGTTCATGAAGCACTCGAACGCTACCCCGACACACCGATCCTTGCTACACACGAAGTGGCTTCAAAGCTGATCGACCACGGGACGGTCATCGATTCCGGGCTTCACAATGACATCCTCACCGATTCAGTTAGTGAGCATGTCGCTGACGCATCGGCTGATGCCTTCAGCGATGGCCTCATCGGCGCCATGCCTGTCTCAATCATCGTCGTCACCGAGGCAGCCAGGGTCTTGTCGGGCAAGAAAACGGTCGACGCCGCCCTGGCTTCAGGCGGCGACCGGCTCGCAAAGGGCGTCCTTGCCGGCGCCGTAGCCGCCGGGGTGTCGGTGGTTGCGACGCCATTCGTAGGCGCAATCGCCGGGTTCATGACGCGCCTCTTCCTGAGTTCTGAGCCCGATGTTCAACAGGCGCCGGAAAAATCACTCGTTCCGCCGGACATGGATCGAATGAGAAACGTGGCATCACGGTTCTACGATGTTGCGCATGCTCTTGAGCCAGCGTATCCCTGCCCAACGCGCGCTGGCAGACCCAAGCCCAATGCAGTTCTCAATGATCGGCAGGAACTGCTTTCGCTGGTGGACTCGACCACCCGCTTGGCCATCGAACGTGGTTCCATGCCCCTGAACGAGTGGATTGAAAGCATGATCACACGAGATACTTCGAGTCTGGATGAACCAGCCTTAACCCAACACCTCGCGGACCTCCAGCAAATCCAGCGGGAAAGATGGGTCGATAAAGCCTTTCCTGCGTCTGGGTTTCTGGATCAGCTAGGACGAGCATTTGCCGGCAACCACGGCGAACTTACGCGAAAACTCGGCGAGGCAATTGAACTCCAGCGGCTCTGCCTGAAGAAGTTTACTGGTGAGCTTTCGCAGGCTGATGTTCAGCGGATCGAGCGTTTGAAAATGACACCTGAAGAACGATACAGGTTAGAGGCTCAGGTGCATCTTGCAGCAATGATGGCGAAACGGGGGATCCAGGTTACGTGGATTGATGGGCGTCCTGTAGTGGTCCGCTCAAAGTAAGCTGCCGGCACCCGGCGCCGCACTCCATCAGATCAACCCCCTGTGGCTGCTCCTGGCAGCAAGTTCTAGCAGTTCATCGTCCGACATGGCCGCAAACTTGGCCTGTAATCGCTCCGCACTGCCGGAGAGTTCGATCCTGCGCACCTCGGGCTCATAAAACCCACACAGCTTGCCGATCTGAACCAGGCCGCTGATCATCGCCGCCGGGTTCTGCTGCTCAAGCGCCATCTCGATCGCGCTCAAGATTCCGGCAATCACTTCTTCCTTGGTGATCTCGAACTTCGCAGCGTTCTCGGCCCGGCGCGAGGCGATCCGAGCGGCAATGCGGTTATCTTTCGTTAGCCGACAGGCCATCACCTTCGCCGACTTCTCGGCGTACCCGGCCAATCGAGCCGCCTCCGTGGCATTCCCGGAGAGGGCGCAATGCTCGACAAACTTCTCCTGCCGGGCAGTCAGCTTTCCACCATCAACAAAGCCATATTGTTGTTCGGCAATCACCCTTCCCCGAGAGACTTCCGCCGGACAGGCAGCGATGTTCATCGCACCACAAAACTCGCCGGTCGCTTCTGCCGAGCCCGATAGGTGCATCCTCGTTGGATGTGATCGCCGGCAAGCCAAACCTCCACCATCGCATCGCACCGACCCCCGACGATTTCCTTGAGAATGCCATGGTTGTACCCGACGCCCGGTCGAATCTCGTCGAGGAGCCGCTGGTCCGGATTTAGAACGGCGATGCCATGCGCATCTTCAAAACGCCGGTGCGCGTTGCCCACAATCAGGAGAGGCTTAGGCGTTTCGTCGATGTTCATCGTGACCACCTGTCAATGGCGGTCAAAAACCGCCGAAATCTGGCGCCACCGAAAATCCGGGCACGAAAATTGCCGGCCTGGAGCCGGGTCAAGGGCGGGCGCCAGCCCGGCGCAGCAAACCCTTGACGCGGTGGAGGGACGGATACGCTGGGGCATGGCTGTAAGCGCGGCAGTTCCGCGCTTACAGCCATGCTGACCTGCGCTTTTCTCCGCCAAATTGCCGCGGTTTCTCACCGCCATCAACACCACCAGCCGGAATGTGCCATTGTGCTCGGGGCTCGCTGCCAGGACGCTGCGCAGAATACCAGCGGCCAGTGTCTTCATCTGCTCGATTTCATTCTTCATGCTGGACCTCGACCGTAGCGATATAATGTAATTATATACAGTATTTGCCCGGTTCACAAGCATCCTTCTCCAATCCTCACCGAGTGATTCTCAAGGCCTATCTCATGCGCAGCCGTGAGCGGCGGCGCTCCTGGCGCGACATCCTGAACGGCCCTGCGTATGTCGGCGACCTCCGGACCGTGACCGAAAACGCGGTGATGCCATCTGCACGCGAGAGTTGCCTGCCCTCTATGAGCCGGTGTTGGTCACCATCGCGCCGATGGCGCTGCGGCTCTGGGGCTTCGAGCGTGTGAAAGAGCCCGAGGGCTTCTACAGCGTGGTCCAGGAATGGTACTGCGTCGAGCCGTAGTGCGCCGACCAGCCGGGGTGCAGAGTCAGCGATACTATCTTCGACTGGGTTGACGCGCGTCAATTGCCGCTCACCTTTGTCATGCACCATTGACCATTGTTCGCATTACAAAGGCATCTACCAGTTCTCACTGCCTCTGTTGCCTTTGCTTTCATAGACACTTGGTAGGCTGCAGCAGTTATTTGCAATGGTCCGAGCCCAACTTCCGATCAACACCATCTGCACGCGGCAGCTTGCGAGATCCGCGATTTCGCAAGCACGACGCCAGTTTCATGAGCGGGACTCCCAATACAGTCGCCAATGCACGGATCTAGTACATCGACTGGCGAGAAGGTGGCTTCCATGCGCAGTTATGCTTCACCGCACATCACTTAGGATTCCGCGATGACGCTTACGGTCATCCTCATTGCCCTGCTGCACGCCGTTCCGGTGCTTGTCGTCGGGGCAGTGAAACGCAGCAAGATTTGGCTCGCGCTCATCGCGATGATTGCTGGCGTCATTGGTGTGGTAACCGGCAGTCCGGCCTATGCGGCTGTCGATCTACTCGCAGTGACTGTTGCATTTTTCGTGGGCATCTCTTACATAAACAGTCAGAAAGCGGTTGTGCCAAAGGCGCCCAAGTTGCCCCCAACAATGCCGGAAGAAAACCAAGAAGGGGCATCTTGGAGTGGGTCCGTTGTCACCTTAATCGTCGTTGCCGCGTTTCTCGCCAACAAAACCACCGACAAGCCCACAGCCTTGCTAGCGCCCTCACCGCCAACACCTATTGCTCCCGCACCACAACCAGTAGTTCTTGCGGCGAGCCCGCCAGCAGACACCTACCCACAGATCAAGGCTAGATCAGCGAGTAGAGGAATTGCTCACACCAGGACCGGCAATTCTGACTTAAGACACTGCCTCAACCTGCGATCGAATGCTGCCATTGCCGAATGCGTGGATCGCGGGGTGTAGGCGCTGCTGCACGCTGATTCAGAATCTAAGATTATCTTGTGTCTGCTTAGCTGAACGACACGTACCCCGACCTGGAGAACCTCAACCTCATGAAATCGAGCGTGCGAACCGTGTGTGCAATCGCCTTCACGGGCGTGACATTGAGCGCGACCCAGGTGAGTGCTCAACCCTATACCTTCACATTATTGGGCACGCTGGGTGGGACTCACAGCGATGCCTATGCCATAAACAATACTGGGGTAATCGCAGGGTCGGCCAGCATCATCGGCAATACCGCCACTCACGCTACCGTTTGGCATGGCACGACATCAACGGACTTAGGCACGCTGGGTGGGACAAACAGCTACGCCATCGCCATCAACGATGCCGGCATCGCCGCCGGGGAGTCCTATACCACTGGCAATGCTACCTTCCATGCTGCGATGTGGAACGGTGCGACGGTTACCGATCTCGGTACGCTGGGGGGAACACAAAGCTTCGTCCAATCTATCAACAGCGCCGGCGTCGTGGCAGGGTATTCCCTTCTTGCCCCAGGTGGCGCTCCGTATCATGCAACGATTTGGCATGGTGCCACGCCGACCGACCTGGGAACGCTGGGCGGGACCAACAGCTACGCCATGGACATCAACGATGCCGGCGTGGTGGCAGGGTTTTCTGACATCGTCGGAGGCGTCTACCACGCCACCGTGTGGAACGGAGCTACGGCGACCGATTTAGGCACGCTTGGCGGGGCCAATAGTCACGCCGGCGGCATCAACGACTTCGGCGTGGTGGCAGGGTCTTCAGATATCCTGGGCAGCACTGCCTTTCACGCGACCATCTGGAATGACACCACGACCATTGACTTAGGCACGGTAGGTGGCACACACAGCCAAGCCATCGCCATCAATAACTCTGGCCAAGTGGTAGGGTGGTCGTACACCACGGGCAACGTTGCTGAGCATGCTACCTTGTGGAATGGCGCGACAGCGACCGATCTCAACAGCTTCCTCGATCCGAGCGTAGTGAGTGCGGGCTGGGTACTTATCGGGGCTAACGCTATCAACGACCAAGGGTGGATTGTCGGCCCAGCGCTCAACATTCACACTGGTACTCATGAAGGCTACCTATTGGCACCGGTTCCCGAGCCAGAAACCTGGGCCTTGCTACTGCTTGGTCTGGGCTTGTTGGCCTCGCGTCGTCGCTATAGTTAAAGAGTCCGCAACCTGATCTCGACCATAGAGAACTTTCGGCTGTGCCGAATTGAGGCGCGCTAGAGAGCCACAAAAAAATTTTGCAAAAATTTGGGCGCACCCGCGCTCGCCCTTACCCATCCCCCCTTCCCACAAACCCGCGCACCGGTTCGGATTCGCTTTCCATTCCCCGAAAAAGGAGTCTCTTTAGCCTCTGGCTGTAGAGACTCCTTTTTCTTCGTCCATTCTCCGGACAAACGTCGTTCCCCATTGCGTCGGTCTGGCGCTGCGCTCAACGTAGCCGCCAGCCTTCCCCGTAGTCGAGGTCCAGGACAACCGTCCTGATCCTCACACCCGTAGCGGCATCGTCTCCACTGGAGCGGTGCCGCTTTTCATTTGTACCTTCAAAAGGAGCAACCCCATGAAAACCCAGGTTCAACCCATCCCCCTCACGCCGACCGTTGCCGGGAGCGAAACGCGCCTCATCAAGAGCGCCGCGCTCGTGACCTTCCGCTTCGTGCGCGCGACCCTCAACGCCGCCAAGACGGTGCCCGGCATCGTCGGTCAAGCAGCCTCCGATGTCCGTGACGCGTGGGAGGAGTCCTCCCGCCCAAACGCCTGAAGGAGGAAGATCATGCTGACCACCGGTTTCACGATCTTTCTCGCGGGCGCACTGCTGCTGGCGAAACTCCCCCGGCGAGTCATGCTGCGGGCACTCAAGCACGACCTGCTGCTCGACCTGGCGGTGACGCTGCTGGTCCTCCTGATTCACTGGGGCACCTTCAGCGGCGTCATGGCGGCGACCGTAGCGGGTCTGCTGACCAGCCTGGCGACTTCGGGCCTGAAACGCCTGATCGGCTACGCGGACGGTCGGAACTACTATCCGGGACGCATCCGCCTCGACGTGTGAAGTGCAGCGGTCAGTCGCTGCGCTGGGTCCTTCTCGCTGCCGCAACCGGTGAAGCCGGACGCCAGGGGGTCCGCCTGATCCTGCGTTACAGCCTGCGCCTGCTGAGATAGCCTGCAGGCGATCTTTCCCTTCCTTCCATCCCTTTCGCGCCCCAGTCCGGGTCATCCCCGGCTGGGGCGTTCCTATTTGGAGACTCGCAATGAACGACATCTATCAAAGCATCACCGACAAGATCATCGGCGAACTGGAAGCCGGCACCGTGCCGTGGATACGACCGTGGTCCGGCGGCGACGATCCGTTCCCGCGCAATGCGCTCTCGCAACGCCCCTATCGCGGCATCAATACCATCGTCCTGGGCCTGGAAGCGTTCTGCCGCGGCTACACCACTCACCAGTGGCTGACCTTCCGGCAAGCGCTGCAACTTGGCGGCCATGTCCGCAAGGGCGAGCGCAGCTCGACCATCATCTACTACGAGCTACGGCAGGTCGAGAAGGCCGACAGCGAACCACTGGCCGAGGGCGACGATTCCGAGAAGCGGCTCCTGCCGCTGCTCAAGGTCTTCCACGTCTTCAATCTGGACCAGATCGATGGCTTGCCCAACGAATACCGGGCGGCACCGGACACGGGACCTGCCTGGGAACCTTCCGAGATCGCCGAGCGGATCATCGAGTGTTCCGGCGCCGAGATTCGTCATGGCGGCTTCCGGGCCTTCTACTCGCCCCCCAACGATCTCATCTACCTGCCGCTCCGTTCCTCCTTCCGGGACCAGGCGAGCTACTACAGCACGGCACTCCATGAGCTCTGCCACTGGACGGGCCACGCCTCTCGCCTCGGCAGGAAGCTCGGCAAGCGCTTTGGCGAATCGGCGTACGCGATGGAAGAGCTGATCGCCGAGATGGGTGCGGCCTTCCTGGCCGCGCACTGCCGGCTTGAAGGTCAGGTGCAGCACGCGAACTACATCGCCAGTTGGCTGGAAGTCCTCAAGCGCGACAAGCGCGCGGTGTTCACCGCTTCCGCGCAAGCCCAGAAGGCAGCCGACTATCTGCTTGAACACGCCGGGCTGATCACCCCGGCCGACGCCATGCCGCTCGCTGCCTGAAGCGTACAGACGCTGTGGGCAATTCTGTGGACAAAGCTGAGGACAGGCTGTGGAGAGCCGGCTCATCCACAAATTCTGTGGATAGATCGTCGAAAAAGCCTGTGGAAACCTCCCGGATTTCCCGGCTGCGCTGATGTCCCGTCGGTGCTGCTGACATATTGGGCAATCCCTTCACCAATACGCGATCTGTCCCTGCGCCCCAGGGCGCCGGGCGGGCTCTGCCGCTAACCGGCATGGCTTCCCGCAATCACCACAAGACTGTTTGGCGACATTGATGCGGTCGATAAATCTGACAACGTCGCAACCCTGATCGCCGCCATTCCGGCGGTTCCCTGACAACGCCCGACCTGGCCCTGTGCCGGTCGGGCGTTGTCGTTTCTCGCGTTCTCTTTTGGAGTTCATCATGGAAAACACGTCCCATTCAACCAATCCCTTCCGCCGCCTGTTCCAGATCGATGTGTCGAAGCACGTCGAGAAGAAAGGCCTGTTCTCGTATCTCAGTTGGCCCTTCGCCGTGGCGCAACTACGTCTTGCCGATCCCGATGCCAGTTGGGAGGTGCGCCGCTTCGACGGGCTGCCCTACCTGTCGAGCGAACTCGGCTTCTTCGTCGAGGTCGCGGTGACGGTGCAAGGCGTGACACTGAGTCAGATTCATCCGGTCCTGGACAACAAGAACCGGCCGATCCTGGCGCCGACGCCGTTCGACATCAACACCTCGATCCAGCGCTGCCTGGTCAAGGCCATCGCGTTACATGGGCTGGGGCTTTCGATCTACGCTGGCGAGGACCTGCCTGACCTGGAAGATGCCGGGAACACCGGCAACTCCGGCAAGACCGGCGAGGGAAGCCCCGAGGTCCCGGTACCTGGGGTCAAGCCCAGGCGCACCGCTGTGCCGGCCAAGGTCACGAATTTGCCAACCAAGGAGGATCGTGAAACCCCGCAGCCGGGATCAGAGAATTTCCTGACCGCTGCCCAGAAGAAGGTCATCGAGCGGCTGATCGCCGAGACGGGTACCCAGGTCGCGCAGTTGCTGGCGTACTTTGGCTTCGACTCGCTGGAGACCATTCCCAGGAGCGAGGTGACCCGTGTCATCGCGGCACTTGAAACGAAGAAGCGGAGGGCCGCGTGATGACCACCATCGTCAAACTGGTCCAGGGCAGCCCGGAATGGCACGAGCACCGGGCGAAGTGTCGCAACGCTTCCGAAACGGCGGTGGTGATGGGCGCTTCACCGTGGCAGACGCCTTATCAACTGTGGGAACTGCGCACCGGTCGCCGGCAGCCCGAGGTCAATGCGGCCATGGCGCGTGGTACGGCGCTGGAGCCACAGGCCCGCGCTGCCTACGAGGCCCTCACCGGCCATGTCATGCAGCCGCTGGTATTGGTCGATGGCCTATACTCGGCCAGTCTCGACGGGTTGACCTTCGACGGTGAGCTGATTCTGGAGATCAAGTGCCCGGTGAAGGGAGGCGCTTCCACCCTCTGGAAGGCCGTTGCCGATGGCCAGGTACCCGCTCACTACGACTGGCAGATCGAACACCAGTTGATGGTATCGAAGGCGGCTATGGCGCATCTGTACGTCTTTGACGGTGAGCAACAGCAGGGTCTCTTGCTGGAGGTGGCGCCGGACCCGGCTCGCTGGAAGCGGATACAGCAGGCCTGGGATGGCTTCATGCACTGCCTGGAAACGGACACGCCACCGGAACTGACCGAGCGGGACAAGGTGATCCGCAAGGACGAAGACTGGCGGCTGGCGGCAGAGGCATACGTGAGCCTGAAACGTGACGCCGATGCACTGGTTGCACGACTCGATTCAGCGAAGGATCGTTTGCTCGAACTGAACACCCATCCGAGCGAGGCCGGTTTCGGTGTTTCCGTGACTCGCTACTGGAAGCAGGGCAACGTCGATTACAAGCGGGTGCCTGAGCTGCAGGGCGTCAATCTTGAGGCCTATCGGCAGAAGGGGCGGTTCGAGACGAGGGTCTCGGTCCAGAAGTAGGGTACCTGGCCTGGCAGTCGAAAGGCCGCCGGCCCCTTCTCGGTTGAAGTCCAAACTGTGGATCCGCGTTGAATGAACCGCAGTGACCATTCAATCCAGAATCTGGGGCCACAGGTGCGTCGCGCAGCACCCTGAAGATCAAAAACTCTGCGCTGAACGAACGACGCCCCTGCCGGGGTGCTAGCGAAAAACCTACACAGCGCCTACACAGGAATAAAAAGCAAAAAGCCCGACGTGTTAAGTCGGGCTAACTGCTTGTTTTGGTTGGTGGCCAAGCGCGGAATCGAACCACGGACACGCGGATTTTCAGTCCGCTGCTCTACCAACTGAGCTACTTGGCCAACAATTTCCAAAGTATATCGAATCGACTTCGCGCCGTCAAAGAAAACGCCTGAATGACCAGGATAAATTTGTTCTCTTCGAGAGATCGTCATTCGGGCGCCGGCCGGAATTCAGGCTTGCGGCGCGGATGGTGTAGGGTCAGGTCGTTGGAGCTCCGGTCGGATCGCCCGGCGAGCCTTTTCCGGCGCTGAGTGCGCCGTGCTTGGAGAACGGTCTTGGGCAGACGGGGGAAGAAGGTCTTGAGCCGCTCGCTCAAACAGCCAAAGGCGCGCAACTCGCCCTCCTGCTTTTGCGCCTCGCTATCCCCCGATGCGTGTTCGAGAAAGTCACTGAGCAGCGGGATGACCAGGCCGTTGGGGAAGGCCAGGCTGGCCCCGAGGAGGTAGACGAAGGACAGGGCTGCATCGAAGACAGCCCTGAATCGTCTTGCGGAACGAAGAAGGTCTCCCGCCATCTGGCGTGCGCGGCGCAGGTCCGGGCGCGTTCCGGCCTATCGGCCGGA
>NZ_JDSS02000016.1:60679-64486 GCF_000584955.1 Candidatus Accumulibacter vicinus
GTCTCGGAGAAATCTGCGAACAGGGTGCCATCGTCTGGCGCCTGGGCCTTGCCGTGCCAGTCGCGGCGGAACCGTTCGAAGATCTCGCCGAAACTGCGCCGGCCATCGATCAGGCGCAGGATCTGCGGCCCGTAGCGGCCGGGATTGACGGTCAGCGCGACGCCCGAATGCTGGTGCTGCAGCAGAAACGGCTGACCACGGCCACTGCCGAATACCCGCGCGGCGGTTTCGCCATCGAGTGGCTCATGAAAGAAGAAAGGGATGTACTCGGCATGGCCATACGGCGCGGTGCTGGCCGGACTGGAGGTCGCGTAGAGCACGTGCATCGTGATGCTGCCACCGAGCAACTCGGCCATGGCATATTGCCGCCGGCGCGGCAACTGGCGCAGCGCGCGCAGGATGTCTGGCGGTTTTGCGCCCAGCACCATGTGCGGCAGATAAGGCGCGCGGCCGCGCTGCACGTCGGTGAATTGCAGATGCAGGCCGTGGCCGTTCCCATCGGCGTCCCGCGCCAGCCAGTCGAACAGTTCATCTACGGAATAGGCGCGGTCCTGCGGATGCAGCAGCAGGTCGACCAGGCCGGCGTCGCCCTGCCGGTGGTCGTGGTAGAGATCTTCTGCACGCCGGAACCAGTTGCTGGCCGGCAGGCTGTCCAGGATCTGCCGGGTGTTGGCGATCTTGCGTGCCAGGTCGGATTCGCCGTCGTTGACCATGCGCAGCAGTTCCTGCATCTGGTAGACGCCGGTGCGGCCGGCTCTCGCATACAGCATCAGGGCGATCGCGCCATCGGGCTTGAGAACGGCGCGCAGCGCCTCCAGACCGGCATTCGGATCGGCCAGGTGATGCAACACGCCACAGCAATTGATGTAGTCGAAAGGCTCCAGCGCCAGGCGGGGCAGGTTGAGCAGTGAATCCCCGATCCATTCGATATTGCCCAGCCCGCGTACCCGTGCGCGTTCCCGTGCAATCGTCAGGCTGGCCTGGCTGATGTCCAGATGGACGATGCGTGCGTTGGTGCCCTTGAGTTGTTCGGCCAGGAAAATGGTCGCATCGCCGGTGCCGCCGCCGGCGACCAGCACCCGGAAATGATCGCGGAACGTTTGCCGGCCGGCAAAGCAGTAGTGGTTGACCATCGGCAGGTCGTCGAGCCAGGTCTGCACCAGGCGCCTGCCTTCGTCGGCCGGATCGCGGGCCGGATAGGGTTGCGCCTCGTACTGCGCTTTGACTTCGGGCAGGAAGTGGTGGCTGGGGCGCAGGGCCATGGGCAGTCTGGTCAGGACTGAATTCAGACCGCCTCTGTACGGCCCGTGCCGTCAGTGATCCCTCAACAGGCGCCGCCACCCAGCTTGATCTTGGCCCTGATCTCGGCCCCCCCGCTGCAGAAGCTGTGCGTCCCATCGCCGTTGTTATAGACCGAGTACGTGTAGATGCGGCCGTTGCCATAGTTGTGCGTGACGAAAGCGCCACGATTGGAGCCTGTCACCGTCCAGGTACCCACCTCTGCCGAAGGATCGACTTTGTCTGAGGGACCTCGCTTGTAGTCGATCAGCTTGCCTCCGGACTGATGAAGCTCCTGAGCTTCCATGGTGGGCACGGTTCCGGGCGGAACACACACGGTATTGTCTTTCAACAAGGTGGTGAGCGCTGGCTCATTGACGCGTCCAGTGCTACACCCCGCCAGCACACTGGGTGAAAAGCCGGCTAAGGCAACACCGAGAGTGACTCCAACAATCAAAGTTTTCATCGCAATGACCTTCAGGAATGAAATGGGACGGGACGGTTTCTCAAATGAAAAATGCTCGGCCGACGCGGTTTGGTCGCTGTCAATCTTGGCCAGTGCGGGTCAGGCTGGCGCCAGTCCCTAGCATGGGTGGCTGCAGCACAATGCGATCAGCGGCCGACACGGGGTGGGTCGGCATTTTCTGGCCGCCGCCGCAACCGGCTCGGAACGGGCCGAGCGGCGGGGTGTTCTTGATCATCCAAAGAATTCAGAAATTCAGACCAGACAATAATTCAAACCGGCCTTCGCTTGCGCGATGCCGCCACACCGACCAACCCTAAAGCGAGGAGGGCGATGGAATACGGTTCTGGAAGTGGTCCCGGCGGCGGTAGCGGAGCCCGAAAGTTCGAAATCGTGATCATCGCGGCCCCCCCACGATTGTCGATCGACTCGACGTAGAAACCGAACACGTCCCCCGCGACAACGGAAAAATCCAACGACCCGCCCTGACTGGCTGCCCCTGCGGTATCAGTCAGCCGTACCGGGGTACCGTTCAACATATAACCGGCGGGATCAAAAAACGCACCGGGTATAGGTGGTATCGAGAAGGGATCGCCTTCGTCTAGCGTGACGTAGCTCCAGTCGAAGTGGACCAGCCCAGCCCCCCCGGCTTTAATCGTGAAACTGGTCCGGGAAGAGAACGGATCAGCCGCGCCAGCGCCAATCACATCGGAGCCGATCACCGTGACCGAGGCCGGGGCGCCCGAAGTGTAGGTTCCCGTTCCACACTCGCTGGGAGAAGCGCAGGAATTGGTGAGCGCCCAGCTACCGGGGACACCATAGTAACCGCTGAAGTCGGCCGATGCCGGGACCGAAAAGCCAAGCAGGCCGGCCGCCGAAATGGCGTAAAGCAAGGCTGCACGAGATCGTTTCATGTTCGACCCTTTCATGTGGGATTACAAGACAGACAGCTGTTTGAAGCATTATTCGTGCCCGTTATAAAACTCCAATACAATCAACTGATTATCCTGGCAGTCAGCTTCTTCCCTCTTGCAAGTGTAAAAATTTCCGACAGCGAACCGACCGGGAAGTGCTCGGAACATTGCCGGAACCGTTGTGATTGCCGGCCCGATCACGCTCACGGCGCCCCCCGATCCGCCCTGCTTCCGCCAGCCCACCCCGTCCAGGTCAGCAGCAACAGCAGCAGAAGGAATCGCGGCGCGTCGATGACCGTGTCGAGGAGCGTGATCACCAGGACCCCCGACAAGGCGGCCAGAACGGCGCCAGCCCAGGCATCACCCGTCAATGCGCGGCGGGCGGTGCGTGTCATCCCCAGCCCGATCAGGGCCGCCATGGCCACGAGGCCGAGCCAGCCCTGGTCGAACAGGATGGCCACCGGCATGCTCCAGACATGCCAGGGCAGGTCCTGGTCGACGCTGAAAAACCATCGATCGAGCCCCTGTTCGAAGTCGCCATTGTGACTGATCCGGGTTCCGTCTGCTGCCAGCAGACGGACATTATCGACGTCCACACGGCCCTGCGATGCGTTGGCAAGCGATAGCTTGACCGGCCGCCGTGCCAGCCACCCGCCGCTACCGAGTTCGCCACTGGACAGGTGCCACTGCTGTGACTGCCATTGTCCGTCCCCTTCGGCAAGGTCGGCAGTCTTGAATACGCAACGCCCTGAAGTGAGCAGGAGTTTCTCGCACAGGGAGACGGAAACCCCCTTCCCCGCTTGGGGGCCGCGAACGCCAAGCTGCAGCAGGTATTCCTCACCGGCTGCGATGAGAATGAACTGTTCCATGTACAGGGGATTTCCCGTACCGAGCCGCAGGAAGGTATTGCCACGCTCGCTCTCCAGGCGATAACTGGTCGCCTTGGGCTCGCTGCTGCGCCAGTAGTGGGTCTCCGGGAAGCGGCCGATCCCCATTCCCAACAGGGCGGTGATCAGTCCCTGGTCGCGCATGGCCAGGGTATCCGCCCAATGGGCCCGGCGCGCGGCCAGATCCTGGCCGATGGCCGAGATTCGCTGCTGCGCAAAGGCACCGCTGTAGATCGGAACGGCTACCGCCGCGGCCAGGGCTAAC
>NZ_JDSS02000016.1:64841-69300 GCF_000584955.1 Candidatus Accumulibacter vicinus
AGACCCTGGATCGCCGGGAGTCAGGAGCAAACGCCGGTTCGCCCGGCATGGGGGTCGGCGCAGGGCCCCTGGCCGTGTTGCGCGCGGCGTTCAGCCAGCGCCATGGCAGGATCAACAGGCAGGCGATGATCAGGGCCAAAGCGAAGCCGGCATACCCTGCCCGTGAAAAGGTCACCATGATGGCATAGCTGGCGCCGAGCAGCAGCAATCCGCTGGCCAGCCGTGCGGCGAGCGGACGGGCCTGCACCATGGGCAGCAAGGCAAAAGGCAGCGCAGCCGTCAGATACGTTTCGATATCGGCACCCCCGGTATGCATCTGGGAAAAGGGTCCGGTGACCCGGTAGGTGTCGGTGAAATTGAAAAGTCCGGGAAAGAGCATGCGCTCCCAGATCACCACTGCGATTGTCCCGGCGAGTCCCACCCCCATGCCGGCTGCAAAAACCGGGCGAACATCATGACCCGCAGCGGTGAAGCGGTGCATCAGGGCGAACAGCAGCAGTGCCCACAACGCCCCTCTGGCAATGCGCAGGGCATTGAATGGGCTGTAGTAGCTGGAGAAGCTGTTGATATCGGGCAGCGCCATCGGAAGCACGGCGTACAGCGTGCTGACGGTAAAGGTCAAAGCCAGCAGGCAGGCCACCGCCAGACCCGGCACATCGCGGCAGGAACCCTTGGGCGCCGGCCGAATGCGGGCATAACCGACCGCCAGGCTGACGATGACCAGAAAATCGAATTCATCCAGGTAATAACGCCCGCTCCAGGGGGCCAGATCGAGCAGCGGGATGGCGGCCGGAATCGCTGCCCAGAGCAAGCCAGGCTGGAACCAGAGCAGTGCTGCATAGCACAGGAGCAGCAGCGCGAGAAGTCCGGGATAGAAAGGGAAATCGATGACGATCCAGGCCGCCACCGCCAGGATCGTGGTCAGGGCCAGGCAGGTGCGCCTCGAATCGCGGCCGGCACTGTCCGCCGACGCCCGCTTGCCAGGCCGGGCCACGACCGTGAGGCCGGCCTGCCGGGTTCCCGCCGAGGCCTGCTCCAGACCTTGCAGAAGCTTGGTCACCGACCAGGCCGCAATGGCACCGATCAGGAGATTGGTCGGGTCCGGATGGTGGGCAAGAAAGAGTTTGCTCGACTCGATGCCGGTCGCAGCCAGGGTGGCGACCCACAGTGCCATGGCCGGCGACCACCAGCGCAGCCAGGCCAGCACCCCGATCGGGGCGTACATCAAGGCCACCGATACCAGACTGATCAGGGCCGCGTGCTCGGTGGTGTAGTAATGATAATAGAATGGCAGGAAGCGGGCCTCGGCCAGCGTACGGCTGGCGACCGCCGCGCCGTGCCAGGCATGATCGAACCAACCGTTTACCGCCACCAGCGCGAGCAGGTAAAGCAGGCCGAGTGGCAAGGCCAGCTTCCTGCTCCTGGGCTGGAGATGGAGATCATGGAGGGAAATCCGGTCCTGCCAGAGACGAGCGCCGCCATACATGCCGATGGCGCGGGTCAGCAGCGAGGCGCCCTGGCTGGAGCCCGAAAAAATGAAGAACTGCGCCGTTTCGATGGCCAGCCCCAGGACGATGCCATAGAGCACGGCATGACGGGTTGCAGAACGCTCTCTGGCGAGGTTCCAGCGGCCGAGCATGAGGCCCAGGGGAAGGACGGCAAGCATCTCGGCCGTTAACTTGGCCATCAGAATGACCGGGCCGCGGCCTGTGCCCTGTTCGGCAAACAACCAACCCCAGGCATCGGACTGCACCTTGGCCGCCAGTTCGGCTTTCGACAGCAGGAAATCGAAGGGGAACAGGCTGAACAACAGGTAGGCCACCGCGTAGGCCTGTAGCGCGCGGCTGGCTAGCTGGCCCAGGTTCCCGGTCAGGGCAGCAAGCACTTTGCGAAACCACGCCGACCAATGGAAGGCCAGCGCGATCCCCACGACACTGCCGATGGCCTCGGCGATCACGTCGTTGCGTGACACCGTTCGCGGGGGAAAGAACAACTGGGCAAATTCCACCGCCAGCGCCAGTGCAAAGCAGAACAGCGCCGTGCCGACGATCAGGGGGAAGCGCGCCCGCAGACCCTTGTTCCAGCCAAACAGGGCCACGCTAAGAAAGCCTACGGGAACATAGAGCACGCCATTGGCGATCCAGTCGGCCCGGCTCTCGACGCCGAGTTGCAACATGCGTAACTGCTTGAAGGTCGCCCAGGCCTGATCAAACGGCAGCAGACGGAAATCCAGTGGCACCAGGCTGCCATAGACGACGAAGGCGACATACGCGAGCCAGAGCAGGACGCGCTGGGTCAGCGCCACGTCAGGGCCGGCGACTGGACGATCAGCAGATTCAACGCGGGACATGGGGAGGACTCTATCACAAGATCTGGCGACTTCCTGAACCGCCCTTGCCCACCGACTGCCTCAGAGGGAACCCGGCTGGCGTTGAACAGATTTACCGTGGCAAAGCGTTGGCGGGAGGGCGACAATCGGATAGAATCGGACAATTATGGACTCCCTTTCAGTGATACGCGAATTCCTGCAAGAACGACTCGGTGTCGAAGCGGAGAAGATCACTCCGGATGCGCTTCTGGACGACCTGGGGGTCGATTCGTTCATGGTTCTCGAACTGATGTTCGAATTCGAGGAACGCTTCGGCATCACCCTGGCAAGAGATCTGAAGACTCCGCGAACCGTCAGCGAAATGGCAGGCCTGATGGATCGGCTGCGCGGCGAACATCAGTCTTGAGTCATGAGCCGGCGTCGCGTTGCCATCACAGGGTTGGGCCTGGTCAGCCCGTTTGGCGATAGTCTTGCGGACTTCTTCCAGCGCATTCTGAGCGGCGAATCGGCGGTTCGCCTCCTCCGTCTCGACGAGGTGCCGCGAGCATTGGCCATCCCTTTCGTCACCTGCCCCGGTTTTCAGGCCAGCGCGATACTTGGCAAGGCACTGGCGGGGACGATGGACCGCTTCGCCCAGTTGGGGATGGCTGCCGCTTTCGCGGCCTGGGACGACGCCGGCCTCGACCGGCGGCAAAACGCCGAAAGCCGCGAGCGCTGGGGCGTCTCCTGGGGAACGGCTCTGGGCGGCACACTGGCCTACGAAAAGGGGTACAAGGAACTGTGGCAAAAGGGCCGCGAACGGATTTCGCCGCTCTCCGTCATTCTCGGCATGAATAACGCGGCCAATGCCCACATTTCGATCCAGCTTGGCCTGGGCGGCGTCAGCATGAGCCATACCGTCGCCTGTGCGTCTTCGAGCATCGCCATCGGCGAGGCTTTCCGACGGGTGCGCAGTGGTGAGGCGCCGATCATGCTCACCGGGGGTTCGGACGTGCCGCAGGCCTACGGCGTGGCGCGTGCCTGGGATGCCTTGCGCGTACTGGCCAGCGGTGACGAAAAGACGGCCCCCATCGCCTGCCGGCCTTTCAGTGAAGACCGGGACGGGCTCGTGCTCGGCGAGGGCGGTGCTGCGCTGGTGCTCGAGGACTGGGAGCATGCGCACAGGCGCGGGGCACGCATTCACGGTGAGCTCATCGGTTATGGCACCACTTGCGACCATGCGCATCTGGTCCATCCGAAGGCCGACGGCCAGATCCGTGCGCTGCGCGCGGCGCTCGCCGATGCCGCCTTGAACCCGCAGGAAGTCGACTACATCAATGCGCACGGAACGGCAACCATCGAAGGCGACCCGGTGGAAATCGAAGCGATCCGCACGGTCTTTGGCGACGGCGGGACGAGACCCGCGGTGAGCGGCACGAAGTCGATGCACGGTCATCTGCTCGGCGCCGCAGGAGCCATCGAGGCCATCGTCACCATTCTCTCCCTGCGCGAGCAGGCCATTCCACCCACGGCTCACCTCGATACGATCGATCCGGCATGTGCTGGCGTCGACCATGTCAGCGTCACCCGACGTGATCAGCCACTCAGTACGGCGCTTTCGAATTCCTTCGCATTCGGCGGCAGCAACGCGGTGCTCGCCTTTCGCGCCGCCACGCAATAACTCCACGGGAAAAACGTGATGTCCCAAGAAACCAGCCCCCTCACAGCCGAAGCCCTCCTGGCGGAAGTCGCCGACCTGATCGTCTCGGCGCTCAATCTGGACCTCGATCCGGGGAACATCGAACCGGATGCGCCGCTGTTCGGAGAAGGACTCGGGCTGGATTCGATTGATGTCCTTGAGGTCGCGCTGGTCGTCTCGAAGCGCTATGGTTTTCAGTTGCGTTCGGATAACGACGACAACGTGCGCATCTTCTCGTCCTTGCGCACGCTGGCAGCGCACATTGCCAGCCAACGAACGAAATGACCGTGATCACCCCGGCCAACCTCCTGCGCGTGAGCGGCCTGACCGGGCTGTTGATCGCCTGGACATGGCTCGCGCACGAAACTAGCGCCGGCGAAGGTGCTTCCGATCTGGCCATTGCCGTGGCCAGCGCGCCGATCGTGGCCGTTGTCGTCCTCCTGCTGTGGCGG
>NZ_JDSS02000016.1:69660-71157 GCF_000584955.1 Candidatus Accumulibacter vicinus
CCCGCGGCAACGGTGGCTGTCGGCAACCGGCGGACTGGCTGCGACCCTCGTGCTCGCCTGGCAATGGCAGGCGCTACGGCACAATGTTGCCCTCCTGTATTACCTCCAGCACGCGGGCACCAACCTGGCGCTTGGCCTGCTGTTCGGACGCAGCCTGATCGGCCAGGGCGAGCCGCTGGTCACCCGCTTCGCCCGTCTGGCCCACCACGGCGTCGTTTCGGACGCCCAGCTGCGCTACACGCGGCAGGTGACCATCGCCTGGACGGCCTTTTTCGGGGTGACTGCGAGCCTGTCGACCGCCCTCTTCCTGTTTGCATCGCCGACCGTCTGGTCGATCTTTGCCAATCTTCTGACCATGCCCCTCCTGGGCCTGATGTTTGCCGGCGAGTACCTGGTTCGCCATCGTGTCTTGCCACCGGCGGACCGTACCCGGATTGCCGATACCATCCGTGGCTACCGTGAGGCGGTACGCCAACCGGGATCCCTGGCGAACGACCGATGAGCGCGGTGCCGCTGCTCGGGCACAGCAGCCTCGACGACATCCTTGCCTACCTGCCCGGCGGCCCGGCGACCGTGCGCGACTTCCTGGCCAGCGTGTCGGCACTGGCCGCGATCCTGCCGACCAGCCAGTATTTCCTGAACCTCTGCCAGGATCGCTATCGCTTCAGCGTCGGGCTGGCGGCTGGCCTGCTGGGAGGGCGCACGAGCCTGCAGCCATCGTCCCAATCGGTCGAAACGCTACGCCAGATCCGGCGCCAGCATCCGGACGTCTTCTGCCTCTGCGACAGCGCTTTTGACAGTCTCGACCTGCCGCGCGTCGACTTCCCCGACCGACTGGCCGCTCCTCCCGAAGCCATCGCCGGAATCCCCGACATCCCCGCCGAACTGGTCGCGATCATGGCCTACACCTCGGGATCGACCGGCCTGCCGGTTGCACACGCCAAATCCTGGGGATCGCTCGTCCGCAACGCCCGCGCCGAGGCCAGCCGGCTCGGTCTGCTGCACGGACCTCGGCACACGATCGTCGGCACCGTGCCAGCACAGCACATGTACGGATTCGAATCGACGGTGCTGCTCGCCCTACACGGCCATTCGCCGTTCTGGTCGGGCAAGCCCTTCTATCCACAGGACATCGTTTGCGCGCTGCAGTCCGTACCGCCACCCAGACTCCTGGTCAGCACGCCTTTTCATCTCGGCACGCTGCTTGCCGCCGATGTCGAACTACCGACCGTGGAGCAGCTGCTGTCGGCCACCGCCCCGCTCTCGCGGCAACTCGCCACGGCAGCGGAATCCCGTTTTGGCGCCCCGCTGCACGAGATCTACGGGTGTACGGAAAGCGGTCAGCTGGCCAGCCGGCGCCTGCTCGCGGACCCTGCCTGGCAGCCGCTCGACGGGGTCTGTCTGGAACGGGAGGGCGACCGGATCGTCGCCTTCGGCGGGCATATCGAAGGCCGTGTCGCCCTTGCCGACGTGATCGAGCTGTGGCCCGACGGGCGC
>NZ_JDSS02000016.1:71478-75397 GCF_000584955.1 Candidatus Accumulibacter vicinus
GAGCTGTTGCCCGACGGGCGCTTCATGCTGCTCGGGCGCAACGCCGACCTGATCAGCATTGCCGGCAAGCGCAGCTCGCTGGCCTACCTCGACCACCAGATCACGGCCATCCCCGGCGTCGTCGATGGCGCTTTCTTCGAGCCCGACGCCGCTTCGCCGCACGGCATCACACGCCTGTGCGCGTTCGCCGTAGCACCGCAACTGACCGGGCGACAAGTGCTCGCCCGGCTGCGGCAACGGGTCGACCCGGCCTTCCTGCCACGACCCCTGTTCCTGGTCGATGCACTGCCGCGCAACAGCACCGGCAAACTGCCGCGCGCCGACCTGCAGGCGCTGTACGAATCCTGCCGGACGACTTTCCGCGATGCGTCGCGCTGATTTCGAATGGATCGTTGCCGCCGGACACCCGGCCTTCTCCGGTCATTTCCCCGGCCGGCCGATCGTCCCCGGCGTCGTTCTGCTCGACCGCGCGCTGCACTTCGCCGAAACGTTGCTGGGCAGACCGGCCGTCGCCTGGGAGATCGCCCAGACCAAATTCTTCAGCCCCGTCGGCCCAGGCCAGGCGCTGACTTTCCAGTTGCATGAAAGACCGGACGCGAGCATCGCCTTCTCCGTCCTCGCCGACGGACGCGAAGTGGCTGCCGGCCACCTGAAACCGGGCCGATGAGCAGCGGACAGCACGCCGCCGCCTGGCTGCACCAGCGGGAGCGCAGCAATCTCGCGATCCTGCGGCTGATGGTCTGGATTTCCCTGACCTTCGGCCGGCGCGTTGGCCGCCTGGTGCTCTACGGGATCGTGCTGTATTTCCTGTTCTTTTCGCCACAGGCACGGCGCGCCAGTCGAAACTATCTTGGCCGATCACTCGGACGTTGGGCCGAGTGGTCTGACGGCTACCGCCACGTCCTCACCTTCGCGAGCACGATCCACGATCGGGTCTACCTGCTCAATGACCGCTTCGACCTGTTCGACATCGAGGTGCATGGCAGCAAAGCCCTGCATGCGGCGCTGGCGAGGCAGCCGGGCGCACTGCTGATCGGCGCCCATCTGGGCAGCTTCGAAGTTCTGCGCGCGGTCGCCCGCGGTCGCGCCGGCCTCAAGGTGGCGATGCTGATGTACGAAAAGAATGCCCGCAAGATCAACGCCACGCTGGCAGCGATCAATCCGGCGGCGGGTCAGGACATCATCCCCCTCGGCCGCTTGGAATCGATGCTCGAAGCACGCGACAAGCTCGACAAGGGTTATCTGGTCGGCATGCTGGCCGACCGCGCGCTGGTCGACGAGGCCACCCAGGAACACGACTTCTTCGGCCAGCCGGCGGCCTTTCCGACCGGACCGTTCCGCATGGCAGCGATGCTGCGCCGGCCGGTGTTCTTCATGACCGGGCTGTATCTGGGCGGCAACCGCTACCGCATCCACTTCGAAATGCTGGCCGATTTTTCGCAGGTGGCGGCGCCCGACAGAGAGGCGGCGATGCGCGCGGCGCAAGCCCGCTACGTCACCCGCCTCGAGCACTATTGCCGCCAGGCTCCCTACAACTGGTTCAACTTCTTCGACTTCTGGCGGAAGGCGCGGTGAAGCGACTGCTCGCCGCCCTGTTGCTGACGGCGCTGACCCCCCCTGTGCTGGCCGCCTGGGATCTGGCGCAACTGATGGACGAGCTTGCCCGGACGCGCAGCGGCAAGGCGCGCTTCGTCGAGACCAAATACCTCGCGCTGCTCGACCGGCCGGTCGTGGCGAGTGGCGAAATGCGCTTCACGACGCCCGACCGGCTAGAAAAGCGACAACTGAC
This sequence comes from Candidatus Accumulibacter vicinus, assembly GCF_000584955.1. Lineage (NCBI taxonomy): Bacteria > Pseudomonadati > Pseudomonadota > Betaproteobacteria > Candidatus Accumulibacter > Candidatus Accumulibacter vicinus. The sequence continues at coordinate 73,268 of NZ_JDSS02000016.1, forward strand.
GCCGCGTCCGGAAACGCTGCTGCTCGACAAGGACCGGCTCACCATCGAGCGCGGCCAGCAGAAACTGAGCATCGATCTGACTGCCCAGCCGGAGGCCCGGGCCTTCGTCGACAGCATCCGCGGGGCGCTCACCGGCAACCGCCAGGCGCTCGAAAGGAACTATGCGCTCCACCTTGCCGGCAACCGCGAGCGCTGGACACTCACCCTGCTGCCAAGCGACCAGGCAATTGCCGCCATCGTTCAGAAGATCAGTATCGCCGGCCAACGCAACCGCATCCACAGCATCGAGTATCTGCAGGCCGACGGTGACCGTGCGGTGATCAGCATCGAGCACCTCCCCGAGCAGTGACCGTCCCCGCCCTCCGTACCTTCGTTCTCTGGTCGGTGGCGATGCTCGCCGGCGCGGCGATCGTCTGGCACAGCCGCTTCTCGGCCGACATGTCGTTCTTCCTGCCGGCACACCCCAGCGCCAGCCAGCAGGTTCTCGTCGACCAGCTCAGGGAGGGTGCAGTCACGCGACTGTTGATGCTGGGCATCAGCGGCGGCGATGCCGGGCAGCGGGCAGCGCTGTCCCGCGAACTGCGTGCGCGGCTCGCCAGCCAGCCCGAGTTCATCGCCGTACGCAATGGCGAAGCACGCAGTCACGACGCTGACCGCGAGTTTTTGTTCCGCCATCGCTACCTGCTCAGCCCGGCGGTGACGCCGGAACGTTTTTCGGTCGCTGGCCTGCGCGCGGCGATCGCCGAGAGCATCGACCTCCTGTCTTCGCCCGCTGGCCTGCTGGTCAAACGGCTGCTGCCGCAGGACCCGACCGGCGAACTGATCGGCCTGCTTTTCGGACTCGATGCCGGCGCCCAGCCGGCCAGCCGCGCCGGCGTCTGGTCGTCGCGCGACGGCGAACGGGCAGTGCTGCTCGCGCAGACCGCCGCCCTTGGCTCAGACACCGACGCACAGGCCCAGGCGCTCGATGTCTTGCGCGTGCAGTTCGCAGCCGCCCGCGCAGCCGCCGGGGTGCCGGCCGCCCACCTGCAGATTGCCGGCCCGGCGGTGTTTGCCGTGCATGCCCGGGCGACCATCCAGGCGGAAGTGGCCAGGCTGTCGCTGATCAGCATGCTGGCCATCGCCGGCCTGCTGTTTTTCGTCTACCGCTCGTTCAGGCTGATGAGCCTCGGCTTGTTGCCGGTGGTCAGCGGCGCGCTGGCCGGCATGGTCGCCGTCAGCCTTGCCTTCGGCACGGTTTTCGGGATCACCGTCGGTTTTGGTTCGGCGCTTATCGGCGAGGCGGTCGATTACTCGATCTACTATTTCGTCCAGACCGAACGTGGCGACACCACGACCTGGCGCGCCCGCTTCTGGCCGACGATCCGTCTCGGCGTACTGACCTCGGTCTGCGGCTTCGCGGTTCTCCTCCTGTCCGGCTTTCCCGGGCTGGCCCAGCTCGGCCTGTATTCGCTGAGCGGCCTGCTCACCGCCGCCGCCGTCACGCGTTTCGTCCTGCCGCCACTGCTCCCGGCCGGCGTCGAGCCACGCGACCTGAGCGCGCTCGGCCAGGCGTGTGCACGACTCGCCGCCTGGCTGCCGCGGCTGCGCTGGCCGCTGATCGTTCTCGCCACGCTCGCCGCCGCCAGTCTGATGGCCAACCCTGACCCCTTGTGGAATCAGGAACTCGCGGCCCTGAGCACTGCCAGCACCGAAGACCTGGCCACCGACCGCGCGCTGCGCGCCGACCTTGGCGCACCCGACGCCCGCCTGCTGGTCGTGGTCAGCGCTGCCGACCGCGAACAGGCCCTGCAGGCCGCCGAACGTACGGGCGTCCTGCTCGACCGGCTGCTCGCAGCCGGCGTCATCGGCGGCTACGATTCGCCGGTCCGCTTCCTGCCCAGTGCGGCAACCCAGCTCGCGCGGCGCGCCAGCCTGCCGTCAGCGGCGCAACTGCGCGAGCGTCTGCCGCTGGCACTCGCCGATTCGCCGCTCGCCGCCAGCAAGCTCGAACCCTTCCTGCGCGACATCGACGCCGCGCGCGTGGCGCCGATCATCGGCCCGGAAGCGCTGCACGGCACCAGTCTGGCGCTCGCCGTGGACGCCCTGCTGCTGCCGCGGCGCAACGGCTGGAGCGTCCTCCTGCCGTTG
>NZ_JDSS02000016.1:75766-77281 GCF_000584955.1 Candidatus Accumulibacter vicinus
GCGCTCGACGCCGAGGCCTTGCGCGCGACCCTGACGGGTTCCGGTGCGCTGCTGATCGACATGAAGACCGAAGTAGACAACCTGTATGCGCACTACCTCGACGAAGCACGGCTCCTCTCGCTGGGGGGGTTCGTCGCCATCGTTGGCCTGCTCGGCGCAACCCTGCGTTCGCCCCGCCGCGTGCTGCGGGTGATCGTGCCACTGCTGCTGACGGTCCTGCTGGTCACCGCCACCCTCAATCTGGCCGGCGTCCGCCTGCAACTGCTGCATCTGGTCGGCCTGCTGCTGATCGTCGCCGTCGGTTCCAACTACGCCCTCTTTTTCGACCGCCTCGGCGGCCGACTGGCTGGCGAACCGCGGACGGTCGCCTCGATGCTCATCGCCTGCCTGACGACCGCAATCGGCTTCGGCACGCTGGCGACTTCGCCGGTGCCCGTCCTGCAGGCGCTGGGCATCACCGTCGGCCCGGGCGCGGTCCTGGCACTGCTCCTCTCGGCCTGCTTCATCCAGCCGGCGCCGCAGGCATGAGCGCACCTCTGCGAACCCTCGGCCGGATCACTGGTGCACCGACGCGGCTGGTGCTGCTGCCGGGCGCGTACATGAACGCGGCGGACTTCGTCAGCGCCGGTTTCTTCAGCGCCATCACGCGCCGCCGCCTGCCGCTCGACCTCCTGGCGGTAGACCTCGACCTGGCAATGATTTCCAGCGGCGAGGCACTGCCCGCACTGCAGAAAGAAATCCTGTCGCCGGCGCGCGCGCAAGGTTGCCGGAACCTCTGGCTGGGCGGCATCTCGCTCGGCGGCCTGCTGGCGCTGTGTCAGCAGGCCGATTCGCCGGGCAGCGTCGATGGCCTTTGTCTGCTCGCCCCCTACCCGGGCAGCCGGCTCACCACCGACGCCATCGCCGATGCTGGCGGACTGGCCCACTGGCAACCCTCTGCCGACCAACTCGCCGACTGCGAATTCCGCGTCTGGCAGTGGCTGCAGAAACCGCCAGCCGACTTCCCGGTCTTCGTCGGCTATGGGGCCGAAGACCGCTTCGCCGCGGGCCTGCGGGAAATCGCCGGCTGCTTCCCGGCGACCGCGAGCCAGGTCGTCCCCGGTGGTCACACGTGGCCTGTCTGGCTGCTCCTGTGGGAACATTTTCTCGACCGGCGACTCCTGCCGACGTGAAGCCATGCCAAGACCCTGGAATCCCTCGCCGGCCATCCATGCCTCGTTCGCCCTGCACGGGGCAGCAGCGCTCGGCGTCCTGGCAATGCCGGGCCACTGGCCGTGGGCGCTCGGGGCACTGGCCGCCAACCACCTGATCCTGACGACGGCCGGCCTGCTGCCGCGCAGCACCCTGCTCGGCGCCAACCTGACACGCCTGCCGGCCGCGGCCAGCGCACGCCGGGAAATCGCCCTGACCATCGACGATGGCCCCGACCCGGAAGTCACGCCGCGCGTCCTCGACCTTCTCGACATCGCTGGCGCGCCGGCGAGTTTCTTCTGCATCGGCAGCCGCGCCCGCTGA
>NZ_JDSS02000016.1:77649-108994 GCF_000584955.1 Candidatus Accumulibacter vicinus
GCCGCGGCCACCGCGTCGAGAACCACGGCGACTCGCATTCATCCGCCTTCGCCGCCTTCGGCATGCGCCGCATGCACGCCGACATCGCGGCCGCACAGAGCACGCTGTCCGACATCACCGGTCAGGCGCCGCGCTTCTTCCGGCCGACGGCGGGACTGCGCAGCCCGCTACTCGACCCGGTGCTGGCGCGTCTCAATCTGCAACTCGCGGCATGGACACGCCGCGCCTTCGACACCCGCGAGGGAGATCCGCAGCGCGTCTTCCAGCGGCTGACCCGCCATCTCGGCGCCGGCGACATCCTGCTGCTGCACGACGGCCACGCCGCGCGCACACCCACCGGCGAAGCGCTGATCGTCGCCGTGCTGCCCCGGCTGCTGCAGGCCATCGCGGAGAATCGCCTCAACCCCGTCACCCTGACGAATGCTCTGGCATGAACGAACCCTTCCTGTCCGCACTGCTCGAAGACGCCAGCCGCCCCTTCCGTGCCAGCGGACATTTCGCCTACTACTATGCGCGCGGCAAGCTGTCCGGCGACTGCATCTTCCGCGAACTTCTCAGGCGCGGCATCTTTCCCGCCGAAGGGTGCTTTCTCGACCTCGGTTGCGGCCAGGGCAGCCTGTTTTCGTGGCTGCTGGCGGCGCGCGCACGCTACGAGAAAGGTCACTGGCCGAGCGACTGGGCGGCCGCCCCGAAGCCGCTGCGCCTGCGCGGCTATGAGCTGATGGCCAGGGATGTCGAACGCGCCCGGCGCGCCTTCGGCCAGCAACACCCGATCGTCGACATCCGGCAAGGCGACATGTGCGCAGTCGATTTCGGCCATGCGGAGGTCGTCACCATCCTCGACGCGCTGCATTACATCGACCACGCGCGTCAGGAAGACGTCCTGACGCGGATTCGGGCAGCACTGCCACCAGGCGGGCTGTTCGTCACGCGCGTCGGCGATGCCGGCGCCGGCCTTCCCTACCACCTCTGCAACTGGGTCGATCACGCGGTCACCTTCTGCCGCGGCCACCGCCTGGCGAAGCTCTACGGGCGCACGCTTGCGCAATGGTCCGAACTCCTCGACGCGCTCGGCTTTTGCGTCGAAACGCTGCCGATGAACGAGGGCAAGCCCTTTGCCAACAACATGCTGGTGTGCCGGCTGCCGGCATGAACGTCCTGCCGGCCATGCAGCCGCTGGTCGTTGCCCACGGTAAATTTGATGACGGCTCCTATACTCTCGTTGGCACCGTTGGATTTCTTATCCTTCCCTTCCGTCAACGCCCGAATTCGAACGACGGCTGCGAAATCGAACCAATCACCTCGCCGGTTCCGGGTTTCACGAAAGCGGCAAGCCATGTGTACCGTCCGGGCGGCTCGCTGCCCGTGAACCGATAGGTGAAGACCGGCGCTTCGTAGCGCTCGACGACCCAGCTTTTCAGCACCGGCAGCGGGCTTGGGGTGAAGCTGTTGTTCGGTTGCCAGAACAGAGCGCACGCCGACGTCGTGCAGCCGGGTAGCTGCAGCGCCAGGTACACGTCCACCGTCGTTTCCGCCGTCCCGGGCAAGAGCCGAGCGTTCAGGGTCAGCACGTCGCCGGGTTGGAAACGACGTTGGTTGAGCGAAACCCCTACCCGCGGCTGCAGCAGCGCGAGCAACGGGTCACCGCTGTGCGCGAAGTGCACCCACGCGGTGGGCGAAACGCCTGGCATCGTCGTGTTCCACGGGGGCAGCGATCCGCCGTACCAGGCGTCGGCCGCGCCGGGAAATGCACCAGCGTATGCGCGGCCGGCAGGGATCTGCATCGCGGCCACCTCCTGCATGACGAGGTTGGCATCGCGAATGCCCGCGGCGGCGGCTTGCCCGATGAATTCGACCGCCGGGGTGAAAGGCCCGGCAATGTCACCGAAGCCACGACGCGTTCCATCGAACGAGTTCACACGCATCGTCGAATAGGTGAACCCGGCCGATTCAAGCGCCTCGGCGTTGCGGCCGACCGCGCGCAGGAACGTCACGCCCCAACTGCCCGCCACGTCCAGCGCAGTGGCCGCGTCTTCGGCGCGCGCGCCGGTCTTCATTCGGTGCTGAATCGGATCCCACCCGCGCGCGAAAATGCCGCGGCCCAGTCGCTCGGCATCGCTCGCACGCCCAGCCGCCAGCAGCCCGAAATAGGCCGACACATTGCCTTCGATGCCCAACGAAGTGATGTCGTCATAACCGCCGGTGCGGCCGATCTGCGCGACGATCCACGATGCGCCGCGCTCGATAGCGGCGGCCAGCGCCGGATCGTTTTCGTACAGGCCACTGTGTCGCAGCCTGGCCAGCGCAATCAGCGCCCAGCCAGTGTTGCCGATCCACTGGCAGGCGTCGACATCGCGGATATCGCGCTCATTGCCGTTGCACGGCACTGCCTGCGTTGTCCGTTGCGGCGGTGCAAGCACACCCGATTGCGGGCTATGCGCGGTGAACCAGGCCCCGGATTGGGCAGCATCGGGCGCGATCTGCAGCGCGATCAGCCGCGCCCCCAAGCGCTGCGCAGCGTCGCGGTAGGTTGCGTCGCCAGTCAGCGAGTGTTCGTGCAAAAAGACAAGCAGCGCTTCGGCCTGCGCGTAGATGTTGAAATTGGGCGTCGGCTCGGTGAACCAGGCCGGAACCAGGCCGGCGCCCGGCCCGGATGGGACGACGCGCTCGACCAGCGCGCGCGCTGCCGCTTGGCGAATCGCGGGTACGGGCGCCACCGGCTCGAACGTAGCTTGCACTTCGCGCCGTGGGCCGCCGGGCCTCAGGTTTACAACTGCAAACTCGTCGAAGTACATCGTCGCCGCGTGCGGATCGGCCTTGCCGCCGACCCCTGGGATGTTCCACACCTCGTTGTCCTCGGCGCGTACCAGCGCGAGCTCGAGTCCACTCACGCTGCTGAGATCGGGGGCACCGTTGCCGGTGAATTCGCGCAGGTCGATATACAAGGCACGCCACTCAGGAAGGTCGGTCACACTGACCAGCCGCGCGGTGAAAAGCCCGTTGGCCGCTTTGAGCTTGACTTCGACGTTGTCGTGGTTGTCGACGTTCGAGCCCTTCAGCGCCAGCCGCACATGCGTGTAGCCACGCAAATCCTTCGCGGCGGCGAAGGAGCGCTGCACGACGACCCAGCTCGCGCCGCCGACGGGGGCAACGTTGCGCAGGTCGTAACTCAGCGCCAGCGCGTTGCCACTGCAGCCAGCCACCGTGCGCTGCGTCGGCATCGGAATCGACGCGTGCGCGGTGCAGCAGGTATCCCAAGTTGCATCGAAGTTGTCGAGAATCTGATCGACGCGACCATCGCCGCAGGCAATGGCCCAAGGGCTCGCGGACCATGCGTGGTTTGCGGTCGACATGAGGGCAGTCGCAGCGATCATCAGAAATGCGTGGCGGCGTGTCATCGTCGTGTCCCTTTCGGGCAGGCGCCTGGTTGAATTCTTCAGCAATCGTAGCTGGCCGGTTCGGTTTCGATCGCATCGGGAGCGGCACCGGGTCGGTGCCAAGGGGGTCACGAGCTTGCCCAAGGCCTCATATGTAAGTCTAGCCAAACCGACTCACCAGAGCAAGGAAAGGAATCAGCTTGGGAAGCGGGAAACGGCCATGACTTTCATGATCGGGGAGCCTGGAAAAGTCGTCACCGTCAGGCCAGCGGCGGCAAACGCCAGGCCGGAAACTCGGCGCGGAAAGTGCTGCCCTCGCCGACCCGCGACTCGATCAGCAGGGCTGCCTGATGGCGTAGCAGGATGTGCTTGACGATGGCCAGACCGAGACCGGTGCCGCCGGTATCGCGCGAGCGACCACGGTCGACGCGGTAGAAGCGTTCGGTCAGGCGAGGCAGATGCTCAGCGGGAATGCCGACGCCGGAGTCATGCACGGAAAAGACGCCGAGCCGATCGCGGGTGCCCCATTCGATGCGAATCTCGCCGCCGGCCGGCGTGTAGCGAATGGCGTTGGATACCAGATTGCCGAAAGCGCTGTGCAACTCCTTGCGGTTTCCCCGCAGGGCCGGACCATGACAAAAGACCTGAATACCATGCCGGCCTTCGCTGAGGCTTTGCGCTTCGGACAGCAACTGCGCCAGCAGTGGGCCCATTTCGACTTCCTCCTCGCTCGCCGGTGCGTCTTCCGCTTCCAGCCTCGACAAGGTCAGAAGATCGTCGACCAGGCTCAGCATACGTCTTGTCTGGTCGCTCATGATGCGCGCAAAGTACAGCCGCTGCTCGGCACTCATCGCGCCACCGTCGGTGAAATGTTCCAGAAAACCACTGACCACGGTCAGGGGCGTACGCAGCTCGTGCGACACATTGGCCACGAAGGTGCTGCGCATCGCCTCGACGCGGTGGGCATCGGTCACATCGAGACTGACCAGCAACTGCTTGTGCTTCCCCAGAGGGACGGCCCGGATGGCATAGACGCGGCTGCGTGCAGCCTTCGACCGGAGGATGAAGGGGGCCTGCCCGTCGGGGTTGCCGAGGTAATCGGCAAAACCTGGAAGGCGCACCAGTTGTTCGATGATCGCTCCGTCATCGCGCGGCAGGCGGATGCTCAGGTGTTCGCCGGCAGCGCGATTGCTCCACTGGATCTGGTGACTGGCGTCGAGGATCACGAGACCGTCCGGAACGGCGTCCATGGCCTCCCGGAACGACTGCAGTTCGGCCTCGATCTCCTCGACCCGGCGGGCATCATGATGCAACCTGCGCGACAGCCTGGTGAAGACTTCGCCCCAGGCACCACCGGCGTCAGGCACTCTTCCGGCACGATCCGGGGCATCGAGCCACGCTGCCAGGACCGTCAGCCGCCGGGTCTGCATCAGAACGATCAGCAGCCAGCCAAGCGCTGCGGCCGCCCAGCCCCAGGCTGCGCCATGGACCAACCCGAGCAGCAGCGCCGGCGCAACGATCGGCAGCACACCGCTCAGCAGGATCTTCGCGAACCCCGGTACGGCAGCACTCATGCGGCCGGCAGTGCGCCGAGTTTGTAACCGGTCCCCCGCACGGTCTCGACCATCTGCTCGGCGGCTGGCCCGAGGGCGACGCGCAAGCGCCGGATGTGGATGTCGACGGTGCGGTCTTCGATATAGACGTGATCACCCCAGACATGGTCGAGCAGTTGCTGGCGCGTGTAGACGCGTCCGGCATTGGCCATCAGGAAACGCAGCAGCCGGAATTCGGTCGGGGTCAGGGTGATCCGCCGGCCGAGCACGCGCGCTTCGTGGCTGACGGTGTCCAGCTCGATCGGGCCAGCACTCAGCGTGCCCTTGGCAAACTCGGGAGCGCAGCGGCGCAGTACCGCCTGCACGCGCGCCAACAGTTCCTTGGTACTGAAGGGCTTGACGATGTAGTCGTCGGCGCCGCCTTCGAGCCCGGCAACACGATCCGCCTCCTCGCCACGCGCGGTCAACAGGATGATCGGCATGCTGCGTGTTCGCCGTTCGTTGCGAAGCTTGCCGATCAGCGCCAGCCCGGACTTGCCGGGCAGCATCCAGTCGATCAGCGCGATGTCGGGCAGCGTTTCACGCAGCAGCGTTTCGGCCTCTTCGGCGGTGTCGGCACAGACTGGCTGGTAGCTGCCGCAGACGAGCGTGAAGCGCAGAAGCTCCTGGATGCCTCGGTCGTCCTCGACGACAAGCACCCGTGGCAGACTGGAAACCGAGGTGTTCATGCCTTCTCCGCTTTCCTGGCGGCGCTGCCGGTATGCCGAACATCGATGCCGCTGACGGTGTAGATGACGTTTTCGGCGATATTGGTCGCGTGATCACCCACCCGTTCAATGGCCTTGGCGATCCAGATGATGTCGAGCGCCTCGCTGATCGTGCGCGGGTCTTCCATCATGTAAGTGACCAGTTGCCGCAGGATCGAATTGAAAGCGGCATCGATCTCCTTGTCTGCCCTGATCACCTGGCGGGCCGCGTCGACATCCATGCGGGCCAGCGAGTCAAGTGCGCCCTGAAGCATTGCAGCGACCAGACTGCCGCAATGATGGAGATCGGACAGTCGCGGGATGCGCTGCCCGCTGACCCGATGCAGCTTGCGCGACTTGTTGGCGATCTTGGCCGCCTTGTCGCCGCTGCGCTCGAGGTCGGTGACAATCCGCGAGATGGCCATCACCAACCGCAGGTCGCAAGCCGCGGGTTGCCGGCGTGCGATGAGCAGTGTACAGTCCTCATCGATGCCGACTTCGTAAGCATCCACTTCAGCGTCCGTCCGGACGACTTCCTGCATGGCCTCGATATTGCCGGTGTTGAAGGCGTCGATCGCCGCCATCAACTGCCTCTCGACCAGACCACCCATCTGCAGGACGCGGGTACGGACACCTTCAAGTTCAAGATCGAACTGCTTGCTGAGATGACTGCTCATGGGGCTGGCCTCATATTTTGAAAAGGGAATCACGCCTGCAGGATACGGGAGCGATGTGACCGCAGGATGACGGCAGGTCTGACGAGCGGCATGGCATCAGCCGAAGCGCCCGGTAATGTAGTCCTCGGTCTGCTGCTTTTTCGGCTTGACGAACAGTTCCCGGGTATTGCCAAATTCGATCAATTCGCCGAGATACATGAATGCCGTGTAATCGGAGATGCGCGCCGCCTGTTGCATGTTGTGGGTGACGATCGCAATCGAGTAATCGGACTTGAGTTCGTTGATCAACTCCTCGATCTTGGCGGTGGACAGCGGATCCAGTGCGGATGTGGGTTCATCCAGCAGCACCACATCGGGTTTGACCGCGATCGTGCGCGCGATACACAAGCGCTGCTGCTGGCCACCCGACAGCGACAGCCCGCTCTGCTGCAGCTTGTTCCGGGTTTCTTCCCACAATGCCGCCTTGCGCAGCGCCCATTCGACGCGCTCGTCCATACCTGACTTTGCCAGGGGTTCGTAGAGCCGCACACCGAAAGCGATGTTTTCGTAGATGGTCATCGGAAACGGCGTCGGCTTCTGGAAGACCATGCCAATCCTGGCACGCAGCAGATTGACATCCTGTTTCCTGTCAAGCAGGTTCCGGCCATGGAAGATGATCTGCCCTTCCGCGCGCTGGCCCGGATAGAGATCGTACATGCGGTTGAAGGTCCTCAGCAGGGTGGACTTGCCGCAACCGGAAGGGCCGATGAACGCCGTCACCTTGTTTTGCGCGATGTCCAGGGAAACCTTGTTGAGACCCCGGAAGTCACCGTAATAGAAACTCAGGTCGCGGACTGCCAGAATGGCTTCGCCGTCGACAGCTTGTTGATGGGCGGACATGGGAGACTCCGGGTCTAGTCTGAGGATTTTCTGCGGAACAGGACGCGTGCGACGATGTTGATCGCGAGCACCATCAGGGCAATCAGCAGCGCACCGCCCCACGCCAGGTTCACCCAGTTGTCGTACGGGCTCATCGCGAACTGGAAGATCACCACCGGCAGGTTGCCCATTGGTTGCGACATGTCGGTACTGTAGAACTGGTTGTTCAGCGCGGTAAACAAGAGCGGCGCGGTTTCTCCGGTGACCCGGGCGATGGCCAGCAGGATGCCGGTCAGCACACCCGCCTTGACCGCACGCAGGGTGACTTTCAAGGACACCTGCCAGTGCGGCGCGCCGACCGCGAAAGCCGCCTCGCGCAGGCTGCCGGGCACCAGCAGCAGCATGTTCTCGGTTGTTCGCACCACCACCGGAATGGCGATCAGCGACAAGGCCAGCGACCCTGCCCAGCCGGAGAAACCGCCCAGGGTCTCCACCGCCAGGGCATAGACGAACAGTCCGACGACGATCGAAGGGGCCGACAGCATGATGTCGGTGACGAAACGGGTCGCGGCGGCAAATCGGGATTTGCCGCCAAATTCGGCCAGGTAGATGCCGGCGAAAATTCCGACCGGCGTCGAAACCAGAGCGGTGGCGCCAACGATCAACAGGCTGCCGACGATGGCATTGCGCAGTCCGCCGCCTTCACTGCCCGGTGCCGGCGTGTCCTGGGCGAACAAATCCCAGCTCAGCGCCGCGAAGCCGTTATAGAACAGGGTCCAGAGAATCCACAGCAGCGCGAGCAAACCGAAGGCCATCGCCAGCATCGACAGGCCAATACCGATGCGGTTGGTCAGGATCCGGCGAGAATAGCGATTCATGACAGGCCTCCCCCTTCTCATTTGCCTTGCCTGGCAAGGCCGCGTTGGATCAACCAGCGGGAAATCGCCAGCACCACGAAAGTGATGACGAAAAGGACCAGGCCGAGGGCGAACAAGGCAGAAATATGCAGGCCGGGATCGGCCTCACCGAATTCATTGGCCAGCGTCGAGGCGATTGAGGTTCCTGGTGCGAACAGGCTGCCGACGATGCGGTTGGCGTTGCCGATCACGAAGGTGACGGCCATGGTTTCTCCGAGTGCGCGGCCCAGGCCCAGCATGATGCCGCCAATGACGCCGACGCGGGTGTAGGGCAAGACCACGCCGGTGACGACTTCCCAGGTAGTGCAGCCGAGACCATACGCCGATTCCTTGAGTTGTGCCGGCACGGTTTCGAAGACGTCACGCATCACCGAGGCCACGAAGGGAATCACCATCAGCGACAACACGATGGCGGCGGTGAGAATACCGACACCAATCGGTGGGCCGGCAAACCAGCCGCCGATCACCGGCAGGTCGCCGAAGACCGTTTGCAGATACGGTTGCACGTGTCTGGCGAATAGCGGCGCAAACACGAACAACCCCCAGATGCCATAGATGATCGAAGGTACACCGGCCAGCAGTTCGATGGCGGTACCCAGCGGGCGGCGCAACCAGACCGGGCAGGTTTCGGTGAGGAACAGGGCAATGCCGAAACTGACCGGCACGGCGATGAGCAGTGCAATGGCCGAGGTCACGACGGTGCCGTAGATGGCGCTAAGCGCGCCGAACTGCGCTTCCGGGACATTCCAGACAGGGGTCCACAGGAAAGCCGCACCAAATTCCCTGAACGCCGGTAGCGCTTCAACCGCCAGGGCGATCAATATGCCCGTGAGCGCGGCCAGGACAAGCAGGGCGAACAGCAGGGTCAATTGATGAAAGAGCGTGTCCTGCAGCTTGAACTTTCTGATCTGTCTGGCCTGGAGATCGGACCTGACGGGTCTGCTGGTGGACATCACTGCGCTCATGGCGATCATTCCTCACGTGGACAGGCGGTTTCCAAAGGTCAACGCCGGAACGGTTTGCGGGCAGGTTTCGCCCGCAAACCTTATTTGATGTTCTTCATCTCGGCTTCGACCATCTTCACCACGCTCGCAGGGAGCGGCACGAAACCCAGATCCTCGGCCATCTTCTGGCCGTTATTCAGGGCCCAGCCAAAGAAGTCAACCACGCCTTTCTGTTTGGCAGCATCGGTCCCCTTCTCGTAGGCAAGAATGTAGGTCGCACTGGTGATCGGCCAGGCATCCTTGTGAGCCTGGTCGAGCAAGTCGGGAGCCATGCCCTTGACTTTGAAGTTGGCGCCGGCGGCCGCAGCCTCGACGGCGTCCTGTGTCGGCACGATGTAGTGACCGAACTTGTTCTTCAGGGCCACGAAGTTCATCTTGTTCTTCGTGGCATCGGCGATATCAACGTAGCCAATGGCGCCGGCAATCTTCTGCACGTTGGCCGCAACGCCGGGGTTGCCCTTGCCACCAACGCCGTTGGCGGGCCAGTTCACCGTGTTGCCGGCACCGACCTCGTTCTTGAATGACGCCGACTGCCGGGCCAGATAGTTCGAAAAAACGAAGGTGGTTCCCGATCCGTCGGAACGGAAAGCCACGGTAATCGCCAGATCGGGCAGTTTGAGACCGGGGTTCAGGTTGACGATGGCCGGGTCGTTCCACCGCCTGATGGCGCCCCGGAAGAGGTCGGCAACCGTGGGGCCATCGAGTTTCAGTTTGCCGGACTCAACGCCGGGAACATTGATCACCAGGGTCACGCCGCCCATCACGGTCGGGACCTGTACCAGGCCGGCAGCATCGAGATCGGATTCGCTCAGCGGGGCGTCGGTACCGCCGAAGTCTACGGTCCTGGCCTTGATCTGCTTGACGCCGCCAGAAGAACCGATGCCCTGATAGTTCACCCGGTTCCTGGTGGCCGTCTGATAGGCCTCGGCCCATTTGGTGTACACGGCGTAAGGGAAGGTGGCGCCGGCGCCGGTAATGTCGGCAGCCAGCGTGGAAAGGCTCAGGGACAGGGCTGCGGCCAGGGTAGAAAGCTTGCACAGGGTGCGATGGGTCGTCATTTTCAATCTCCGGACAGTAAGGTCTTGCGACAGTCTATCGGTCGATCATTGCGGGATTGTGACGACGACGATCAGCGGCAGATCCGAAACCAGCCGGTGTCATGCCTCAAGTCGTGTGCCGAATGTCGATGCCGCTGACGATCGGGTGGCCCCGGAAAGGCGGAACCAGACACCGGCATGCAAGGCGCAAGTGGCCCTGGCGGCGCTGAAGCGCTGGAAAACGATGCATCCGAGAATTTGGGTGGACCTCCTCGCTTGCGCGGGCTCCCACCAGGAACAACAATGTTCAGTCAGTCGTGCTTGAAGTCGAATTTGGCCTCGATCGCCTGCGAACTGCCTTGCTTGCGAACCTGCACCATGATCGTGTAGGGGGTCTTCTCCGGCATCCGGAAATAGTTGCCGTAACTGATGGCACTGCCGATCTCCATGAGTTCGAGCTTCTTCGTTTCGACCCCGGTGACCGGATTGGCGACGCGCGCCTCGACTTCGGCATCCTTGATGACGGCTTTGTTATCGCTGTTACGCAACGAGATGTTCAAGTGGTAATAGGCCTTGCCGCTGGGGATACCCCCATGCATCGAACTCTCGTAGTCCGGAGTCGGATGCCGTGCGCGTATCGATTCCGCGGACACAATGCCCAGATCGATTTCGGTCCCCGCGATGACCTTGTGCATGCCATCGGCTTTCGTCGCCGGCACAGCCGCAGCCGCCGCAGTGCCCCCTGTTTGCACGGTACCCTTGTTGAACATGTAGACGATCGCGCTGCGTATTTCGGCGTCGGTCAGGTCGGCCTGGCCGCCGCGGGCAGGCATGCCGCCATGCCCCTGGATCGCCGACCGCACGACGACATCGAGCCCCTCTTTGACGCGCGGTATCCAGGCTTCCCGATCGCCGATCCTTGGCGCGCCGCCCTCGCCCGTCTGGTGGCATTTGACGCACCGTGCCAGCACGATCTGCTCGCCGGTACGCTCGGATGCCCGTGCCGTCCTGCTGACTGGCTCCGTCCAGTTGCCGCCTGATTGATTCACCATATAGGTAATCGCGCGCTCGATTTCGGTATCCGTGAGATTGATATTTCCGCCATGCGGCGGCATCTGCCGGATGCCGTTAAGCGCATTTTTTGTGAGCCCGGTCAGGCCCTGGGATGCACGTTTTGCCCAAGCTTGCTTGTCACCGATCTTCGGCGCGCCATTCGCGCCACTGCCGTGGCAGGTGAAGCAGGATTCCTCCACCACATCCTTGCCACTGCGCTCGACACCCTGCGCCGAAGCCGTGACGGGCGCGATGCCCGTGGTCAACGCGAAGATGGTGGGTATCGCAAATTGCTTCAGTACCGAGTCGAGCGTGCGATCAATTACCACGTGAGTCCTGTGCGTCATGAGCATTCCCCTTTTCTTGACGATGCCCACCGGCCGAACCGCGATCCGGAGGACGAGAAATTAATCTGAATCTGAAAGTCGTGTCAGCGACTTACAAATCCTGCCCTGAACTTTGTCGAAGAACTCCCCTCCCCTCGCGGGGAAGGGGAAAACGGCCCCATGACTTTCATGACCGTCAGGAAAAACAACGCCAATGTCGTTAAAAGTATAGTCAAGGGAAGACGGAAAATCCAACCGCATCGGGGATGCGAGTCATTGGTGCAGTCAACCAGGCGATAGCCCGACTGTTGCAGTCGGAAAAGCTGGCGACATTGGGCCACCTGGTGGCGGGCGTGGCACACGAACTGAACAGGGCAAGGTTCACCTTGACCTTGCCGCGCACGGCGCCGGATCACGAGGTTCTGGCCTGAATGGTTCTGTGCGGGCGGAATTTCTGGTGAAGATGCGGCCTGCCGGCAGGCGGCGATTGACTTCGCTTGCCCGATGCGAGGATACTCTCAATGGCATCATTGAATTTCCGGACCCTGCCGCAGGCAGTATCGGCCACGACCCTCGGGCTGACATGCTGCCCAGCTGGCATGGGATCAGGGAGTTACCATTTTCTTTTCGATCCAAATCACTGAACGACATCGGGGCTCAATCATGGCAATACTCAAGGAATTCGAAGAACTGGTGGTGACCTCACGAGCCGGCCAGGCGACCAGCGGCCGTTTGCACGAGATGCGCGAAGGCTCGGTACGCTGCCTGGGGCCGCATGGTCTGCACCGCATGGCTTACGTCGAGTGGGGCGACCCGGCAAATCCACGCGTCCTGATCTGCGCGCACGGCCTGACCCGCAACGGCCGCGATTTCGACGTCCTGGCCAACGCCCTGGCAGACGACTACCGGGTCGTCTGCCCGGACGTCGTCGGGCGCGGCCGCAGCGACCGGTTATTCTTCGCCGATGACTACGGCGTGCCGGTTTACGCCAACGACATGATGACGCTGATCGCCCGCCTCGCGGTCGACTCGGTACACTGGCTGGGAAGTTCGATGGGCGGCCTGATCGGCATGTTCCTTGCGAGCCTGCCGGGCTCGCCAATCAGCCGGCTGGTGCTCAACGACGTCGGGCCGACGATCGGTATCGACGCCCTGCAGCGCATTGGTGAATATCTCGGCAAGGCTCCGGATTTCGCCGATCTGGCCGAAGCAGAAGCCTATGTGCGCGTCGTGTGTGCGCCGTTCGGCGCCCTTACTGACGCGCAGTGGCGCTTCATGACCGTCGTCGGCACGCGCGCCAAGCCTGATGGCGGCTTCGAGATGAACTATGACCGCGCGATCGCCCAGCCCTACCAGAAGGCCTTCCTGGAGGCCAAGGAGATCAACCTCTGGCCGATGTACGACGCCATCCTCTGCCCGACGCTGGTCCTGCGCGGTGCGCAATCGGACATCCTGCTGCACGACACCGCCGCCGAGATGACGACCCGCGGACCGCGGGCAAAGCTCGTCGAAGTGCCGGCAGTGGGCCATGCCCCGATGTTCCTCGAAGAATCGCAGGTACGCATCGTCCAGGACTTCCTGCTCGCCGATCAGGGCTGAGCGCAGGGCCTGGCGTGTCCCGAGCACAGCCGACTTCCGGCAGGACGGCGCGCCTGCTCGGTTCGCTATTCCAGCGATGAATCTCGCGCATCTGCTCGCCCGCACCGCTCGGGTTCTTCCCGAGCAACCGGCGATCGCGCTCGGCACGCGCGAGCTTTGCTCGTACGGTGAATTGTTCCGTCGTGCAGCGACGATCGCCGGCGGTCTGCGCGGTCTGATGGGTTTGCAGACTGGCGACCGGGTCGCGCTGTTCATGGCCAATTGTCCGCAGTACCTCGAACTGCTCTACGGTATCTGGCATGCCGGCCTGGTGGCCGTGCCGATCAACCACAAGCTGCACGCGCGCGAAGTGGCCTTCATCGTTGACGATTCGGCGGCCGCGTTGCTGTTCGTTGCTGACGACCCAGGCGAAGACGAGCGAATCTGGCGCGAGAAAAATCCGGACCTGCGCGTCGTTCCGGTCGACGCCGCGACCTACCGACGACTGACCAGCACCGACCCGATTGCCGTCGTGCCGCGCCTTCCCGACGATCTGGCCTGGCTTTTCTATACCTCGGGAACCACCGGCCAGCCGAAAGGCGTGATGCTCTCGCAGCGCAACCTGCTGGCGATGACCCTGGCCTACTTCCCGGACGTGGACCAGGTCACACCATCCGACAGCATCCTCTATGCGGCGCCGATGTCGCACGGCGCCGGCATGTACAACTTCGCGCATGTGCTGGTCGGCGCACGCCATGTCGTCCCCGAATCGGGCGGCTTCGACGCGCATGAGATCGTTTCGCTGTCGCAGCGCTTCGGCCAGGTGTCGCTATTTGCCGCACCCACGATGGTCCGCCGTCTGGTCGACCAGGTCGCCGAGCGAAGTGCCGACTGCAGCGGCATCAAGACCATCGTCTATGGAGGCGGACCGATGTATCTTGAAGACATCCGGCGATCGCTCGACGTGCTTGGCGATCGCCTGGTGCAGATCTACGGGCAAGGCGAAAGCCCGATGACGATCACCGCGCTGTCGCGCCGGCATCTGGCGGACCGCGCCCACCCGCGCTATCGCGAGCGAATCGCGTCGGTTGGTGTCGCGCACAGCGTCGTCGAGGTCGTCATCGCCGATGCCGACGACCAGCCCTTGCCCGCCGACGCCACCGGCGAAGTACTCGTGCGCGGCGAAACCGTGATGCAGGGCTACTGGCGAAACCCGCAAGCGACGGCAACGACGCTGCGCAACGGCTGGCTGCATACCGGCGACATCGGCAGCCTCGATGCCGACGGCTTCCTGACGCTGAAGGACCGCTCCAAGGACGTGATCATCAGCGGCGGCACCAACATTTATCCGCGCGAAGTCGAGGAAGTGCTGCTGCGGCACGCGGCGGTGGCCGAGGTCTCGGTGGTCGGCCGGCCCAGCGCCGAGTGGGGCGAGGAAGTGGTCGCCTTCGTCGTTTGCCAGGCAAGCGTATCGGTGCCGATCGCCGAACTCGATCGACTGTGCCTCGACTCGATCGCCCGCTTCAAACGGCCGAAAGACTACATTTTTGTCGCGGCGCTGCCCAGGAACCACTACGGCAAGGTGCTCAAGACCGCGTTGCGGCGCCACTGGACTCATCAGGGAGAGGACTGATCATGGGCAAACGCCTGCAGGACAAGGTGGCCATCGTCACTGGCAGTGGCTCGATCGGGCCGGGATGGGGCAACGGCAAGGCGATGTCGGTGCTGTTCGCCCGCGAGGGCGCCAGGGTGGTCGGCGCTGACATCGATGCCGAAGCGGGCGCGGCGACGCAAAAAATCATTGACGATGAAGGGGGAATCGGCATCACCGTCGTCGCCGACGTGGCTCGCGCCGCCGACGTCGAACGCCTGGTGGCGACGGCACTCGACGCCTACGGGCGCATCGACATCCTGGTCAACAATGTCGGCATCGCCGTCGTCGGCGGTCCGGCGGAACTGGACGAGGCGGCCTGGGACCGGCTGATGAGCATCAACCTCAAGAGCGTCTACCTGACCTGTCACCACGTGCTGCCGGTGATGATCCGCCAGCACGCCGGCGCGATCGTCAACAATGCCTCGGTGGCCGTGCTCGGCTGGGCCGGTGTCAACTACGGCTTCTACGCTGCCAGCAAGGGAGCCATGGTGGCGATGACGCGCACCATGGCCATTCGGCACGCGCCCGACGGCATCCGCGCCAACTGCGTCCTGCCCGGACTGATGAATACGCCGCTGGTGCATGCCGCACTCACCCGCGTCTATGGCGAGGAAGGCGATATCGCCAACCTGATCCGCACGCGCGACGCCCAGTGCCCGCTCGGTCACATGGGCGACGCCTGGGATACCGCCCATGCGACGCTGTTCCTGGCCTCCGACGAAGCCAAGTACATCACCGCCACCGAACTCGTCGTCGATGGCGGTCTGTCGGCACGCTTCGCGTAGCCGGTCCGGCGGCACGCCTGTGGCGAACACGGCCGGGGCCGGTCCGGCCGGGCTCACGAATCATCAAATCAGCGCTTTTTCAGTTCGACCAGCGGGATCACGTCCGGCATGTGGATGCGCGGGCGATCGGGCTCGGCTTCGCGAAGCGGTTCGCATTCGACCATCGTGGTCAGGCAGCGACGGGCAAGGTCCTGGTAGGTGTGGGTACCTTCGACCTTCCATGCCCTTTCCTCATCGGAGAGGAGGCGGATGACCCGGGCCGGAATACCGGCGGCGAGGCTGCGCGGCGGGATCTCGACGCCGGCCTTGACGAAGGCGCAGGCGGCAACCATCGCGGATTCGCCGATGATGGCGTTGTCCATGATCACTGCATTCATGCCGACCAGCGCGTTCCTTTCGACACGGCAACCGTGCAGCACGGCACCGTGGCCGATGTGGCCGTCTTCGCCAACGACGGTGTCGGTGCCGGGAAAGCCATGCATGACACAGGTATCCTGGAGGTTGGCGCCGCGTTCGAGGATCAGCCGCCCGAAATCGCCGCGCAAGCTGGCGCAGGGGCCGACATAGCAGCCCGGGCCGACGATGACATCGCCGATCAGGACGGCGGTCGGATGGACGAAGGCCGTCGGGTCGACCACGGGCACGATTCCGTCGATTGCATAGACGCGCAGGGTATTCATGAACAGCCTCCCGAAAGGTGGAACGGGGATTCTATCCATGAACGGCCGTTTCTCGGTACAGTATTGGCAGAAAACCACAGGGTAAATTGGTTTTCAGTCATTCCGGGGGGCAAGCCGGAATCCGGCCGGTCCATCGACCTGGGGTTCAGAAGCCTGGTTACATCCTGCAGAACAGAACGCCACGATGAGCGTTCCACACCCGATCATTGCAGGTCTTTTGCGAGGAGTCCGCATGAACATCACCGAATCCCTGCTGCATGCCCTGAAGGCGCATGGCGCCCATGAAATCTTCGGAATCCCCGGCGATTTTGCCCTGCCCTATTTCCGCATCATCGAGGAAAGCGGTATCCTGCCGCTCTACACGCTCTCGCACGAACCCGGCGTCGGTTTCGCGGCCGATGCGTCGGCGCGCTACCATGGCACGCTCGGCGTCGCCGCGGTCACCTATGGCGCGGGCGCGCTCAACATGGTCAATGCCGTCGCCTCGGCCTTTGCCGAGAAGTCGCCGCTGGTCATCCTCTCCGGCGGCCCTGGCAAGAACGACGCGCGCTCCGGGCTGCTGCTCCACCATCAGGCGAAGACGCTCGACTCGCAGTTCCAGATCTACCGCGAGATCACCTGCGACCAGGTACGTCTCGACGACCCGGCCCGCGCACCGGCCGACATCGCGCGCGTGCTGGCGAGTTGCCGCCGGCATTCGCGACCCGTCTACATCGAACTGCCGCGTGACATGGTGGGCGCACCCTGCGCCACGGCGCCAACGATCGAACCCGCCGGACCCGACCCCGATGCGCTCGCCGCCTGTGTCGACGAAATCCTCGGCCGGCTGGCTGCCGCCACGGCACCGGTCCTGATGGTCGGCGTCGAGGTCCGGCGTTTCGGCCTGGAGGCCAAGGCCGCCGAACTTGCCCGCCGACTTGCCCTGCCGGTAGTCACCAGTTTCATGGGGCGCGGCCTGCTGGCTGCAGCCAATGCGCCATTGATGGGCACCTACCTTGGCATTGCCGGGGCGCCAGACGTCACCAAGGCCGTCGAGTCCTCCGACGGACTGTTTCTGCTCGGGGTCATCATTTCCGACACCAATTTCGGCGTATCCGACAAGAAGATCGACCTGCGCAAGACCATCCAGGCGCTCGATGGCCGTGTCGCGATGGGCTACCATACCTACGACGCGATCAGTCTCGAGTCTCTCGTCGACGCCCTGCTGGCACGGACCGTGCCCTCCGACCGGCACTTCGACGTCAAGAAGCAGGACTACCCCTTCGACCTGCCCGACGACGACACGCCATTGATGCCACTCGACATCGCCACTGCGGTCAACGACCTGATGCGCGACAGGGGCCGCATGCCAATCGCCTCGGACATCGGCGACTGCCTGTTCACGGCGATGGACATCGCCAACACCGAACTCGTTGCCCCCGGCTATTACGCGACCATGGGCTTCGGCGTACCGGCCGGCATCGGACTGCAGGCGGCATCCGGCGAGCGCCCGCTGATCCTGGTCGGCGACGGCGCCTTCCAGATGACCGGCTGGGAACTCGGCAACTGCCGGCGCTTCGGCTTCGATCCGATCGTGATCGTCTTCAACAACCAGTCGTGGGAGATGCTGCGGACCTTCCAGCCGCAATCGGGCTTCAACGACCTCGACGACTGGCACTTCGCCGAGATGGCTCCGGCCATGGGCGGCGAAGGCGTTCGGGTCAGCACGCGGCGCGAACTGAAGCGCGCACTCGCCGCGGCACACGCGACACGGGGCAAATTCCGGCTGATCGAGGTCATGCTGCCACGCGGCGCACTGTCGCCGACGCTGGCGCGCTTTGTGACCGGTCTGCGGCGGCTGACGGCCAACCCGGGTTGAGGCGAGGCCATCATCCCAAGCACCCTCCGGAATCGGAACACCCCCTGTCCAGCCAGCGGCTGACGCGGCGGCTCGATGCCGCGCCTAGTGTCGGCCTCCCAGTCCGAGATAGCTTTCGATGACCCGGGGATCGGTCAGCAGGTCGCGACTGGGCCCTTCCAGCGACAGGCGCCCGGTTTCCAGAACGTAACCATAGTCCGCTACCTGCAGCGCCGCTCGCGCATTCTGCTCGACGAGCAAAATCGCCACGCCGAGCTTCTTGAGCTGAGTGATCGTTCGGAAGATCTCCTTGATGACCAATGGGGCGAGTCCAAGGCTGGGTTCGTCGAGCAGCAACAGCCTGGGTTTGGCCATCAGCGCGCGGCCCATGGCCAGCATCTGGCGTTCGCCTCCGGAAAGCGTGCCGGCCATCTGAGCACGCCGTTCCCGCAACCGCGGAAAGATCTCGAACACCTGATCGATGGTCTCGAGCTGGTCGCGATGACCGGCCCGGTAACGATCAAAAGCACCGAGCAGGAGGTTGTCCTTGACGCTCATCTCGGAAAACAGTTCGCGCTTCTCCGGGACCAGCGTCATCCCCTGGCGGACGAGTTTCTCGACACTGCGTCCGCCATCCTGTTGTTCACCAAGATAGACGATATCCCCGCGTACCGGTAACAGACCGATCAGGGCGCAAAGCAAGGTCGTCTTGCCGGCGCCGTTCGGGCCAATGACGGTGACGATCTCGCCGCGGTGTACCTTGAGGGCAATCCCATGCAGCGCGTCGACCTTGCCGTAGCTGACCGACAGGCTGGAAACCTCGAGAACGACGATCCTTTCGTCGGCACCGGCCAGTTCGCTCATTCGACACCTCCGAGATAGGCTTCGACCACTGCCGGATTCCGCTGTATCTCTTCGGGCAGACCGGCAGCAAGCTTGCGTCCGAACTCCATGACCAGCACGCGATCGGCCAGTCCCATCACGAAGTCCATGTCGTGCTCGACGAGCAGAATGCCGATACCTTCATCACGCAGGCGGCGCAGCAGGTCCGCGAGCGCCTGTTTTTCCATGTAGCGGAGTCCGGCAGCCGGTTCGTCGAGCAGCAGCAGACAGGGATCTGCGGCCAACGCCCTGGCAATCTCGACGATGCGCTGCTTGCCGAGGGGCAGGCTGCCAGCGGCCTCGTACATTTGCTCGGCGAGACCACAGCGCTCGATCTGGGCAGCGGCTTCGCGCAGCAGGCGGGCTTCCTCTTTGCGATCGGTACGACAAGCGGCCGCGATGAAGCTCTTGTTTCCCCGCAAGTGGGCACCGATGGCGACGTTCTCGATGACGCTCATTCCGGCCAGCAGGCGGACATGCTGGAAGGTCCGGCTCATGCCCAGGCGAGCGATGTCGCGCGCCGGCAGGGATTCGACGCGCTGGCCACGAAAGATAACGGTGCCGGAAGTCAGCGGGTCAACGCCGGAGATGCCATTGAACATCGTGCTCTTGCCGGCACCGTTCGGGCCGATCAAGGCCATCACCTCGCCGGCCATGACCGAGAAACTCACCCTTTCGTTGGCGACCAGACCGCCAAAGCGCTTGGTTGCATCCTTGATTTCGAGCAGCAACGAGCCAGGTTTCGGCATGGGGCGGCGCGCCAGCGGCGCAGCCTCGACCACCACCCTGGCCTGCGTCGGTCGCTGCGGCCACCAGCGGGTGATGATCGGCCACACCCCGTCACGCGCGCGATGGAGCACGAAAATCATCAGCAGTCCGAAAACGATGACTTCAAAGTTGCCGCTCTGACCGAACAGTTTCGGCAACCAGTCCTGCAGCCATTGCTTGAGAATGGTGATCAATCCTGCCCCGATGATCGCCCCCCAGACATGCGCGACGCCGCCGACCACTCCCATGAACAGATATTCGATGCCTTGCGTCAGCGAGAAAGGGGTCGGATTGACGAAGCGTTGCAGGTGTGCATAGAGCCAGCCGGAAACACTGGCGTAGAGTGCGGCGATGGTAAAGATGACGATTTTCGCGCGCGGCGTGTTGACCCCCATGGCTTCGGCCATCAGCGAGCCGCCGCGCAAGGCGCGGATGGCGCGCCCCTCGCGCGAGTCGAGCAAGTTGCGCGTGGCAAGGACGAAAACCAGCAAGACCACCCAGATCAGATAGAAGAACGCGCGCCCGGATTTGATTTCCAGGTCAAGGACTTGCAAAGATGGAATGCCGCTGATGCCGGTGTGACCCCCAAGCGCTTCGAGGTTACCGAACAGATAGTAGAGGCTGATTCCCCAGGCGATCGTCCCTAACGGTAGAAAGTGTCCGGATAGCCGCAAGGTCACGATACCGATGGACAGGGCGATGAGCGCGGTGGCCAGCAGACCGGCCGGCAGAGTCAACCATGGCGAGACCCCGTGCACGGTCGTCAGGTAAGCCGAAGTATAGGCGCCCAGGCCGACGAACGCCGCCTGGCCAAACGAAGTCAGACCGCCCACGCCGGTCAGCAGGACCAGCCCGAGGGCAACGATCGCGTAAAGCCCGATGTAGTTGAGCAGCGTGATGTAGAACTCGGGCAGCAGTAGCGGTGCCAGCGCCAGGGCGGTAATGAACAACAGCAGGACGGTCGTGGTATGCGCAGCGTGTTTCATTCCTCCTCCACATGGTGCGTTTTCAGCGAGCGCCAGAGCAGCACCGGAATGATCAGCGTGAACACGATGACCTCTTTGAAAGCACTGGCCCAGAACGACGAATATGATTCGAGCAGGCCGACCAGGATGGCACCGGCGGCGGCAACCGGATAACTTGCCAGACCGCCGATGATCGCTCCGACAAATCCCTTGAGGCCGATCAGGAAACCCGAGTCATAGTAGATCGTCGTGATGGGTGAAATCAGGATGCCGGAGAATGCGCCGATTGTCGCCGCCAGGGTGAACGACAGCATGCCGGCCAAGGTTCCGGAAATACCCATCAGGCGCGCGCCGGTGCGGTTCATCGCCGTGGCGCGCAGCGCCTTGCCGTAAATCGTCCGCTCGAAAAAGAAATACAAGGCCATGATCAGCAGCACGCTGGTCACGACGACCAGAACCGCCTGCCCCTGCAAGAGGGCATCGCCGAGCGAGAAACTGACATCGGAAAATGGCAGGGTGCGCGAACCTTCGGCTCCGAAGAACAGCAGTCCGATGCCCATCAAGGTCACGTGCACCGCCACCGAAACGATCAGCAGGACCAGCACCGAGGCTTCGGCAATCGGCTGGTAAGCCAGGCGATAGATCATCGGCCCGAGCGGTACGACCAGCATCAGCGCGAGACCGACTTGCAGCGGTAATGGCAGGGTGGCCGCGGGAATGGCGAACAGGGTACCGGCGAGCAGCAGCGGCAGCACGCAATAGACCGACACAATCCACAGGCCCCGCCTGAACTGACGGTTGCGCAGCGCCAGAGCGCCATCGATCAAGGCGATCAGCGTGCCCAGGGCCAGCAACAGCCAGAGGGTTCCGGGCAGCTTGCCGGCCTGCAGACTGACCAGGGTCAGGGCGCCAAAGGCGACAAACTCTCCCTGCGGGATGAAGATCACTCGCGTCACGGCAAAAACCAGGACCAGCGCCAGCGCCAGCAGCGCGTAAATGGCGCCGTTGGTCAGGCCGTCCTGTCCAAGCAGCAAGGCAATTTGCATGTCCATCAGCACTGCTCCAGTCGATCCCCCGGCAGCCGCAGGTCTGGCTGCCTGGGAACAGGCGAGCAGGCGTCGTCATGCCGGGACTTGGCCAATGCTTGCCGGCAAGGCCAGCAAGCTCTACCGGTTGCCGTACCCGGCCGCCGGCTTGCAACCCGCTTACTGGACAAGTTTCCAGCCACCACCGTCGATCTTGACCATCACCCGTGCGCGCTGGTCGAAGCCGAGGTGATCCTGGGGACTCATATTGAATACACCATGCGTGACGGTCAGGTTTTTCGTGTTTTCGATGGCGTCGCGCAGCCCCTTTCGGAACTCCGGCGTTCCGGGCTGACCTTTCTTCAGGGCTTCGGGAATGGCATTGCCGAGCAGCATCGTGGCGTCCCAGGCGTACGCGCCAAAAGCCGATACCGATCCCTTGCCGTACGCTGCCTCATATTTGTTGACGTACTCCAGCGCCACCTTCTTGATCGGGTTGCTGTTGGGCAACTGTGCCGCGACCAGTACCGGACCGGTCGGCATGAAGGTGCCGTCGCAATCCTTGCCGCACACCCGCAGGAAGTCCGCGTTGGCCGCGCCGTGGGTCTGATACATGATTCCCTTGTAACCCTTTTCCTTGAGCGCTTTCTGCGGCAAGGCAGCCGGTGTGCCGGAGCCGCCCACCAGCACCGCGTCCGGCTTCGCGGCCAGGATCTTGAGCGCCTGACCGGTCACCGAGGTATCGGTGGGATTGAAACGTTCGTTGGCCACGATCTGGATCTTGCGCACCTCGGCAATCTTCGAGAACTCGTTCCACCAGCCTTCGCCATAGGCATTGGCAAACCCGACATAAGCGACTGTCCTGACATTGTTGTTGGTCATGTGCTCGACAATCGCCGTCGCCATCTGCGCGTCGCTCTGCGGCACCTTGAACACCCAGGCACGTTTGGCGTCCATGGGCTCGATGATGCGTGTCCCCGCGGCCATGCTGATCATCGGTGTCTGTGCCTCGGCGACAACGTCGATCATGGCCAGTGAATTCGGCGTGGTTGTCGAGCCGATGATCACGTCGACCTTGTTCTCGGCAATCAGCTTGCGCGTGTTCTTGACTGCCGTAGTGGTATCCGACGCATCGTCGAGAATGATGTAGTTGATCTTCTGCCCGGCGATCGTCGTCGGTACCAACGTCAAGGTGTTTTTCTCTGGAATGCCCAGCGAAGCCGCCGGCCCGGTAGCGGACACGGTGACCCCAACGTTCACGTCGGCATGCACAGGCGCGGCGAGTGCCGCTGTCAGCATGGTCAACAGCCAGGCAATCGATGGTTCTCTTTTCATTGTCTCCTCCAATACGATGGATAATTTTGTTGTCGCCACTGAACTTAGCGGCGTGTCGCTATTCTGAAGCCATGGTAATCACGGCACAAGTGAAAATCAGTCGGCATGATCCTGGTCGATACCTCGATCTGGAATCACACTGCTGGGGGGACGCGTCGTGCGGCCGGGGTCGACCGTGAACCAAGCTGGGAGTTTGCTGCGCTCCGGGCCAGTACTTTCTTGTCAGCGAAATACCTTGCTGGCGCTTTCTGGTTTGACTAGACTGGCTGACGGCCATGACATTTTCCAGGTACCCCCGATCCTGAAAATCATGACCGTTAGGCTATGGTGGATTCGTGATGGCGGCTTGATCGGTTCTGGCAACAATCATCGTGCCTCCGGAACCCCTTGCGAACCCGCTCCCCCACTTTTTGCCAAAGTGCCTGTGAACTCGAACCTGCTGCTTGCGGCCATCCCTGCGACGGCCTTTGCTGCCTTTCCCCTGCCGCTGCTGTTGCAGCGCTACGGGCGAGCCAGCGCGGCCGTAGCTGCGGCGACAGTGATGGCGGCGTGCCTGGGCCTCCTGCTGTCCCTGGCTCCGGCCACTCTGGCCGGCCATCGCGAAGTCGCCCGCCTGGCCTGGCTGCCCGCCTACGGGCTCGACCTCAGCCTGCGCCTCGACGGTCTCGGCCTGCTGTTCTGCCTGCTGATCCTGAGCATCGGCCTGCTCGTCGTGCTCTATGCCGCCTGGTACCTGCCGGCAAGCGATCGGCTCGGCCGCTTCTATTCGATCCTGCTGCTGTTCATGGCGGCGATGCTCGGTGTCGTGCTTGCCGAGAACCTGATCCTGCTGCTGATCTTCTGGGAGCTCACCAGCCTGTCGTCGTTCCTGCTCGTCGCTTACCGCAGCGACAAGCATGAGTCGCGGATCGGTGCCCGCATGGCGCTGGCGGTGACCGGTGGCGGTGGTCTGGCGCTGCTCGCCGGCATTCTGCTCCTCGGCCACATCGCCGGCAGCTACGAGCTGACCGTCATCCTGACTGCCGGCGAGCGCATCCGCGCACACGCCCTCTACGCGCCGACGCTGATCCTGATTCTGCTCGGCGCGTTCACCAAGTCGGCACAGTTTCCTTTCCACTTCTGGCTGCCGAGCGCGATGGCGGCGCCAACCCCGGTCTCCGCCTATCTGCACTCGGCGACGATGGTCAAGGCCGGTGTCTTCCTGCTTGCCCGCCTCTACCCGGCGCTCGGCAGCAGTGAAATGTGGTTCTGGCTGGTCGGCGGCACCGGCGCGATCACGCTCGTCTATGCCGCAGCGACGGCGCTTTTCCGCAACGACATCAAGGGGCTGCTCGCCTATTCGACCATCAGCCATCTCGGCCTGATCACGCTGCTGTTCGGTCTCGACACGCCGCTCTCGATCGTCGCCGGCATCTTTCACATCATCAACCATGCGATCTTCAAGGCCTCGCTGTTCATGGCTGCCGGCGTCATCGACCACGCATGCGGCACGCGCGACATGCGCCGCGTGAACGGCATGTTCCGCGTGATGCCGATCACCGCAACGCTGGCAATCATCGCCGCCGGCTCGATGGCCGGCGTGCCGCTGCTCAACGGTTTTCTCAGCAAGGAAATGTTCTTTGCCGAAACCGTCAGTTACCCACAGTTCGAACCGCTCGGCTGGGCTCTGCCACTGCTCGCGACGATCGCCGGGATGCTCGCCGTCGCCTACTCCTCGCGCTTCGTCCACGACGTGTTCTTCAATGGCCAACCGGTCGACCTGCCACGCCAGCCGCACGAACCGTCACGCTGGATGCGTGCACCGATCGAACTCCTCGTCGTGCTCTGTCTGCTGGTCGGCGTTTCCCCGGACTGGACCGTCGGGCCGCTGCTCGACGCCGCAGCCGGTGCCGCGCTGCAGGCGCCGCTGCCGGATTTCCATCTGGCACTCTGGCACGGCTTCAACCAGCCCGTGCTGATGAGCCTGCTGGCGCTCGCCGGTGGCGTGCTGATCTATGCGCTGCGCCGTCCCCTCTTCGCCTGGCAGGACCAGTTGCCGCCGATGCACCCGCGCACCTCCTTCGAGCGCTTCTACCGCGCGCTCGCCAGCGGTGCGCGCCGCACCGTGGCGGTAGTCGACAACGGTTCGCTGCAGCGTTACAGCGCTCTGCTTTTCGGTTTTGTCGTGCTCCTCGGCGGCTGGGCCTTTTTCTCGGCACCGGGTGGCACCGGCGTCCGGCCAGCGGCCCAGCCCGCCGACGAGGTGGCGGTCGCCGCCCTGCTCGTCCTGCTGCTCGGTGCGCTGGGCGCCACCGCGCTATACCGCGAACGGCTGTTGGCGCTGATCCTGGTCAGCGTCGTCGGACTGACCGTGACGCTGACCTTCGTTCGCCTGTCAGCGCCCGACCTGGCGCTGACCCAGCTCGCCGTCGAGATGGGGACGATCGTCCTGATGCTGCTGGTGCTCCATTATCTGCCCCCGCGCAATGCACCAAAGAGCAGTGCCCGCCGGCTGATCCGCGATCTGGTTCTGGCCCTGCTCGCCGGTGGTGGCCTGGCGCTGATCACCCTGCAGATGCTGGCGGCACCGGTCGATACGATCGCCGGTTTCTATCTGCAGCAGTCGCTCCCCGGCGGCGGCGGCGCCAACGTCGTCAATGTGATCCTCGTCGATTTTCGCGGTTTCGATACGCTCGGCGAAATCACCGTGCTGGCGATGGTCGCGCTGGCTTCGCACACCCTGCTCGACCGGCTGACCCTGAGCGCGCCACAGCACGACGCGGATGGACGGCGCTGGGCAGCGGAAGCACATCCCCTGTTTCTGTCGATGCTGATGCGTCCGCTCCTGCCGCTGGCGCTGACGGTCTCGGTCTACCTCTTCCTGCGCGGGCACCATGTCCCCGGCGGCGGTTTCGTCGCCGGCCTGATCACCAGCATCGCGCTGGTCATGCAGTATCTGGCCAACGGCATCGCCTTCGCACAGCCGCGCATGCCGCAACAGCCGGTCCGCCTGCTGGCCCTTGGCCTGCTGCTCGCAGCCGGTATCGGCGTGGCCAGCTGGCCCTTTGGCCGTCCGTTCCTGACCAGCGCGCACGGGCACCTGCCGCTGCCGCTGCTCGGCGATGTCGAACTGGCTTCGGTGATGGTCTTCGACCTCGGCGTCTATGTCGTCGTCGTGACGGTCGTCGTCACCGTCCTCTCGGAACTCGGCCGGCTGTCGCTGCGCGCCCGCGATGGCGAGGCGGCGGCCTGATGGAAGCCATGCTGGCAATCGCCGTCGGCGTGCTGACCGCCTGTGGCGTCTTCCTGATCCTGCGCGCGCGCACTTTCCCGGTACTACTCGGCCTGACGCTGCTGTCCTATGCCGTCAACCTGTTTCTCTTTGCCAGCGGCCGCCTGCAGGTCGGAGCACCGCCGTTGATCCGCGCCGGGGCTGCCTATGCCGATCCCTTGCCCCAGGCACTGGTACTGACGGCCATCGTCATCGGTTTCGGGATGACCGCCTATCTGGCGATCCTGGCCTTGCGCAGTCTGGCCGAGTCGGGCGGCGATCACGTCGACGCCGTCAGCACGGAAGATGCGCGGCAATGAACACGCACGCGCCGATCCTGCCGATCCTGATCCCCTTTGCCGCCGCCCTGCTGCAGATGCTGGCCGATCGACTGGCCTGCCAGCGCATCGTCGGCCTGCTGGCGACCGCCCTGCTGATCCTGGTCACCACCTGGCTGACACTGCTCGCCGACGATGGCCTGCTGCGCATCTACGCGCTCGGCGACTGGCCGGCACCCTTCGGCATCGTCCTCGTCGTCGATCGTCTGGCGGCGGCGATGACGCTCCTCACCGCGCTTCTCGGTTTCGTCGCCCTGCTCTACGCGAGTGCCGGCTTCGACGAGCGCGGACGGCATTTCCACCCGATCTTTCAGCTGCAGTTGGTCGGCCTGACCGGCGCCTTCCTCACCGGCGACCTGTTCAACCTCTTCGTCTTCTTCGAAGTGATGCTGCTGGCCTCCTACACACTGCTGGCACACGGCGGCGGCCTCGCCCGAACACGCGCCGGAATCAGTTACGTGGTGCTCAATCTGATTGGCTCGGCGCTCTTCCTGATCGCCCTCGGGCTGCTCTACGGAACGCTGGGGACGCTCAACCTCGCCGATCTGGCGCATCGTCTGACGCTGCCCGGGCACGATCCGGCACTCGCCCGGCTGGCGTTTGCGCTGCTGATCGCCGTCTTCGCCCTCAAGGCCGGGCTGTTGCCGCTGTCGTTGTGGCTGCCGCATACCTATAGCGCCGCCGGCGCGCCGGTCGCCGCGCTGTTTGCGATCATGACCAAGGTCGGCATCATCGCCATCCTGCGCGTGCAGGCGATCGCCCTGACACCGGCCATCCCTGATCTGCTCGACCACTGGCTGACCGCGCTGGCAATCGCCACCGTCGTCTTCGCCGCGCTCGGCGTCCTCACGGCCAGCCGCCTGCGCGTCCTCGCCGCCTGGCTGGTGCTGCTCTCCGCCGGCACGCTGCTGCTGACGCCGGCTCAGGCAAATGCCCAGGTTGCTGCGGCCGCGCTCTTTTACCTCGTGCATTCGACACTGGCCGGTGCTGCCTTCTTCCTGCTGGCCGGCGTCATCGCCGAACGGCGTGGCGAAGCTGCCGATCACTTCCGTGCCGGACCGCCGCCGGCGACCTGGCTGCAGGTCGCTTTCCTGATCCTCGCGGCGACCACTGCCGGACTGCCGCCCTTCTCCGGCTTCCTCGGCAAGCTGATGTTGCTGACCACGCTGCGTGCCGTCCCGGCCGGGACGGCAATCTGGAGCGTTTTGCTGGCGTCGGGTTTCATCGTCATGATCGCCCTCGCACGCGACGGCTGCCTGATGATCTGGAAACCGGCGACGCTTGCCGCACCGCCGCCGACCGGGGTGATCGCCTGGCAGAGAGCAACGGCAACGCTGCTGCTGGTCGCCGCCGGACCGCTGCTGGCGATTGCCGCGCACCCACTGGCTGCTTACGCCGAACGTACAGCCAGCCAGCTGCAGACGCCCGGCGCGTATGTCGCCGGCGTGCTCGGAGCAAGCATGGCGACCTCCTTGCGCGAGGCGGCGCGATGATCCACCGGCTGTTCCCGCGGCCATTCCTGTCGCTGACCGTCTTTCTGCTGTGGATGGTGATCACTCACGCCGTGTCGGCCGGCCTGCTGTTGCTCGGCGCCTTGCTGGCCATCGTCGTGCCGCGGTTGACCCGGCCCTTCTGGCCGGACCCACCGCGCCTGGTGCGGCCCGGGCAGGCGCTGCGTTTCCTCGGGGTCTTTGCGCTCGACATCGTCACCGCCAACTGGCGGGTCGCACGCCAGGTCATCGGGCCGCTGCACCGGCTATCGCCAGCCTTCGTCGAAGTGCCGCTCGACCTGCGCGACCCTTTTGTCGCCACCCTGCTGGCCAGTGTCGTTTCGCTGACCCCCGGCACGCTGTCGATCGACGTCGACCGGCAACGCTGGATTCTGCTGATCCATGCGCTCGATGCGCCCGATCCGCAGGCGCTGGTGCGCGAGATCAAGGCGCGTTACGAGTCGCCGCTCAAGGAGATCTTTGCATGCTCAATGCCGCCATCGAAATAGCCTTCGTCCTGATCGGCGCGGCGCTGGCGCTCAACCTCTATCGACTGCTGCGCGGACCCGACACCAGCGACCGCATCCTGGCGCTCGACACACTGGGAATCAACGCCATTGCGCTCCTGGTGCTGTTTGGCATCAACAGCGCGAGCACCGCCTACTTCGAGGCGGCGCTGCTGCTGGCGCTGCTCGGCTTCGTCGGCACCGTCGCGCTGTGCAAGTTCCTGCTGCGCGGAGACATCATCGAATGAACGCGCTCAGCGAAGCCGCCGTCGCCGCCCTGATCGTCCTCGGCGCGCTGTTCGTCCTGCTCGGTTCGATCGGTCTGGCGCGTCTGCCGGATTTTCTGACGCGTCTGCACGGCCCGACCAAAGCGACGACGCTCGGCGTCGGGGCGCTGCTGCTCGCTTCGGCGATCTTCTTTTCAAGTCGCGAGAACGGCGGCATCAGCCTGCACGAGCTGGCGATCCTGTTCTTCCTGTTCATCACCGCGCCCGTCACCGCACACCTGCTGGCCAAGGCGGCACTGCACCGACAGGCGAGGGTTGATGACCGCAGGCGACAGGGGGAGGAAGCCAGTAAGGAACTTTAGCAGCTTGACTAGCCGCAGCCGATGGCGCTGGACAATCACTGGAGTCTGATCAGCGAGACCTGATCGTCGCTTTGCTGAACGCGCAAGACCGATCAGATTCGGCTCGCCGGCCGGAACATCCCGTGCGCTATAGCGCTTCGAGTCGGGATATCCAGTCGTTGAAGCGTGGACACTTGGCACGGATGGTTGGCAAACCGATTCTCTCGGCCACCAGTACTCCAAACTGGGGCTTTGCGTGCTCGTAACGCGGCCAGCCTGCGATGAGGCGCTTTGATGGGGCGGTTTGCCGAGAATTGTTGACATCTTCCGGACCAGCGAAAGTCGCAAGCTGCGCCTGCCAACTGTTGATGGTACGTGTCGGCACATCGGCATAACGAAAGGCTTCGAGATCGCTGAACAGCAACGCCTCGTATTCGTGCAACTGCAAATAACCAGTGCCGTATTGTCCTGTTGGCACCAGGTGCGTACCTGATGGCAAATTTGTGCGAAGCTGACCACACCGCCTTGATGGCCCTTGCTGGTACGGATGCGGTGTCAGCCAGACCTGAAAATTAGCCAGGTGTCGAACCAGCATGCGGTTGACGAACGTTTCTTCGGTCTGGCCTTCGACGAGGATGTTGACGCGAGTGTTGTTGCCGGCCATCAGTATGGCCTCCCACCAAACATGTTCTGCTTCCACATGTCACCGAGTGCGTATTCCTCCATCCAGACGGCGAGTTTTTCCGACTCCAGGCGTTTGAAGGTGGATTGGCCGCTATCACGATCGACCACGATCACGTTGGTGGGAGCGAAATGGTTCAACAGTTCCACGGACTGTGTCGAAACTATCAGTTGGTGTTGTTCGGCCGACTGGCGCAGCAGTGAGGCAAGCAACTCGATGGCATAAGGATGCAAGCCCAGTTCCGGCTCGTCAAAAAGCAGCGTGGCTGGCATCAGTTCATCCGGTTGCATGAGTACGGTGGCCAGGCAGATGAAACGCAGGCTACCGTCCGACAGGTGATGACCAAGGAAGGGGAAATCGCTACCGATTTCCCGCCATTCCAGCTGAATCGTGTTCGGGTCGAGCGGATTGGGGCGCAACTGGAAATCGGAAAAAAACGGGGCGACTAGCTGCACGGTATCGACGATTCGGCGATAGTGATCCGGAAATTGTTCGTGCAAGCGGTAGAGATAGGCCGCGAGGTTGGCGCCATCCGGGCGCAGCCACCCGTTATCGTTCAACGCACAGGGTTGTTTCATCGGTGCCGTGTCGCTGGTGTCGTGGAAGTGATAGACGATCCAGCTTCTGACCGAGGGCACAACATAACTGGCGATGGTTGGCTGGATACCGCTGCCCGATTGTGTTTCCGCGTGACCGATGCCCAATGAAAAATCCCCGCCCATGTTCCAATGAAAGGCTTCGCGGGCAAAAATCATTGTGTTGGCTTGTGTCGGCTCCAGAGTCAGCTTATATCCGTTGTTGCCGAAATACATTTCTGCTGCCATCTGCGGTGTGTGCTTACGGCCGAAATGCAGCAAGGCGTCAGGGCCACCGGTTTTGGCGACGTAATAATTCAGTTCGCCGGCCATCAGGCGGGCAAGCAGGCGGAAGAAGCTGATGAAATTGCTCTTGCCTGCGCCATTGGCGCCAATCAACACATTCAGGTTGCCGAGGTCGAGCGAGTCGAGTTCCCGAATCGATTTATAGCCGCGGATGCTCAGATTGCGGATCGGATTCATGGCATCTGCCTCTACATGGATTTGGGAGCGGTTTTCATTGGGCTATTTTACGGAGCAGTCTGGAGGTTTGGACATTACTGCCCGCCTTTCTCCGGTTGTCAGATCATCGCCAGCGCATGCTCAGTCGTAGCGGGCGCCCAGCGCCTTGGCGATGAAATGGCGGCCGACGCGCGGTTTCGGCACGCGGTCGTCGAACCAGGCGCGGTCGTCCTCTTCCAGGCCGATGCCGTGCATGCAGTTGTAGAGTGCCTTGTTCAGCGCTTTGCCGAGGCGGTCGTGGTCGATGCCGGTGGGACTGGGAAACCCGCAAGCTCGACATCCGCCACGCCGTGCCACTGCCGTCGCGGCCGCACGGCCTCCTGCCGGAGGCCGATGGCGGCATGCTGGTCGTGGCGG
>NZ_JDSS02000016.1:109342-110968 GCF_000584955.1 Candidatus Accumulibacter vicinus
CGCCCCGGCACCTGGCTGATGCGCTGCGACGCGCAGGGCAAGGTGCAGCAGCAGGTCTCGCTGGAGGAATCGTCGGCGCGGCGTTTCTGCGGCCACGCCGTCGTCGCCGCCAACGGCGAAGTGCTGCTGACCACCGAAACGGAGTACGGCAAGGGACGTGGCCGCATCGGCGTGCGCGACCGGCGGACGCTGCAGAAGCTCGACGAATGGGATACGATCTTGGGATTTCCTATCCTTAACGCAAGCGGACCGACTCGCGCTACACTTACTTCCATTCCCACCCCAAGGAGAAAACCACCATGCGCAAGCTGATCGTTGCCATCCTTGCCGCGAGCCTGGCCATTGCCTTGCCCGCGGCTGCCGCCGAATCCACCCTGGCGAAAATCAAGCAAAGCGGCGTCCTCAAACTCGGCTACCGCGAGAACTCCATGCCGTTCTCATTCATCGCCGGCGACAGCAAGCCGCGCGGCTACAGCATCGATTTGTGCGAGATCGTTGCCAAAGACGTGACCAGGCAGCTGAACATGCCGAATCTCCAGGTGCGCTGGGTGCCGGTCACGGCGCAGAACCGTTTCGAGTCGCTGAAAAGCGGCAAGATCGATCTGGAGTGCGGCAACACCACGCAGACCCTGTCGCGCCGTGCCGACTTCGACTTCAGCGTGATGACCTACGTCGATGGCGCCAGCCTGCTCTTCCTGAAGGGCGAGAAACCGAAGACCCTGGTACAGATCAACGGCCAGCGCGTCGCCGTCGTTGCAGGCACGACGACCGAAAAGGTCTTCGACGCGCTGGTGGCGGCGGAGAAAATCGGTATCCACCTGCTCAAGGTCGCCGACCACGATGCCGCCCTGAAGGCGCTGCAGGACAGAACCGCCACGGCCTATGCGGCGGATCGCACCGTGCTGGTGACGATCGCTGCCGTGAAGGGCGAAGAGCGTTCCTACGAGATCTCGGAGACCCAGTTCACCTACGAGCCCTACGGCCTGATGATGCGCCGTGATGCTGAATTCCGGCTGCTTGTCGATCGTTCCCTGTCACGCCTCTATCGCAGCGGCGATATCGGGCAGATCCTTCAGCGCTGGTTCGAGCCGCTGGGCAAACCCAGCGAGGTGCTGCAGGCGATGTTCATGCTCAACAGCCTGCCGGACTGAAGGATTCGTTCAAGCGAGCGGCAGGGCGGCGTTTAGCTGGCGTTGCAGGGGAAACCGGGGTCAGACCACGCAGCACGGAAAGGCACTATATTTGCCAGAGGCCCCACCGGGTTCGCTCGCACTGGCGAATGTCGATACCTACTGGCAGGCGCGGGGGGGTCAGCCCGTTCAAGCCATAGACCGCAAACATGTTCTTCTCCTCGTCCGACGCAATGTCGCTTCAACAGCGATAGCTCGGCAGCTGGCCAGTGGAGCAGAGTTTCCGGAGGGCGCTTGGGGTTTGCGGTCGCCGGCAGAGATTCGCGTCGCGGCGCGCGACCTTCGCCGCCGTGTACGCACCCAGCAACCTGGCAGCCGCGTCAGTGCTTACCGGCTGCGACCGGGAGCGGCCCGCAGTGGTGCGCCCGCACTGCGTCTGGGCGTTGCCGACGATCCGGTGTTCGGCTCGGTGATTTTCCTGGGTCCGGCATCGACC
>NZ_JDSS02000016.1:110978-115353 GCF_000584955.1 Candidatus Accumulibacter vicinus
TGCCGCGTCAGTGCTTACCGGCTGCGCCCGCACTGCGTCTGGGCGTTGCCGGCGATCCGGTGTTCGGCTCGGTGATTTTCCTGGGTCCGGCATCGACCACGGGCATTCGTCGCGGCCGTCTGGTGCTTGCCCTGCCGCCACTCAACCTGATCCTGGCCGGTGATCTGGTGACCCGCAGCGGTTTCGTCGCTGCCGGAAGAGGAGATGGAGTATGTAATAATACCGTTCTTCCTCTTCCCCCAATACTTGGCAGGCAAACCTTCTCAGGAGTCAGGAATGCATAGCGCGTTGCGACTTGTTGGTGTGGGTCTTACATATTGGGTTCTTGGCACCGGTGCTTACGCACAGCAGCCGCCTTTGACTCCTGCAGAGATGGCTGCAATGGTGAAGGGGTGCGATCTGATCAGGACCCCTAACCAGAAGGCGCTTTGCATTGGTGCCGTCCACAAGCTGAAAAGCAACTCGGGTGCTGAAAATGTGGGTTCTGTCCAGAAACCTTCTCTTACCTCTATCCCTTTGAGTTTTCGAGGCGTTCCCATCGGTGTGCCCAAGCAGCGTGCTGCGCTTGAAAACCTGTGCCTTGAGACGGCCAAGAGGAAAGAATATTGCTATGACATCACTCCTGATCAGGACAAGCACCTTGTAGATATCCAGTTCGGGAACATTCATGTTCCCCTGCTCGACACCCGTGTTGGTGCGGATGGAGCCGTAAATTTTGTCAAGGGTTACGGAAGAAATGATGAATTGATTCAGTTGGCAAGCCTTCTCACAGAGAAATTCGGGGAACCGAAGAAGGAGCTTTCGACGGTGCATACTCGTATCGGGGCATCGTACGAGAAGCTTACTTTTAGCTGGATTGACGAGCGGGGGAATGTGCTAGTAGTGGAAACGCGCTCCGTGAACGTAGATTCGGGATCCTTCATGTTCGCTTCGGCTGCCGAGATGGGAAAGAAGACCGGTGAAGCCGCGGCGATACGAGAGGCTTTGAAGGGCAAGCTGTAGTAACGGGTGGCAGTCGTCGAGTTGTTAACCTGCCGGATGTGCCAGACCCTTCACTGAGGATTGCTCTTGATCGCTCTGATTTATGCCCATCCGCATCCGGCGCGATCACGCGCCAATCGCGCACTGCTTGAAGCGGCGCGCACCGTGCCGTCCGTGATCGTCCGCTCGCTGTACGACCGCTATCCGGATTTCGAGATCGATGTCGAGGCCGAACGCAAACTGCTGATCGAATCCCGACTGATCGTCTGGCAGCATCCATGCATGTGGTATTCGG
This sequence comes from Candidatus Accumulibacter vicinus, assembly GCF_000584955.1. Taxonomy (NCBI): domain Bacteria; kingdom Pseudomonadati; phylum Pseudomonadota; class Betaproteobacteria; genus Candidatus Accumulibacter; species Candidatus Accumulibacter vicinus. The sequence continues at coordinate 112,255 of NZ_JDSS02000016.1, forward strand.
CACCGGCACTGCAAAAACTCTGGTTCGACACGGTGCTCACGGAAGGCTGGGCGATCGGTGAAGGCGGCACTGCGCTGGTCGGCAAATCGTGCCTGTGGGTAACGACCACCGGCGCAACGTCGGAGGGCTACTCGCCAGAGGGAACACACCGCTTTCCGTTCACCGCCTTCGCTCCGGCCCTGGAAATGACCGCGCGTTTCTGCGGCATGCACTGGCTGCCACCGCAAGTCGTGCACGGCGCGCATCTGATCGATGAGGCCACCCTGCAACAGCATGCCGCGCAGTATCGGCAGCGGCTGCTCGACTTTGCCGCGAAGGTGGAGCATGGCTGACCCTTTGTTGCGCGATGCCCTGGTCTACCTGGGGGCGGCGGTCGTCTGCGTCCCGATCGCCAAGCAGAGCGGCCTCGGTTCGGTCCTCGGCTATCTGATTGCCGGTGCGCTGATCGGTCCGTGGGGACTTAAGCTGGTCGGCGACGTCGAATCGACGCTGCATTTCGCGGAGTTCGGCGTCGTGCTGATGTTGTTCCTGATCGGGCTCGAACTCGAGCTGAAGCGTCTGGTCGAGATGCGCCGTACGGTATTCGGTGGCGGCACGCTGCAAATGGTCGTGTGTGGCGCAGCCCTCGCGCTCGGCCTGGCCGCGCTCGGTCTGAGCTGGCAGGCCGCCCTCGCCGCCGGTCTGGCGCTGGCGCTGTCGTCAACGGCGATCGCCGTGCAAACGATGAACGAACGCAACGTGATGGCGGCACCGGTCGGCCGCAGTGCTTTCGCCGTGCTGTTGTTCCAGGATATTGCGGCGATTCCGCTGATTGCCCTGGTGCCTTTTCTGGGGGCGGCCGGTGGCGAAGGCGGCAGCGGCTGGCTGGGCGCCGGCAAGGCGATGGCCGCGATCGTTGGCGTGGTGATCATCGGCCGCTTTCTGACGCGCCCGCTGATGCGCCTGATCGCCCAATCCGAAGTACGCGAGATCTTTACCGCCTTCGCCTTGTTGCTGGTGATCGGCATTGCCCTGTTGATGGCTGGCGCCGGCCTGTCGATGGCCCTTGGGGCCTTCCTGGCAGGGGTTTTGCTGGCCAGTTCCGAGTACCGGCATGCCCTTGAAAGCGATATTGCGCCGTTCAAAGGGCTGCTGCTCGGGCTCTTCTTCATTGCCGTCGGGATGTCGATCGACTTCGGCCAGGTCATTGCGCGCCCCGGCCTGCTGGCGATACTGGTGATCGGTCTGCTCGTGGTCAAGGGGAGCATGCTCGCGCTGATCGCCCCGCGCCTGGAGGTTCCGCGCTCGGAGCGCTGGCTGTTCGCGGCGCTGCTGGCGCAGGCGGGCGAGTTCGCCTTCGTCGTCTTCGGCGTGGCACGCACGGCAGGCGTCCTGCCGGGTGTCTGGGAAGGCCTGCTGACGGCGGCCGTGGCGCTGTCGATGGCCGCCACGCCGTTGCTGCTGATCGCTTTCGATCGTCTGACCGCACGCCGCGCACAGACGCAGCGCGAAGCCGATGCCATCGACGACGACAGCGCGGCAGTGATCATCGCCGGGATGGGGCGTTACGGGCAGATCGTCGGCCGTGTGCTGCTGGCGCAGGGGATCCACATCACCGTGCTTGATCATGATCCCGATCAGATCGATACCTTGCGCAAGTTCGGCTACCAGGTCTTCTATGGCGACGCCACACGCGTCGACCTGCTGGCCGCGGCAGGGGCTGCCAAGGCAAAGCTGCTGGTCGTCGCCATCGACGATGTGGCCGACAGCCTGACCCTCATCGACCTGGTGAAGAAGAGCTTTCCGAACCTGGCCATCGTCGCGCGCGCGCGCAACGTGCGGCACTGGCTCGAACTGGCCGATCGCGGGGTAACCGCGATCGAACGCGAGACCTTCGAGTCGTCGCTGAGGAGCGCCCGTGCGGCCCTGACCGTACTGGGTGTCGAACCCTATGAAGCGCGCGAGATTGCCGAAGCTTTTCGCCGGCAGAACCTGATCACGCTCAACGCCCTGTTGCCGCACTTCCACGACGAGGCCAGGACGGTCGCGATTGCCAAGAGTGGCCGGGAAGAACTCGAAGAAAACCTGCGCCGTGATCGCGAGACGCGCCAGAAAGCCGGCGCCCGCGGCTGGCACTGAGCGGCCATGGTGCAACCTTGAGGCCGTGCCCGGGTCGGCTTCAGCCCGCCAAATGGTCCGCTGTCCAGCTCAGGCAGCGAGTGATCCAGTCCTCGTCACGCCTTCTCGTACGGATTCAACGACAGACTCAGATCCAGCGTGCCGCGATCCGCTCCGGTGGTCACGGTGAAACCGAGGCTCCGTGCGAGACGCTGCATGCGCAGGTTTCCGTCCAGTGTCTCGCCGCGCAACTCGGCGATGCCGCGGCTTCGGCAGTAGCTGACCAGGCGTTGCAGCAACAGCTTGCCCAGTCCCCGGCCCTTGATCGCCGAGGCAACAACGATGGCAAAGTCCGCGAACGTACTGCCGGGGTTGGCCACGGTCCGCACCTCTCCCAGAAGATGCTCGGTGCCATCGTTCCCTCGCTCAATGGCCACCAACGCCATTTCGCGGTCGTAGTCGATCTGGGAAAAGCGGGCCAGACGGGCGCGGGGCAGGCTCCTGATCGAGTTGAAAAAGCGCATCCGGGAATCCTCCGGCGCCAGCGAATGGAGCAGGTCGCCGAGCATGCTTTCATCTTCCGGCCGGATCGGCCGGATCAGGAGCCGGCGCCCCTGCCAATCCACGGGCTGTTCGAGTTCCTTCGGGTAGGGAGCAATCGCGAAGCGGCAATGGCGGAGCCTGCCTGCCGTCTGCTCGACGCTGATGCGCGCCCCCAGCACGACCCCCCCCGAGGCCTCGGCGTGCAGTGGGTCGAGGTCGATGCCAGTGACCTCTTCGAGGTCGGTGAGCAGTTGCGAAAGACGAACCAGGGCATTGCTCACGGCGTCCTGCAGCGCCGGCCGATCTTCTTCCGGGAGTCCGTCGGCAAAACCGCTGCGGGCAACCAGATCACCGGCCAGCATCCGGTTGAGTGGCGGCAGGGCAACCACCAGGCGGCCGCGACGAATGCCCGTGGTCGATGCCGGACCCAGGAAAATCACCGAGCCGAACACCGGATCG
>NZ_JDSS02000016.1:115403-117574 GCF_000584955.1 Candidatus Accumulibacter vicinus
CCGCAAACCCCAAGCGCCCTCCGGAAACTCTGCTCCACTGGCCAGCAGCAGGTCGAGATCGACCGGGTAGCCAACCGCATCGGCGCAGGCAATCGCCTCGTCGATACTGCCAGCCAGAGGATGCTCGCCAACGGTCAGACCATAGGCCTGCAACAGTCGTCGTGCCTGACGTACCGATAGCTGACCCGCACCAGCCGCCATCGCTTCGCCGAGGGCGCTGCGGGCGGCTTCCACGTCCGGTGAGAAACCCTCCGCGAGCGAGGGCGGCATCTGCATCATCAAACGGCGATTGCGCCGGTAGCTGACGACGCCGAGAAACACCGCGATCGCCATTTCCGGTGACTCATGGCTCAACATGCCTTGCGCCGCCACGATCTGTTGCGCCTCCAGCATGGCGGCGCCGCCCACCCAACAGGTGAAGATGTTGTGCTCGGTTTTCCGGGACACCTCGCAGATCGCAGCGGCGACTTCGGCACTGGGGGCAAATGGGGAGGGCGAAAAGACGGTCAGGACATTCTCGGTATGCTCGTCGGCCAGTACGGTTGCCAGTGCGGCTCCCCAGTTCGTCGCCGTGATGTCCGCCGGCAGTGCCAACGGATTGGAGAGTCTCGAGCGTGTCTGCAGCAGTTCTTCGAGACGCTTGAGGGTGGCCGGCGACAGCTTGCCGAGCTGGCCGCCGGCACGTGTCAGCCGGTCGCCGGCAATCCGCCCCAGGCCATGACCGTTGGCCAGGATGGTCAGACTCTCGCCGCGCAAGCGGCGCACCCGCGCCATCGCCTCGACGGCGGCGAACAGGTCCCCGAGCGTATCGATGCGCACCCAGCCTGCACGACGCAGAGCCGCTTCGTAGACCTCATCAGCACAGAACGGTCCGTTCCCCTGCGGTCTGCCCTGCACCGGGCCGCCGCGGATGGTCACTACCGGCTTGCAGCGTGCGGCGGCACGCGCCGCCGACATGAACTTCCGCCCGGCCGTCACCTCATCGAACTGCACCAGGATCGACTGGGTATCGGGGTCTGCCGCCAGCCAGTCGAGCACGTCGGCAAGGTCGACATCGAGGCTGGCGCCGAGGTGGAGCACCGTCGAGAAGCCGATTCCCTTGCTGTAGGCGCGATCGAGCACAGCCGCCGTCACGGCGGTCGACTGCGCGACCAGGGCAATCTTCCCAGGCTTGATCGAGACGGGGGTGGCACTGGCGTTGAGCCTGTGGGCCGGCACCACGAGACCGCCGCTGCCCGGTCCGAGAACGCGCATCAGGTACGGCTGGGCGGCTTCGAGAATCGCCTTGCGCGCCGTCGCAATCGCCCCATTGCTCATCTTGTGCCACATCCACGGGCCGACGATCACCGCGCGGGTGCCGCGCGCGCCGAGTTGAGCGATGATCGGCGGCACCTGCTCCAGCGAGGCGCAAATGATCGCCAGATCGGGCACCCCGTCGAGTTCGCCCAGACGAACCTCGTCACCCATGAAGAACAGGGAGCGTTTCCTGGCGCTGACCGACATGACCGGACCACTGAATTTACCGGCCGCGAGATTGGCCAGCACCACTTCGGCGTAGCGACTCGGTTCGTCAGGCTCGGCGACCACGGCCACCGAGGCGGGATGAAAGAAAAATTCAAGGTTTCGGACAGTCATGATTAGCCGCGATGGAGGTAGTCTCGATATTCGCCGAACACCTCGGCTACGAGAGGGTCAAAGGTGACAAGCCGACGATCAGCGTTGAAAAACGGGAACAGGGTTGTGGGAAAAATAATGGTTCTGGGGTATCCATCGAACAAGGCACTTCGACCAACACTTTCATTCGCGCCCAAAGTCCGACAGGCTGCTAGCATACGCCAGCCGCTATAATGGACGGTGATCGCTGTTAAAGCACCATTGCATCGGACGAGAAGAAGAACATGTTTGCGGTCTATGGTTTGAGTGGTCCAATCTACCAGGGTACGTTCGAAGGACTCAAGGATGTTGCCGGGGATACTCCACACGGCTGCAGAGGGCCATCACCAATTTTGGTGCTGACGTTCCGTTTGCCCAGGTTCGGGAGAAGATTCGCGAGTATGACGGGATCGATATTGCGCATGAAGCGGCGGCAACGATCACAGAAAATCCCGCCCGCAGGAAAGAAGGAAAGCTGTCGATGATCCGACGTGCTGGCGAAGTAGCGCCCACCTTCG
>NZ_JDSS02000016.1:117989-118688 GCF_000584955.1 Candidatus Accumulibacter vicinus
GGGAGCGTCAGTTCGGTACGCGATGCAAGTACCCCGTCGACTTCTTTCACGTGTGTGATGACCTCGAGGCGGCCAAGGTTTGCGCTGCCCACGATCCGAACTGGATTGAACGGCAGAAAGATTGCCTGAAAACGGACAGGCTTTTCGCGGTCTTGACAGCCCTGGCGCCTTTCCAGGAACCGGACTCCGTTCCTTCAGAAGATCCACCGGTCCGTGGGTGTTCCCGTGATCTGATCAACCGCCCAGGGCAATTCGACTATCAGGCCGCCATTGAAGCCGGCTTGCCTATCGGCTCCGGCGAGGTCGAGAGCGCACATCGCGATGTGATTCAGAAACGCCTCAAACTACCAGGCGCCTGGTGGACACCAGAAAACGCCCAAGCCATGCTGAACCTCCGCGTCACCCGTGCAAACGGCGGCTGGGATCGGTATTGGGACGCCTTGGCTGCTTGAGATCTTTGCAACCGTCACTTTCGATCACACCCGGGTGTGACGCCCGGACGAACAGGCCCAAGGGCCTTATCCGCAAGCGTATAATCATCGCTCGAGGCTGCTTGCCAGCGAGAGCGTTTTTATCCTTTGGGAGGAGGCCAGATGGCTTTGTACGAATCCGATCACACCAAATTCATGCGCGAAATGATGGCCCAGCACCCCGAATGGGCCGAGGATCAGCGCCGCGGCCGGGCGATCTGGTGGGACA
>NZ_JDSS02000016.1:118698-119675 GCF_000584955.1 Candidatus Accumulibacter vicinus
AGGTCTTTGCAACCGTCACTTTTGATCACACCCCCGGCAAACGGCTCTCGAACTTTGATTTCACGGGGGTACCGACCGTCTCAAAAGCCCACGTCAGCGCATTGGCGAAAGGTGACGACTGGATTGGACAGGGGGCGAATCTTCTCCTGTTCGGGCCGCCGGAGGTGGGCAAGAGCCATCTGGTGTGCGCCATCGGCAACGGTTTGATCGACCGGGGGTATCGCGTCTGCTTCACGCGCACCAGCGATCTGGTACAGCGTCTGCAAGTGGCACGACGCGAAATGCGGCTTGCGGCGGAGATCGCTCGTCTTGATCGTTTTGACCTGCTGATCCTCGACGACTTGAGCTATGTTCGGCGGGATCAGGCGGAAACCTCGGTTCTGTTTGAGTTGATTGCCGAGCGCTATGAACGGAAGAGTCTGGCGCTCACCGCCAACCAACCCTTCTCTGGCTGGGCCGGCCAAGATAATTGACGCCGCCCAGGCCCTATATGCGCCGAAAACGCCGTCACCGACAGCCTATGGCACAGTGCAGGCCTTTGTGGGGATTAACCTGGCGCCGGATGCGACAACGCTGCTGCAGTTCCGGCACCTGCTGGAAAAGCATGGATTGACCAGGACCCTGTTCGAGACGATCACCCGCACCTTGGTGGCGCAGGGTCTGATGATCATTGGTTGGGCAGCGTCAAAAAGAAGAAGGAAGGAGTGCGCAATGCACTTCCCCTTTCAGAACCTGGAGCGGGAAAAGAGTCTCGAACTCTCGACCTATACCTTGGCAAGGTATCGCTCTACCAACTGAGCTATTCCCGCGTGTGAATTGTCGCCAAGCATGTCATCCGGACTGATCCGTCTTGCTCCAGAAGCAGCAGCGGGGGTGATTATCCGTAGGCTGGCGAGTGCTGTCAAGCACAAGTCCACCACTCCCTTGGAGTCATACCCTTACGCACAACTCATTTAGCATCAATGGATCGCATGAAC
>NZ_JDSS02000016.1:119700-128475 GCF_000584955.1 Candidatus Accumulibacter vicinus
AAGTCGGCAAAACATGCTCAATGAGTTGTGCGTAAGGGTATGCCTTGGAGTCTCCCAGGCTAAAATAAGTAACGAACGAAGCGCTGCGGCGGGGTTCCTTCTACCGTTCCTTGCTTTCCAGCGCCGATTTATTGATGTCGATCTTGTAGCGCAGGCGTAGCCCGGCAAGGTAGGCGGCAAAATCTTCCTGCCCGAGAATCGTGCTGTATTCACCTTGCAACGCCTTGCGCCGGTTGTCGTCCACCTTTTCCGGATGGCTGACCGTCATGATCTTGTAGAGCACGTAGCTTCCGCCTCCCACATCAGCACCGACGTAGGCTGGCAGCTGGCGGACATTGGCTCTAAAGATCGCCTTCAGCGACGCTACCGGCAACTGACGGGCGTCCTGCCTGGAAACGTTCCTGGCTGGCGCCCAGGAGAGCGTGTCCTCTGCCCCCTGCTGCAACTCGCGAAGCTTGGACTCGCCCGCTGTACGGGCCAGTGTCGCCTCTTCCTCAGCCTTGAGCAGCGCTTCAACTTCAGCCTTGACGATTGCCAAGGGCTGCGTGGTCGCTGGCCGGTGTTCGATCACCCGGGCGGCCAGAAGTGTATTGGGGGCAATCTCGACCACTTCGGTATTCCGTTTGTTCTTCAGTGATTCGTCCGAAAACACCGAGGCCAGCACTTTCTGGTTACCCAACTGGCCCAGGCTAGCCAGCATATCCGGGGAGGGGTTGCGCGGCAACCAGCCGGACTGCTGAATTTTCAATCTGAACTTCTCGGCAGCCGGCTGCAGACTGTCCGGCTGCTCGTAGACCATGTTGCTGAAGGCCTCGGCAGCCTCGGCAAACTGTCGTGAAGCCGTTTGCCGCCGCAGTTCATTTTCGATCTCCGGGCGCACATCGGCAAGCGAACGCAACTTGCCCGGCTTGATTTCCGTCAGCCTGATGATGTGATAGCCGAATTCGGACTGCACCAGACCGGAAAGCTCATTCTCCCGCAGGCCGAACACGCTATCCTCGAACGGCTTGACCATCATGCCTCGACCAAAAAAGCCAAGATCGCCCCCTTTTTCGGCAGATCCGGGGTCCTGCGAATGCTGCCTGGCCAGTTCGGCAAATCTCGCCGGCGACTTCTGGACTTCCTTCAGCACCTCCTCCGCCTTGGTACGTGCTTTTTCCCGGTCCATATCGCCACTCGCCAGAATCAGGATATGACTGGCTCGCCTCTCTTCGGCTTGCTGGTAACGATCCTGGTGGCTCGCGTACCAGGCTGTCACTTCGCCATCGCTGGGCTTGACCTGCGCCAGCAATCCTTCGAGAGACAGGACCACGTACTCGACCTTGGCTTGTTCCACCACTTCAAAGCGCTTCAGGTTCTGTGCATAGTATTTCTCGATGGCCGGCAGCGTGATTTTCACCTGATCGGCAAACTGCTCCGGAGCAAATCGCCACTCGGCAATCTGCCGCTCCTCGGCCTGGATGCGCAGCAGCTTATCGACCACCTTGTTGCTAGCTATTCCGGTATCCCCAAGTGCGCCGACCAATTGCTGCAGCGTGAGATCCTGTCGCATCTGCGCTTCGAATTGCGCTTGTGACATGCCCTGGGCAGCAAGCGCCGCCTGATAGCGAGCCATCGAAAATTGACCATTTTCCTGCAAGGCAGGGATCTTGCCGATGACGTCCCGAAGCAGGTCATCGCCGGCGCCAAGCCGTCCTTGCGATGCCTCAAGGAGGAGCAGGCGCTGATCCACCAGCGAATTGAGAACCGCCAGCCTGGCAGCCGGCGTATTCATCGACTCTGGACGGAAACTGGCGCCCAGCACCTGCTGCATGCGATCCTGCTGGGCCCGCCAGGCCTGGTCGAACTGCGGCATGGTGATCTTGGTGTCACCGACACTGGCCAGATCGGCCCCCGCCCCGGTGTTGCGCACGTACGAGTCAATGCCCCAGAAGGCAAAAGGCAGGGTGATCAAGGCAAGGAATATCTGGACAACTCTCTTGTTGTTGCGAACGGCATCAAAGAACATGGGGGGGTAGCTCGCTAACTCACTGGAACGTTGAAGCAAAAAAAGGCGAACTGGCGTTCGCCTTTCGGCTGTGGCGGAGTGGACGGGGCTCGAACCCGCGACCCCCGGCGTGACAGGCCGGTATTCTAACCAACTGAACTACCACTCCCGAACGCTCTGCAACACCGTTCTTCCTGGTGGGTGCTGACGGGCTCGAACCGCCGACATCCAGCTTGTAAGGCTAGCGCTCTACCAACTGAGCTAAGCACCCTTCGTGTGACCAAAGCATGAAAACCCGAGTCTACCGCATCCCTCGCGACTTGGCCAGACCGAAACCGACATCCCTTCACATGGATCAGCAGGCAAGACAAACCGATGCGCGCGCCAGCCGACAGGCTGGCACTGCCGTTCAATGTGTAATGACGGTAGACACACTCTCCGGAGTGGGCGCTGCAACCGGCGGGGTGGCCGACTCCGCGGTCGACACGGACTCGGGTTTGCGCTCAAGGGCATGCTCGAAGACCTGGTCAATCCACCTGACCGGAATGATCTCCAGCTTGTTCTTGATGTTGTCCGGAATCTCGGCCAGATCCCTGACATTTTCCTCCGGAATCAACACCCTGGCCAGGCCACCGCGGACGGCTGCCAGCAGTTTCTCCTTGAGTCCGCCAATCGGCAGGACTTCGCCACGCAGCGTAATCTCGCCCGTCATCGCGACATCGCAACAGACCGGAATGCCCGTGAGGACGGAAACCAGTGCCGTACAAATCCCGACACCCGCTGACGGTCCATCCTTCGGGATGGCCCCTTCCGGAAGGTGAATATGAATATCGCTCTTCTGATAGAAATCAAGATCAATCCCAAGCGACTGCGCGCGCTTGCGCACCACCGACAGAGCCGCCTGAACCGACTCCTGCATGACCTCACCGAGTTTGCCGGTGGTGGTCGTCTTGCCCTTGCCCGGCAGGACCACCGACTCAATGGTCAGCAGTTCGCCGCCAACTTCGGTCCAGGCCAGACCCGTCACCTGCCCCACCTGGTTCTCGCGCTCGGCAACACCATAGTTGAAACGACGCACACCCAGGAATTTGTCGAGATTGCGCGCACTGACGGCAACCTTCCCCTGGCTTTTTCTGAGCAGCAGCGTCTTCACCACCTTGCGACAGATCTTGGAGATGTCGCGTTCCAGCGATCGCACACCCGCCTCACGCGTATAGTAGCGAACAATGTCACGCAAGGCACTTTCCGCCATCGTCAGTTCGGTGGTTTTCAGACCATTGTTCTTCATCTGCTTGGGGACCAGATAGCGCTGGGCAATATTGACCTTTTCGTCCTCCGTATAACCGGAAAGCCGGATCACTTCCATACGATCAAGCAAAGGCGCCGGGATGTTCAGCGTATTGGCGGTCGCGACGAACATCACTTCCGACAGATCGTACTCGACTTCAACATAGTGATCCACGAAGGTTGAATTCTGCTCGGGATCGAGGACTTCGAGCAGCGCCGAACTCGGATCGCCCCGGAAATCCTGGCCCATCTTGTCGACTTCATCGAGCAGGAAAAGCGGGTTCTTGACACCGATCTTGCTCATGTTCTGCAGAATCTTGCCCGGCATCGAGCCAATATAGGTCCGGCGATGACCACGGATTTCAGCCTCGTCGCGTACGCCGCCGAGGCTCATGCGAACGAACTTGCGGCCGGTTGCGCGCGCGATCGACTGTCCAAGCGAAGTCTTGCCGACCCCAGGAGGACCGACCAGGCAGAGAATCGGCGCCTTGAGGCGCTCGACCCGCTGTTGCACGGCCAGATACTCGATGATGCGTTCCTTGACCTTTTCCAGACCCCAGTGATCGGTGTCGAGGATCTTGCCGGCGGCGGCGAGATCCTTGCTGATGCGCGTCCGCTTGCGCCACGGCAGACCGATCAGCGTCTCGATGAAATTACGCACCACCGTCGCTTCCGCCGACATCGGCGACATCAGCCGGAGCTTCCTGAATTCCGCCAGCGCCTTGGCAAGTCCCTCCTTGCTCATGCCGGCGGTCTTGATCTTCTTGTCCAGTTCCTCCAGGTCGGCGCCTTCCTCACCTTCACCGAGTTCCTTCTGGATTGCCTTGACCTGCTCGTTGAGGTAATACTCGCGCTGACTCTTCTCCATCTGGCGCTTGACACGACCGCGAATGCGTTTCTCGACCTGCAGGATGTCGATCTCGGACTCGAGTTGTGCCAGCAGACGCTCGATGCGTGCGCGGATATCGAACATTTCGAGAACTTCCTGCTTCTGCTCGAGCTTCAGGGGCAAATGCGCGGCAATGGTATCGGCAAGACGCCCTGCATCCTCGATGCCCGAGATCGAAGTCAGGATCTCCGGCGGAATCTTCTTGTTGAGCTTGACGTACTGGTCGAATTGCCCGATCACTGCGCGGCGCAAAGCTTCGACCTCATGATTGAGGCCCTCGTCAGCCGCCACCGGACGAGCACCCGCGAAAAACATGTCCTCGCGCGCATCGATGGCCTCCAAACGAGCGCGCTGCGCCCCTTCGACCAGCACCTTCACGGTGCCGTCGGGCAGCTTCAACATTTGCAGAATATTGGCCACACAGCCAACAACGTACAGATCGTCGGCTTCCGGATCGTCCTTGACCGCCGACTTCTGGGCCACCAGGAGGATGCTCTTGCCGGCTTCCATGGCCACTTCAAGCGCCTTGATCGACTTCGGGCGCCCAACAAACAGTGGAATCACCATGTGCGGAAAAACCACTACATCGCGTAGAGGAAGCAGGGGTAATTCGACCGGCTCGGCTGACAGCTTGGGAGTTGCAGACATCGATTGTGCCCTTTAGGTGAGAGTTCAAGCCTTGAGATGGTGGCAAGAACCTGTATTTCAAGCCGCATAGGAAGCGGCCAGCACATCAGTTGCCGCCAGAAACCTTCGGCTGATCAGCATAGATCAGGATGGGCCGCGCATCGCCGACGATCACGTTCTCGTCGAGAACCACCTCTGAGACATTCTCCATTCCGGGAAGTTCGTACATGGTATCCAGCAACACCGACTCAAGAATCGACCGCAGGCCGCGCGCACCAGTCTTGCGTTCAATGGCCTTCTTGGCAATGGCCTGCATTGCCGCTGGACGGACTTCGAGCGCCACCCCTTCCATCGCGAACAGCTTCTGGTATTGCTTCACCAGCGCATTCTTGGGTTCGACCAGGATTTGCACCAGCGCCGTCGTCGACAATTCATCGAGCGTGGCAAGCACCGGCAAGCGCCCGATCAGTTCCGGAATCAAGCCAAACTTGATCAGGTCCTCGGGTTCGACGGTACGCAACACATCACTGACCGCCTTCTTGTTATCCTTGCTCTTCACTTCGGCGCCAAAGCCCATGCCGCCACGTTCGGATCGATTGCGAATGACCTTTTCGAGACCGTCGAAGGCACCGCCACAAATGAACAGGATGTTGGTGGTATCCACCTGTACGAAGTCCTGGTTCGGGTGCTTCCGCCCGCCCTGTGGCGGGACAGAAGCGACCGTACCTTCGATCAGCTTGAGCAGCGCCTGTTGCACGCCCTCGCCCGAAACGTCACGGGTGATCGAAGGATTGTCGGACTTGCGCGAGATCTTGTCGATTTCGTCAATATAGACGATGCCTCGTTGCGCCTTCTCGGTATCGTAATCCGCTTTCTGAAGCAACTTCTGAATGATGTTCTCGACATCCTCGCCGACATAGCCGGCTTCGGTCAACGTCGTCGCATCGGCCATCACGAAAGGCACGTCGAGCATGCGCGCCAGCGTCTGCGCGAGTAGCGTCTTGCCCGATCCGGTGGGACCGATGAGCAGGATGTTGCTCTTGGCGAGTTCAATCTCGTCCCTGCTCTTGCCAAAGTGACGCAGCCTTTTGTAGTGGTTATAGACGGCCACCGACAGGATTCGTTTGGCCGGTTCCTGACCAATCACATATTGATCGAGGAGCGCCGAGATTTCCCTGGGTGTCGGCAGATCGCTGCTGGCGCCCTTGCCACCTGTTTCGCCAGCGACTTCATCACGCACGATATCGTTGCAAAGCTCGATGCATTCATCACAAATGAATACCGACGGCCCGGCAATGAGTTTCTTCACCTCATGCTGGCTCTTGCCGCAGAATGAGCAGTAAAGGAGTTTTTCAGTGCCACTTTTCTTTTCCGTCATGTCGACCTACCTCACTGTCAAGCCTGATGTCGGCTGCCCGGATGCGAAATCAAACCGCCTCCCGATTGGTCAGCACCTTGTCGATCAGACCGTATTCTGCCGCTTCCTGCGCGGAAAGGAAATTGTCGCGATCGGTATCGCGTTCAATGCGCTCGATCGCCTGGCCCGTGTGATGGGCCATCAGGTCGTTGAGTTTGGCACGCAGGGAGAGGATTTCCTTGGCGTGAATCGCGATGTCCGACGCCTGTCCCTGAAACCCACCCATTGGCTGGTGAATCATCACGCGCGAATTGGGCAGGGCGAAACGCTTGCCATGAGCACCCGCTGCGAGCAGAAAGGCCCCCATTGAGCAGGCCTGCCCCATACACAGGGTCGACACGTCAGGCTTGATGAACTGCATGGTGTCGTAAACGGAAAGGCCAGCCGACACTGCACCGCCAGGGGAATTGATATAGAAATGGATGTCCTTGTCCGGATTCTCGGCTTCCAGAAAAAGAAGCTGCGCCACCACCAGATTCGCGGTCACGTCGTTCACCGGGCCAACCAGAAAAATCACCCGCTCCTTCAGCAATCGAGAGTAGATGTCGTATGCCCGTTCGCCACGGCCACTCTGCTCGACCACCATCGGAACCAGGCCCAGCGCCTGAGGACTCCAGTGGCTTGCGTAGTCAATGCTCATGCGGTTTCCTCTACTCGGAGAATCATGCCTATTCAGAATCACCGGATGAAGGCTCCTGCCCCATCAATTCAGCAAAAGCAATCGGCTTGTCAACCACCCTCACCTTCGCCAGCACCCAGCCAACCACGTTGTCCTCGATCGCCGCGGCCTTGAAGTCGGCGAGGCGCTCCGGCTGTGCATAGTGCCAACGGACCACCTCTTCCGGATGTTCATAACTTTGCGCCACTTCCTCGACCATCGCCCGCACCTGCTGCGGTTTGGCCTCGAGTCCGTACTGTTTGACGATCTCGGAAAGAATCAGGCCAAGACCGACCCGTTTCCTGGCTTGATCGGCAAACCACTCGGGATGCATCGGCAGTTCCTTGGCCTTCAAGCCACGCCGCTCCATATCCTGGCGGGTCGACTGCATCAAGTGCTCGCTCTCTCGTTGGATCAGCCACCCCGGCACCTCGACGGGGTTGGCCTGCAGTAGCGCATCCATCACCTGGCCACGAATTCTTGCCTGCAGACGGTGTCTCACCTCGCGTTTGAGATTGTCCTCGATCTCGGCACGCATCTTGACGAGATCGCCATCTTCAACACCCAGGGCTCTGGCGAAGTCGGCATCCACTTCCGGCAAGACCGGTTCGCCAACTTCCTTGACGGAGATGTCGAAGGTCACCGACTGACCTGCCAGTTCCTTGGAGAAATATTCGGCAGGAAAGGTCATGTCGAAAGATTTTGCTTCGCCTGGGCGCGTACCGATGACCGCACTTTCGAAGTCGGACAGCATCTTGCGTTCGCCAAGCACAAAGTGGTAGTCCTTGCCCTGACCCCCTGCAAACGGCTCACCATCCCGCTTCCCGAGGAAGTCGATACTCACCTGGTCAGCCTTTGCAGCGGCACGATCGACCGGCTCGTAACGAACGCGCTGCTTGCGCAGGATTTCGATCGTCCTGTCGATTTCGACCGGACCGACGTCAAGTACCGGGCGTTCGATTTCCACACCATCCAGATCATGCAGCACGATCTCCGGATAGACCTCGAAGATCGCCGAAAACTCGAGATGCGTCGGGCTGTCGCTGTTTTTCACCTCGATCTTTGGAACGCCCGCAACGCGCAGATTTTGCGCAGTGACGGCCGTGCTGAACAGTTGCGCCAGCGCCTCGCTCAAGGCTTCTTGACGCGCCTGCTGGCCATATTGCAGGCGGGCGAGGTTTACCGGCACCTTGCCTGGCCGGAAACCCGGCATCTTCATGTTCTTGCTGAGGCGCTTGAGGCGCTGGTCAACCTCTTTTTCGAAGTCAGCAATGCTTAGCGACAGGTCAAGGCGGCGCTCAAGAGCGCTCACAGCCGGCGTGCCTGGCGCTGATGCGTCAGAAATAACAGCGTTCGTTTCCATTAAGAATCCTTGTTCGCTTCTGCGTCCATGTCCGCGCACCAATGGCGTCTCCGCGCACGTAAAGCGGGCAATTCTACAGCAATATTGAACGACTCGAAACACTGCCGTGCAGCCAGCAGCCCTGACGCATGACCCAGCCGAATCGAGCCGGTTTGCCGGTAACGCCCGCTTTCGCCGCTGAGGCGGTCAGATGGCGGTTGGCTAGCGGTCAGGGAGCGCTTGCGGCGCAGTGGGTGGTGGGTCACAGTGGGATGCAAGAGGGTGTGGGATCTCCGGTAGGGTCACCAGGCGAGCCTTTCCCGGCGCGGTGTGCGCCGTGCTTGGGAAGCGGTCTTGGGCAGGCCCGGACAAGGTTATTCGAGTTGCAGCAGGAACGGTTCGGCGAGGAGCACGCGCATCCGCGCGGGATCGAGCCAGGGGGCGGCACAGGAGTGACGGATGAAGGCGATGGCGCCGCGCACGCCGAGTTCCTGATACAGGCGGCGCAACTGCCGAGTGAAGCGTGCCAGGGTATTGAACACATGCGCCAGGCGCATGAGGAGGTGAT
>NZ_JDSS02000016.1:128624-129472 GCF_000584955.1 Candidatus Accumulibacter vicinus
CTGGTGTTTCTCGACGAGAAAGCCCGCTTCGATGCCCCAACGGTGGCGGGCGCCGAGGTTGCAGCGCTCATGAACATTCTTGCGGCTGAGCGGCTGGCTGGAGAGCCAGGCGTGGCGCGATGTCTCGGTGACTGTCCTGGCCTGTTCGTCGATCCGCGCCCAGCTTTCCTCACAGACCACGACGTGCAGCTTGAGATGCTGACGCCCGTTCGAACCGAAGGCATAGTCGATGTCGTTGACCCAGGAGAAGTGCTGTCGGCGTTTTCCCCAGGGTTGCTGGCGGATCTGCGGCTTCAGGGCATGCAGGGCGTTGAACTCCTGCCAGACCGAGGACAAATCCTGGTCCTTGAGCACGATCATGAACTGCCAGTGGTGGGCATGGCAGCGCTGCATCACCGGCCCGTTGGCGTAGAGTCCGTCGAGCAGGAGCAGAATCGGCAGGCGTGGGAACAAGGTCTTCAGGCGCTCGCTCAAACGCGCAAAGCCGCGCAGCTCACAATCCTGCTTTTGCGCTTCGGTATCGCCCAGGGCGTGTTCGAGGAACTCGCTGAGCAGCGGGATGACCAAGCCGTTGTGGAAGGCCAGACTGGCCTCGAGAACGTAGACGAAGTACTGAGGGTGACGGGTTTCCTCCTTGCCGACGGTGCGCTGCAGGAGTTCCTCCGCCCAGAGGGTATCGCCAGCGAGCTTCTGCGAGCCGTCAATGGCGATCGGATAGCAGTGGTTGATCAGATAACGGCGAAAGCTCTTGCCGCGGATCAGCCGCTTGACCAGATCGACGTGGGCTTGTTCGAGGTGGTCAAGGTCGATGTCGCGCAGCAGCCGAAACAGGGTGTCGGCGTGTGGCA
>NZ_JDSS02000017.1:0-1061 GCF_000584955.1 Candidatus Accumulibacter vicinus
TCATCAAAAACCATTATTTCGAGTATCATTACGCCTATAGTCACTCCGATAAAAAACTCCCGGCACATTACCTGATCTCTACATTCTGGAACGGACAGGAGGGAAGCTTTTTGTTGTGGATGTTCTGGCATGCGGTGCTCGGCATTGTAATCATTCTCACGAATAAATTCTGGGAAGGGCCAGTCATGACGGTGTTCTCCGTGGTTCAGGCATTTCTTACGTCAATGATTTTAGGTGTAGTACTCCCCGGGCTTGAATTAAAAATAGGGAGTTCACCTTTCATTCTGCTGCGCGATGCCATGCCCGATCCCATCTTCACGGTTCAGCCTGATTTTATTCCGCAAGATGGCGCAGGGTTAAATCCGCTGTTACAAAACTACTGGATGGTTATTCATCCGCCTACGTTGTTCCTGGGTTTTGCGGCCACGCTGGTTCCGTTTTCATTTTGCATGGCTGGCTTGTGGTTAAAGCGTTACCGCGAATGGGTTCGTCCGGCCCTACCGTGGTCGTTGTTTGCCGGTGCAATACTGGGGCTTGGAATTTTAATGGGTGGTTATTGGGCGTACGAAACGTTGAATTTTGGTGGTTACTGGAACTGGGATCCGGTAGAGAATGCTGTTTACGTTCCTTGGCTTATCCTCATTGCTTCTATTCACACCATGATCACCTATAAGAACAGTGAAACCGCTTTGAAGGCCTCCATTATCCTGGTGATTTCTGTTTTCATTCTTATTCTCTATTCAACCTTTTTAACCCGAAGCGGAGTATTAGGCGATGCGTCTGTTCACTCCTTTACGGATCTTGGTCTGTCAGGTCAGTTGCTGTTGTATTTGTTGTTCTTTTTGGTGGCGGCAATAGCCTTGGCGATTATCCGGTGGAGAGAAATCCCAACATCCAAAACTGAAATCTCAACCTATTCACGTGAGTTCTGGATTTTCATTGGGGCAACTGTTTTGTGTTTAATGGGCTTTCAGGTATTGGTGCCCACCTCGTTTCCTGCGTGGAATCAGCTGGTTGAATCGTTTGGGGGTATCTCCAATATCGCCCTTCCGGGTGATCAG
>NZ_JDSS02000017.1:1127-1731 GCF_000584955.1 Candidatus Accumulibacter vicinus
TATAACCCCAGGATAAAACCCCAACCGTATGCTAAAAAATTACCTTTTGGTTGCGTTCCGCAACATCAGCAGGCAAAAATTTTATGCGTTTTTAAATGTGATGGGCCTCACGGTGGGTATAGCCTCCTGTCTGTTTATTACCATGTATGTAAAAGATGAAATCAGTTACGATCGGATGCATCCGGATGCTGACCGCATGTACCGTGTAAACCTGGATGCCAAACTGGCCGCCCAGGAAATTGCCGTAGCGGTTTCATGCCCACCCATGGCGGCTGCACTGATTCAGGAAGTGCCCGAAGTAGAAAGCGTTGTTCGGGTGCAACAAAATGGAAGTGTGGTGATGAAATACGAAGACAAAGCCTTTACCCAGGAGCGTGTTTTTTCAGCCGACTCAAATTTCTTTTCATTTTTCAACTTTCCGTTGGTGGAGGGAAATTCTAAAAATGCTTTGAAAGAACCGAATACACTTGTGCTGACGGAAAGTGTTGCGCGTAAAATTTTTGGATCGGAAAATGCGTTAGGCAAATTACTGACCGTTGGAAATGACACAACCACTTATGTAGTAAGTGGTGTTGCGAAAGACCTTCCGGGTAATGTTCATTTT
>NZ_JDSS02000017.1:2079-3527 GCF_000584955.1 Candidatus Accumulibacter vicinus
GGATGAACAACTACCTCGCTACTTATCTTAAAATCCATAAAGGTTCATCACAGCAAACTGTAAAATCGAAGATTGATGATCTGACCATTAAATATATCGGGCCGGAAGTAGAGCGTTTTATGGGTATGTCACTCGACCAGTTTAAACAACAGGGTAGTCGGTTCGGGTACACGTTAATTCCGTTAACGGATATCCACCTTCACTCCAACTACCAGGCAGAAATTGAACCGCAAGGCGACATTCAATACGTTTATCTTTTTTCTGTTATTGCAGCCTTCATTCTCATTATAGCCTGTATAAACTTTATGAACCTGGCTACGGCACGTTCGGCCGGCCGTGCGAAGGAAGTAGGCTTACGAAAAACATTAGGATCGCTAAGCAGTCACCTGGTTACGCAGTTTCTTGCCGAGTCGTTTGTGTTTAGCTTTTTAGCCGCTGTACTTGCCTTGGGCATTGTTTATACCATGCTTCCCTTTTTCAACACATTGGCCGGTAAAGAATTGGTTTTTGAAAGTTTACTGAGCAGCAAGTTGTTGATCCTTTTACTTGGAATTGTTGTATTGGTTGGCCTGATGGCGGGTAGTTATCCGGCTTTTTACCTTACCTCATTCAGGGTTACTGAAGTTTTGAAAGGTAAAGTGCGTGAAGGAATGAAAGGCGGTGCTGTGCGAAGCGGGCTGGTAGTGTTTCAGTTTGCAGTTTCTATTTTCCTGATCATTGCCACGGCAGTTATTTTTCAGCAGATGCGATATGTTCAGAATAAAAACCTGGGCCTTAACCGCAATAATGTTTTGGTTTTATCCAACACGCAACACCTTCGTTCAGGTGCCGAGCCGCTCAAACAAGCCATGCTTACACAAAGCGGTATTGTGGCGGCCAGCTACTCCAACTCCATTCCGGCATTAAACACGGAAGGAGCAAGCCCCTTCCGCATTGAAGGCTCAGAGGAAGATCACCTTGTTGTTCGCTATTTCGCGGATTATGATCAACTGGAAACCATGGGTTATTCGCTACGCGAAGGCCGGTATTTCTCGCGTGATTTTCCAGCCGATTCCTCAGCTATTGTTATTAATGAAGCATTAATGAATGAGTTAGGTTGGAAGGAAGCTGTTGGAAAGGAATTGTTTGGATTTAACCGCGGTGGTCGTGTACCCTATAAAATTATCGGTGTAGTTAAGGATTTTCATTTTGAGTCGCTACGTAATAACGTACGGCCAACGGCCATGTTCTTAAATACGGGCGCAGCAAATTACCTTGCTATTCGGTTTTCAAACAATCCGCGCGAAACGGTTTCGACAATAGAAAGTTTATGGAAGCAGTATGCCGGCAATCAGCCATTTGAATATTCTTTCCTCGATCAGGATTTTGATGCCCTATTTAGAAGCGAGCAGCGTTTGGGTAATTTGTTCACTACGTTTACCGTGCTGGCCATTTTCATTGCCTCGCTG
>NZ_JDSS02000017.1:3552-5255 GCF_000584955.1 Candidatus Accumulibacter vicinus
CTGGCCATTTTCATTGCCTCGCTGGGGTTGATTGGGTTGGCAGCCTTCACCGCAGAAAAGCGCACCAAAGAATTGGGCATTCGCAAAGTATTAGGTGCATCGGAAGTAAGCCTGGTAAACCTGCTGTCGAAAGAATTTACCAAGCTTGTTGTGATAGCGTTGGTTCTTTCCGTTTTTCCTGCCTGGTATTTCACCTCGCAGTGGCTGCAGGGCTTCGCCTTCCGCATTTCGTTAAGCATTTGGGTGTTTATTGGTGCCGGTGCTGCTGCGCTGGTGGTTGCCTTGTTGTGTGTGGTGTTTCAGGCGCTTCGAACAGCCCGAATCAATCCAGCCAAGTCATTGCGGTATGAGTAAAAAAATTAAGGCCCGAATTTCTTCGGGCCCTGCAAGCAGATTGGAAATAAATAATGATGTAAATATAATCAGTTGATCAAATAGAAGAACTTTCTTCTGATGCTTTCTCAACAGGCTGGTCAATTGTAATACTCTCAATTGATTGTTCGTGAGGTTTTTCTTTAAAAAATCGCTTCTGCATAATCAGTATCGTAACCACGCCTAAAAAAATAGAAGAGTCGGCTATGTTAAACACGGGACTGAAGAATTCGAAATACTTTCCGCCCACAAAGGGAACCCACTCCGGCCAAACGAAATCAAAAATGGGGAAGTAGAGCATGTCAATCACCTGCCCGTGAAACCAGGGTGTGGGTGCATCGGCCGGGGCGTTGTTTAGCAACACGCCATAGAAGGTACTGTCGATCACGTTTCCTACGGCACCGCCCAGTATTAACCCCATACACCACAAAAACCCGCTGTGCATATTGCGCTCCGTCATCTTCCATAAGTACCACGAAATACCAAACATGGCGCCAATGCGAAAGATGGTTAAGGCCAACTTGCCAAATTCATTTTCCCATTTAATGCCAAAGGCCATACCGGGGTTAAGCAGGTAATGAATGCGGAACCATTCACCGATCACATTGATCTCTTCATGCAGGTACATGTTGTTGAACACAAGCATTTTTGAGGTTTGGTCAATAACCACAATCATGAAGGCAAGAAGGAAGTAACGCAAGGAATCCATGTACTTAACTTTTATTTTATAACCCGGATCAACACCTTCAGTATACTTTCATCCATATCGACTTCCGCTGCGTTGGCTACGTTGTCTTTAATCTCAAGACTTACCGCTTGTGTTTCGGTGCTAATATATTGCTTAAATTCTGAAATGGCTGAGGTCATAACCTCGCCATTTCGTTCCACTTCAATAGAAATTTTATCCAATACCTCAAGGCCCATGTCTTTACGCAGGTTTTGAATGCGGTTTACAAAATCGCGGGCTATGCCTTCGCGCTTCAGGTCATCGGTTAGGGTTACATCCAGGGCAACTGTAATGCCGTTGGCACTGGCCACTGCCCATCCCGGAATGTCCTCTGAGCTGATCAGTACATCATCAAGCACCAAATCAAACCCGCCTTTATTCAACCCGCCTGTTTTTTCAATGGTGCTGATCTCCTCTTTGGTAAAGGAATTTATTACGGCAGAAACTTCTTTCATTTTAGGGCCGTATTGCTTGCCCAGTTTAGCAAAATTTGGTTTTACTTTTTTTACCAGTAGTCCGGAGGTATCATCAATGTATTGAACTTCCTTCACGTTTACCTCCGATTTAATGATGGCTTCTACCGTTTTTACACGCTGGGCAAACT
>NZ_JDSS02000018.1:0-1715 GCF_000584955.1 Candidatus Accumulibacter vicinus
TAGTTACAGCATAACTGCGCTTGCTGGCTGGGGGAAGATCCGTCGGGAACCGGGTTTCAATAAAGGTGGTCACGCGGAAACCGCCCAGTTTTCCAGTTGCAGACCCCGGACTTTGGAAAACTCGCGCGTGTTGTTGGTGACCAGAACGGCATTGACGCTCAGTGCATGCGCGGCAATCAGGGTGTCCAGGGAGCCAATCGGTTCCCCCCGGCGCTCCAGGTCAGCGCGCAAATCGCCATACGCCCACATGGCCGCCAGATCAAAAGGGAGAACTTCCAGCGGGGCAAGAAACATTTCCAGCGCCTGGCGATTGCGTATCGAGGCACTTTTGGCCACACCAAAGGCAAGTTCTGCGGTCACCATACTCGACAGCCCGACTTCACCCAGTCGGTATTGATGAAAACGTGCCAGTACTTCAGGCGGTTTGGTGTTGATGAGGTAAATGCAGATATTGGTGTCGAGCAGAATCATGCGGTAATCTCGGCACGAACTTGCGTCGCTGGCTGCTCCCTTGTCATGACAAACCCAGGCTCGAAGGACGAGAGCGCAGTTTCCAGCATTTGCCAGGGGTCATCCACCGGCAGCAAGAGAACGCCATTGCCAAAATGCCGCACAACCACTTCCGTGCCGGCAAACCGGTATTCTTTGGGTAGCCGAACTGCCTGGCTGCGGCCCGATCGAAAAAGGCGTGCGGTATCCATGTGAAACTCCGAAGAACGGTAGTGACCAATGATATCTACCTTTTATCGCAGTGTCAGCCGGGTCGTGATCGGGCCAAACCCCGCAGTTCCTGACGTATCAGCCTCGAAAGATCACCCGATTTCGCCCTTTTTCCTTGGCCAGGTACAACCGCCGATCTGCTACCCGCACCAACTCCTCGGCACTGATTTCTCCGTCCATCGCGAGTTGGCTCGCCGCTACCAGGCCGACGGAAACGGTGACCGGAATCCGCTCCCGATCAAAGACAAACTCGCTGCCGGCCACCGCCTGCCTCAGCCGCTCGGCAAATTGGATGCCGTTGTTCAAGCCGCCGATGGAGAATCCGTAAAACTCTTCACCACCATATCGGCCGATCTCATCCTCATGCCGCTTGGTGGCGCGCATCACCTCAGCGAAGCCGACCAAGATCTGGTCTCCGGCCTGATGGCCATGCATGTCGTTCACTGCCTTGAAATGATCGATGTCCAACAACAGAAAAACAAAATCGGTGACGTGGCCGCGGCGGAGATTACCGATATTGATTTCGAGAATCCGTTGGAGGATGGTCCGTTTCGGCAATTTGGTCAGTTCGTCGAAATAGCCGATTTTTTCCAGCAGATCCTTCTGCTCCATCTCCTTGGTGACCTCGGTCAGGCAGCCAATGGAGAGACAGATCTGGTCCTCGACAAAGACCTCGATATTGGCCTGGTCCTTCAGCCAGATCCTCTTCCCCTCCGGCAAGGCCAGTTGATAGACGAACTCCACCGCGCCCGCTTTCTTCACTTCCTCGCGCAAGCCGGCCTGATCGCCACGCAACTCGGCCCGGGTCACGATTTCCTCCTCCACCTTGCTCTCTCGCTCGGCATATCGGTAGAGGCGCCGGTCAACGATACTCTGACGGAAAACCTCGTCCACTTCCTCCCGATTGCAGCCGAGAAGGGCGAGAAACTTCGCCCCGACATATTCATACCAGATGACCTTCTCATGTTCGCGCCAGGCGGCGATATAGGGGATGA
>NZ_JDSS02000018.1:2082-2671 GCF_000584955.1 Candidatus Accumulibacter vicinus
CGTCAGCCGGTGGCACAGCCGCGGCGAAAACCCGCCCGCAAGAATCTTGCCGCCCGGCCCGGCCAAATCGGTCGCCGTTGTCCGTCCCTTGCCCTTGCTCATCGTTAACCCCTCGCGTTTAGTCGCCGGCTCCGGCCACCTCGGCGGCGCCGGTTGTGCAGAGTATAGAGCGCACAGTGGATTCCCTGCTGGCCACTGACAGACGTTCCTTCAGTTTTGATTAGCGCCGCTCGACCTGCTTCCCCTTGGCCGCCATGGCCAGCGCCTTCTTCTGGCTGTCCCGAAACGGATCGGCGTTGAACTTCCGGGGCCGACGTGTCTGCACCAGATCGACGACGGTTCCTCGGCGGCGACGAGGTAGAAATCCGAGGCTTCTCCCTTATCCGGCAGGCTGGGAAACACGCCTCGGTTGATCTGGGTGCGCCCTGCGCACGATGCGCGAGGTGGCTGCCTGACGGAACACTTCGGTCAGGCGAATGACGGGCACGGCACCCGAGTCGATGAGATCGGTCAGGAACTGGCCGGGACCGACCGAGGGCAGTTGATCCACGTCGCCGACCAGGATCATCGCCGTGGAAGTGGCGACCGC
>NZ_JDSS02000018.1:2681-3267 GCF_000584955.1 Candidatus Accumulibacter vicinus
GCCGCGCCGTTCAGGCTGGTCGAGCGTTTTCCACCCTGCGATTTCCACCGTAGGGAGCACGCAATTGAATTTTCACCGTAACTACTCAGGTCCCCCCGATGGCGAATTCACGCGAAACGAGGCTGAGGAGGGTTGCCTTGGAAAGTCAGGGTAAGTGCCTGGAAGAGATTGGTGCCCTGCTTGTGCATGGTGGCGAGGTAGGAGCGGAGGGTGCAGAAGGTATCGGCGCCGTTTTTGGTTCTGAAGCAGCCGGAGACTTTCTGTTTGACCTTGGGCATGCGAACGGCGTGTTCAGCGAGGTTGTTGGTGAAGGGGACGTGGTGATCGGTGGCGAAGCGCCAGACGTCGTCGGCGTAATGGCGCAGGCGGAGCAGAAGATTGGCGGCTTTGCTCTGTCGTGTTCGCCCGCGTTTCCCCGATTTCGGGGCAAGCGGATTCAAGGCTTCGCCTTCAGCGAGGATTTTTTCATAACGATCACGGACGCTTGCGATTTGTCGCGAGGACAGCGGACCGCCAAGTTGGTTCACCTCGTGACAGGCCGCCACCAGCAGGTCGATCATGCGGCCGGCCCAGGCTTGTCCGAGTT
>NZ_JDSS02000018.1:3368-3576 GCF_000584955.1 Candidatus Accumulibacter vicinus
CCAGTCCGCACCAGTCACCCATCAGGATCAAGGCGGTAGTCCGGGTGTGTTCACCCGGGCGGCGCCCCTGGCCGCCGTTGCGGCCCCAGAAAACCGTCAGTGCCCTGCACGTGTCCAAGTCGTTCGGCGTGTTTGCCGATGACAAATCTCTGGTTGCCCGTCACGATGGCGGCGGGCACCAACCCCGGTTGGCTCGCGGCAGAGGCGA
>NZ_JDSS02000018.1:3586-3904 GCF_000584955.1 Candidatus Accumulibacter vicinus
CTCCAGAACGACAATGCTCAACCGCCCGAAACACATAAAGAGCCTTTCTGTTAACCTTGGGCATGCGAACGGCCTGTTCGGCGAGATTGTTGGTGAAGGGGACGTGGTGATCGGTGGCGAAGCGCCAGACATCATCGGCGTAGTGGCGCAGGCGGAGCAGGAGGTTTGCTGTTTTACTCTGTCGTGTTCGCCCGCGTTTCCCCGATTTCGGGGCGAGCGGATTCAAGGCTTCACCTTCGGCGAGCAGGTCTGCGTAACGGGCACGCAAGCTGGCGATTCGTTGCCTGGGCAATGGACCGCCCAGTTCGTTGACCTCGC
>NZ_JDSS02000018.1:3956-4210 GCF_000584955.1 Candidatus Accumulibacter vicinus
TAACTTCTCCTGCGTCAAGGGCGGGCTGCGTTTCTTGCAGCCCGGCGTAGCGGACCCTTGACGCCCGATGGTGATTTAGGCTGATGTCAGGGGGCAAAGCCGCGCACTTCGGCTTTGCCCCCTGACAGACCCTGCCAGCCTCCGGTCTGGCGGAGAGGAGGACGGTGGCCCAATCAAGTCTGATGGTTATCAGCCAACCCCGTGTCTGGCTCACCGCCCCCGCTCCATTCGCTCAGGCAAACGCACGCTGGACG
>NZ_JDSS02000018.1:4395-4583 GCF_000584955.1 Candidatus Accumulibacter vicinus
TGGCAAAGCGGCTCACCTCACCGGTCTCGAGCGCAATGGTCAGTGCGAGCACTTTGCCCACCCCGCTCACTGTCAGCAGCCCCTGGTAGTCCGGGCGTAGCTTCGCCTTTTTCAGGATCTCCGCTTCCAGCCGTTCGATCTGTTCATTCAGGCAGTGCATCACCGCCAGGTTGCTCTTCACGGCCAAG
>NZ_JDSS02000018.1:4593-5107 GCF_000584955.1 Candidatus Accumulibacter vicinus
TTGTGCGCCACCGCCTTGATCGCCACCACGGGCATCGTCCTGGCACACTTGCGTTGGTAGAAACGCTTGACCGCGGGCTCGTAACGCACGGCGAAGTTCGCCGCTTCGACAAAGGCCCATGCCAGGTACTTGTTGCCGTTCTTGACGTTGCCGCTCCCTTTCTTCTTGCCGTTCGACCGATGCTCACTGCCGACACAGCGGCAGTACGATGAAAAATCTCCCACCGTGGCAAAGCGGCTCACCTCGCCGGTCTCGAGCGCAATGGTCAGTGCCAGCACTTTGCCCACCCCGCTCACCGTCAGCAGCCCCTGGTAGTCCGGGCGTAGCTTCGCCTTGTTCAGGATCTCCGCTTCCAGCCTTTCGATCTGTTCATTCAGGCAGTGCATCACCGCCAGGTTGCTTTTCACGGCCAAACGGCTGCTTTCTGCCAGGGCCAGTCGATCGACGTCCGTTTCCTGCCAGCGCTTGATCTCGTTGGCGCTCGCGCGCCCTCCCGTGTCGCGGCTCAGCAGGT
>NZ_JDSS02000018.1:5445-5699 GCF_000584955.1 Candidatus Accumulibacter vicinus
TCTGCCGTGATCTCTGCCCCACCAACTGGTTGCGCTTGCGCATCAGATCTCGCACACCCCGCGCTTCCTTCGGACAAATGTACCCTACCGGCAGGATGCCCAAACGCAACAAGTGCGCCAGCCAGCGCGCATCGTGCGCGTCTTCCTTGTACTTCAGGCCCTCGTACTGCTTGACCGCCGCCGTGTTCACCAGGTGCACCCGATAGCCCGCGTCCATCAGTCCATCAACCAGCCAGTACCAGTTGTACGTCGAT
>NZ_JDSS02000018.1:5709-6288 GCF_000584955.1 Candidatus Accumulibacter vicinus
TGTACCCTACCGGCAGGATGCCCAAACGCAACAAGTGCGCCAGCCAACGGGCATCGTCCACGTCCTCCTTATGCTTCAGGCCCTCGTATTGCTTGACCGCCGCCGTGTTCACCAGGTGCACCCGATAGCCCGCTTCCATCAGGCCGTCGACCAGCCAATACCAGTTGTAGGTGGACTCGACGGCAATGCCCTCGATCTCCTCGCCGTGGGGACCAAGCGCCTCGCAAATCCGCTCCAGATTGTTCGGCAAGCGCCTCTGCAGCACCATTCGATCCGCCTCGTCCAGAATCACCAACACGCTATTGTTGGAATGAAGGTCAATTGCAGCGTACAGTTTCATTTCGGCTCCTCTTCTGCGGTTGTCAGTCCGTGATTTCCCACACTGACTGTAACGCCGCGGTTGGGAAGCCGGCTAGATGATTATCAAGTTTCTGAAGGAGCACGCCGAGGTTGTGCGCGCCGGCAAGAATGCTGACCTAGTCGAGCGCAGTCGGCGCTACTTGAACGAACTCGGGGTGAAGGAGAGCGACATCAAGGTGGATTCAAACGGCGACCTGTTCATCGACGTTGCCAACGTCG
>NZ_JDSS02000018.1:6298-6536 GCF_000584955.1 Candidatus Accumulibacter vicinus
CATTGCACAAGCCGTGTTTGCAGAGCAATTCACGATAGGGCTTCCACCCATCATGAATGAGCGTGCCCAGGAAATTGGGGAGAATGGCGAAGGCATCGAACGCCGCTTTGCCCCGCTTCGCGTGACATCCGACCCATGTCAGCATCACTGTCGCCAGCACGTGCATCCAGTGCAGCGAGCCGGCGACCCGCAGGCCCGTTTCATCGGCATGGGCGACTTCGGCCTTCTGGATTGCCTG
>NZ_JDSS02000018.1:6546-10577 GCF_000584955.1 Candidatus Accumulibacter vicinus
AGCATGTGCACGTGATCCTGCATCAGATGCCCCTCTTCGATCCGACCCAGCGACCGAGGCGTAAGCGGCCGCAAACGGATGTTCCGGTCAATGCTTCGTGCAGCGCCCTGGTCGATGGTCAGGCCAGTGATTTCGCTCGTGACGTAAGCCCATTCTGGCGGAGTAAAGCCAAGGATCGCACGAAAGACAATAAGGTGATTTCCGGAAATCAAGATCCCGAACAACTATCGCAGCGGCTTGTTTTTCTGGCCCTGAGCCCGGCCTAACGTGATGACTCTTGGTATGGCGTTTTGCGGAAATCACCTTAGCGCTATATATCAACGGTCCGTTAGCAAGCGACTGGTCTTGGAAGAGTGCTCGCTGACGGACGTTCCATGAAAAAAAAAAATTAATTTTCTGGAGATAGTTATGAAAATCCCTGCAACAAACGGTCGCAAATTGGCGGCCATTCTCCTGATCGCATTCGGCGCAAGCCAGGCTGGAGCGGCGGTCATTTATGACGGCGGCGCCCCGAACCTCGGTAACGTCTATCTCGCCGACACCAGCTTTACATTCACGACCGCTGCGGAGGACTTCGTGCTTAAGCCCGGCGCGACGACGGTGACCGATGCACACTGGTGGGGCGCTTGCTTCGGCGGCAGCAACTCCTGTCCTGCCGGTAACTTCGTCATCGGCTTCTACAACGATGACACGGGGGCTCCCGGCTCCCTGATCAAGCAATACATCGTCGGCAATGCGAATCAGACGGCGACGGGCAACTTTATATTTAGCGCCACCGAGTACGCGTATTCGGCAGACTTTGGGCCGCTTGCTCTCGCTGCCGCGACGAAATATTGGTTCACCGTATCGAACACGACGCTTCGCGAGTTATGGGGAATGGAAACCACGGGCCCCGGCAGTCATCGGCAGTTCCGCACCGGTACCGGTACCGGCTGGACGTTACAGGATCAGAACCTTGCCTTCAACCTGACGAACGACCGCGCTTCGATTCCAGAACCCGCATCCTTCGCTCTGCTGTCTCTCGGGCTGGTCGGACTGGGTGCGCTGCGCCGCCGCAAAGGATGACCAACAACCGGGGGTACGCCTGAGGGACAAGAGGCGGCTTCATGTCGCCTTTTTTCTCACCGGAAAGAGAGGCGCGCGTATGAACTGTGTCTCATCCCGATCGCGTGCGTCGGAACGAGTCAGCCGAGCGTGCAACGCTTTGCCCGACTGAACAGGTAGCCCTGCACTTCATCACAGCCCTTCGCCCACAGGAAGGCGAGTTGCGCCTCGTTTTCAACGCCCTCGGCGATGGTCTGCAGGCCCAGGTCGTGCGCCAGGCTGATGGTCGCCGCCACGAATCCGGGACATCCACTGGGTCAGGTTCGCCTGACGAAACTGCACCGCCGAGAGATTGACCGCCACGCTCATCGGCGGCAGGCCGGCTTGCTGCCAGAGACGCATCTGGAGGACCGCCGTCCGTAACACCCATTCGCCGATCGGCAGAATCAGCCCGGACTCCTCGGCGATCGGGATGAACTCGTCGCCACCGAGACGGGAAACCATGTCGTCTTCGCGCACGGCGCGTTTCCGTCGCTCGGCGAACTGGGCCGGCCGCTCGTCGCCAATCCGGTGCCCGAGCGAATCATTGACGTTCTTGATAGCCGCGGTCCATGACATGGATCGCTCCGGCTTCCGGCACCAGCACGTCGAGCACGTTGACATCGTGCAACTTGCCGTCGGAAAGCTTGATCTCCTGCCGAAACCCCCATGTGATCAAGCTTGGCCGACTGCGCCGACAAGCAGACCTCGACGTCGCGAAGGCTCTCGCGATAGGTCAGCTGAGCGAAAGCCATGATGCGAAACTGCTCGGCACAAGTCAGCGACTTCGCATATCGATCGCTGCCGTAGCGATGAACCAGACGAGTAAAGGTCGTCCATGGAAGGAATTCCATGATCTGGGCGAACAGGGGTTTGCCGGTGTTCATGGCAACCGTCTCCGGGAGAAAACCCGGAAGCCTGCCCGAATCGCCGTTCGACGTTGACATCGACACCACCCTTCATCGCGTCAGATACCGCATCAGAGCTGGGTTTCCAGTTCATGGGCTTCGTTTTAACCGTTAACCGGACACCACTGATTGGTGATATAAATTGACCGAATGTGTCCGGGATCGGCAAGGCGCGGGAGGGCTATCACCAGGGCCTCTGCACTCGGAATGCATACGACAAAGTCGTTGTTTATGATGATATTTGACGTTTTTCATGGGTTCTCCGGTAGGGTACCCAAGAGAATAAGATTTCGACCACAGAGTCAGGAGATGCAACATGCTCAAAAATTATGCTATCAGTCTGCGGCTTGCCCTGGGCTTCGGTTTGCTGACGGCGCTTGTCGCGCTGATGGCTTTGACCGGCGTTTTCCAGATGTCCCGGATCAACGCGCACTTCCACGAGATCACCCATAGCACCACGCCGCAGAAAGAGATGGCGCTGCGTTTGCGGATCATCCTGGACGGCCGGGCCATCGCGGCGCGCGACGTGGTGCTGGCGACCGAGAAGGCGGATCGCACGGCGGCGATCGAGCGCCTGGGAAAACTGCGGGATGAATTCGTTCGCGTGCACGACAAACTCGACGCCAGCCTGAAGAGTACCGACGCCCAACCCCAGGAGTTCGAACTGCTGGGCCGGGTGATGGAGGCCAATGCCAAGGCCAAGGCGGTCGTCGACGACCTGATCAACCTGGTCAATTCCGGCGCCGAAACGGAAGCGCGTACCGCCGCGCTTGCCGTACGCGGCGCGTTCGACAAGGTGCGCGAGGCGCTCGACGCGTTTTCCGGCTGGCAGGATCGGCAGAGCGAGACATCCATGAAGGACGCGGCTGACGCCTACGCTACCGCAAAGACCCTGCTGTTCGCGCTCCTCGCATTGTCGCTGGCGATCGCCGTCGGTGGCGCCGTCCTGATCACCCGCTCGATCACCCGGCCGGTCGGCCAGGTCTTGCAGGCCGTCGAAACCATCGCCGCGGGAGATCTGACCGTGAACCTGAACCCGCAGGGCAAGGATGAAATCGTCCGCCTGGAAGCCGGCGTCAAGACGATGAGCGAGGCCTTGCGCGCGGCGATCGGGCAGGTTCGCGGCAGTGCGGACGCCGTCGCGTCGACCTCGGGCCAGTTGAGCGGCGCCGCGTAGCAGGTACGCACGAGTTCCGAAGAGCAATCCGAATCGGCGTCGGCGATGGCGGCGGCGCTGGAACAAATGTCGGCCAGCATCAGCCACGTCGCCAGTCTGTCGAGCGACGCCCGCAAACTGGCGCAGACCGCCAGCCAGGGGGCCACCGCCGGCGCCGGCCAGATCGGGAATCTGATCGACGAAATCGACCGGCTGTCGAAGACGATGGAAACCAGCGCGGCCAGCGCGCACGAGCTGGGCAGCGAGTCGGAGCGCATATCGACCATCGTCAGCGTCATCAAGGAGGTCGCCGAACAGACCAACCTGCTCGCCTTGAACGCCGCCATCGAGGCGGCGCGTGCCGGCGAGATGGGTCGCGGTTTCGCCGTCGTCGCCGACGAGGTGCGCAAGCTCGCCGAGCGCTCGGCCGCTTCGGCGCAGGAAATCACCCAGATGGTGAGCGCGATTCAGGGGCGCAGCCGCGGCGTGACCGACAGCATGGAGAGCACCGTGGCGCAGATGCGCCAGGGGATGGAAAAGGCCCGCCACGCGGGGGACTCGATGCGCGCGATCGACGAAGACGCCCGTCGCGTCACCGGCGTCATCGACAACGTCGCCTCCGCACTCGACGAACAGTCGAGCGCCAGCCACGATCTCGCGAATCGCGTCGAACACATCGTCCAGATGATCGAGGAGAACAACAACGCGATCGGCTCCGTCGCCAACTCGGCCGGCGAACTGAACAAGCTCTCCGACGGCCTGGTGGGTGCCGTCTCGCGTTTTCGCATCGCCTGATCCGGACGATCGGGCGCGCCTTCCCCGGCGTCCGCTACGGTCGCCGGTCGGCCGCTCGCGTCGCGTCGGGCATCCGGGTCGCCGGCGCT
>NZ_JDSS02000018.1:10933-15693 GCF_000584955.1 Candidatus Accumulibacter vicinus
TCCGGGCCGCGCGGCGATGCTCAGTGGCGGGGGCCTTCCGGGCGCGTGCTCTTGTTCCAGACGCGCTGATCCGCTGCCACCGGCAGTTCCTGGTCAACCTCGAACAGCGACGATCACCCGCGCAACCATGCGGTAATCGCGCGCGGGGCCGACTCTGGATGTTGTCGCCGGCCTATGACCTCACACCCACCGCGTCGATCAGCATCGAGCGGCGTGACCTGGCCATGGTCTGTGGCGACGCCGGACGACTCGCGAGCGCCACGAATCTCCTGTCGCAGCACGCGCGGTTTCTGCTGGATAGGCCTGAAGCCATCGCGATCATCGACGCGATGGAAGCGAAGGTCCGCGCGAGCGGGTATCCAACCGTGCGCGCCGCCGGCGTCAGCTTGATGAATATGCCGGATGCTTCGTGAGCTGATTCTGGTGAGGCTGGGCGCTGGATAGACGGACCGGATAGCGCGCCCTAATCCCACAGCGACTGGCGCATTCTCGGAAAAGCCTGATTCATAGAAATTTGAGATGCGGTGAAAACCATTTCAAGGTGTTTCGCGACGCACAAACACGTCCTGCGCCGAATGCGGCGGCCACGAGCACGACCTCATGGTGGCACCACACTGTTGTTTGTGCGCAACAACCGCGATGCAGTTGTTGTTGCCCGAATCGAGATCCTGCTTGACTACACGGGCATTCCCGGCTGAAACTTGGCGCTCGTTTTCTCAACCCTTTTCATTCCAAGGAGATCGATATGCCTGTCACAACTAAAGAGGTGCTTTCGCGCTGAGTCTGCCGGCATATCGTTGCCCGGAACTCGCGCATGGCGAATCCGGGCCGGGAAAAGAAAACCCCTGGCCATCAAGCCCAGGGGTTTTTTTATTGCCCATCGCCGGTTAAGCGCGACAACGCGCACCGGCACCCGGATTCCAATTCGAGCGGCCCGTATCAGGTCAAGGCCGCTCAACACAATACATTGGAATCAACATGGGCATTCAAATTGAATTCAACAAAGGACGCGTTCCCGTCAAGGTGTGGACGCGCAATATCGAGCCCGAGGCGATACGGCAGCTGCTGAACGTCGCGTCACTTCCGGTCGTGCATGGTCATGTCGCCGCCATGCCCGATGTACACGCTGGCATCGGTGCAACGGTCGGCAGCGTTATCCCGACCAGGAAAGCGATCATTCCGGCTGCCGTCGGCGTCGATATCGGCTGCGGCATGAACGCGGTGCGCACGTCGCTGAGCGCCGGGCAACTGCCGGATAACCTGCGCAGCCTGCGCATGGGGATCGAGGAGATGGTGCCGCTCGGCTTCAACATGCACCCGGCCAGCCGCATGCGTGGCAGCGCCTTGCAGCGCGTCGGCCGGGCGCTGAGCGACCGGCTGGACCGCATCGTCGGCCGGCATCCGGAGCTGATGAAAATGCAGCGGCGCTTCAACGAAACCTGGCTGTGCCAGATCGGCACGCTGGGTGGCGGCAACCATTTCATCGAACTGTGCCTGGACGAAGCGGATCGCGTCTGGATCATGCTGCACTCGGGCTCGCGCGGCATCGGCAATATCATCGGCCGCCATTTCATCGCGGCGGCGCAGAAGGACATGCGCCGGCATAAGCTGCATCTGCCGGACCAGGACCTGGCCTATTTTTCGGAAGGCTCGGGGCTGTTCGATGAATATGTCGAGGCCGTGGACTGGGCGCAGGACTACGCCCTGCTCAACCGCCAGCGCTTGCTGGCGGTGGTGATCGAGGTGCTGAAGCGGCAGTTGCCGACGTTCAGCCTGGAGACCGAGGCGATCAACTGCCACCACAACTACGTGGCACGCGAAACCCATTTCGGCGAAGCCTTGTTCATCACCCGCAAGGGCGCCATTTCGGCCCGCGCGGGCGAGCTGGGCATCATTCCCGGCAGCATGGGCGCGAAGTCCTACATCGTACGCGGCCTGGGCAATGCGCAGTCCTTCTGTTCCTGCTCTCACGGCGCCGGGCGAAGGATGAGCCGCAGCGCCGCCAAGCGCCGTTTCAGCCGTTTTGATCTGGAAGCACAGACGGCAGGCATCGAGTGTCGCAAGGATGGCGGGGTAATCGATGAAATCCCCGGTGCCTACAAGGACATCGATCAGGTGATGGATGACCAGCGCGATCTGGTCGAAGTCGTCCATACCCTGAAACAGGTTCTTTGCGTGAAGGGGTGAGCGATGGCCGACCAGAAAATCACGCTCGTCATCCCGCGCAGCAAACCGCGCAACCCGCTGCTGGTGCCCGTATTGACCCGGCGCGCCGGGCCGCATGGCTCGACGCGCAAGGCCATCCGGCAAAAGATGCGCCAGCGCACACAACAATCCCTGGCCGAGTTGCTGAACGGCGACAAGGCCGAATTCGAGATCGACTGAAGCACGCCCGCCCCTGCCGGGGCGGGCATTCACATACTTTTTCCGAGGAGCAAACCATGAACCCGCCCACTGCCCGAGCTACCGCAATCGACCAGCCACCCTTCCCCCGAATTCAAGGAGTCCACCATGGACCGTCAAACGGCAGACGAGGTGCTCGCGTGCCTCGTCGGTGAACGCACCCTGTACCCCTACTATCGCGACCGCTACAGTATCGGCCTGTTACGCCATCTCAGCCGGCGGCAGGCGCTTCGCATCGCCGCACTGAAACAATCGCCCTATGCTCAGCTCCTGCAGAAGCCACGCGTCAAGAACATCCTTGCCGACAGCGGCGGCAAGGAGATTGATGATATGCAGCTGGCCCGGCACGACTATGACGCCGACCAGACAGTCTTCGTCCTCACCCTGGGCACCTGGGGTACCGAACTGAAAGGAGTACTGCCGCTTCGCGCTTGGGCGTTACTCCGCGATCTGGGCCGAAGCCATGCTCTGGGCGACGATTGCGTTCGTACGCGAGGAGCTCGGTTTGCAGCGGATCTACTACCACAGCGAAGAAAGCGGCCGACTGCTGAAGAACATCCGGGGTCACCTGCCGCCGCGTTCCCTTTACACGGACCTGCCGCGCAAGTTCTGCTTCGTGCCGACCCCGGAAACACCGGAATTCCTCCTGCGGGAAAGCGGAGTCGGCAAAGCGATCAGACGGCGCGAGGGTTTGTCCTTTTTTCAACTGACGTGATTTGCCACCCGGCGATCAGTACGAGGTGAGCGACGTTTCCGGTAGCCGCAAGAAGTTGGGGATGCCCGACAACCTGGCTATTCCGCTCTACGCCCAGCGCGGGCGCCTGAAGCGCCTGGCGCTACCCTTGCTGGTCGCGCTGCTGGTCGGTTCCCTGACCGCCGCCCTGTCTGCCGTCGCCATCGGCAGTCTGTTTGGCGCCAGCCGGGTGACGCTGCTCTCGCTGGCACCGATTGCCATGGGCGTCGCCGAGCGCATCGGCGGCCTGCCGTCGCTTACCGCGGTGCTGGTGATCATCACGGGAATCGTCGGCGCCATCGGCGCGCGCTATGTCTATCGCGTCCTGCACATCGAAGATGACGCCGTGCGCGGTTTCGCCATGGGCATCGCTGCACACGGCATCGGGACCGCGCGCGCTTTTCAGGAAAATGAGCAGACGGAAGCCTTTGCCGCGCTGGCGATGGGTCTCAATGGTCTGATGACGGCGCTGCTGCTGCCACTGGTGACCCCATGGTTGCTGAATTGGTCACAGCGCCAGGCGACGGCCAGCCGACCTGAAGGTTACTATTTTTCCCGGCCTGCCGCCGCTGGTCGCCATCGAAGCGGGAACTTACCCCATCGGCAGCGACGAAGGCATCGACCCGGACAAGGTCCAGGCTTCAGTGTGCGGTCGGCCCGAAGACGTCGTCGATCCGACCCGCTTCGATGGCTTGGTCGAACCAGCCTTCGATTTCTGACAGCGACGCGGCCGCAATCCGGGCGCTGATCTCCGACGGGATGGCGCCGAACCGTTTGCGCAGCAGGCGCTGAAGTGCCAAGGCTTCACCTTGCTGCAGGCCTTGCTCGCGGCCCTGCTCGCGTCCCTGCTGCAGGCCTTGCTCGCGGCCTTTCTCGATACCGATTCGTTCAACCGACGACACGTAGCGCATTTGTTCTTGCTCCTCAAGCAGGTCGATATTCTGCCACAGCTCCTGCGCCAGATGTTCGGGCAGCCGCATCATCCAGTCAAGGACGACAAACAGGTCAATGATGCGCTGTTTTTCCCAGCGCCGCTGGTAGAGCAACTGGATCAGCTTCCACTTGGCGGCAAAGCGAGCTGCCATGTCCTGGCGCGTCGCCTTGGTCAGCAGATGGGCCAGCGTCACCAGCGCGAAGGGATTCGGTTCCGCTTGCAGTAGGGTTTCGCGGCCCGCAAAGTCCAATAGCTTGGCGGTTGGAAACTTCAGCGTATGTTCGCAACCGAGCACCTCGAAGCCAAACGAACTCGGGTGCCAGCCTTCGGATTGGTCGGCGAGCAAGGCCATGCTGGCGACTGGGCGGTGGTAGCGGTCAAACAGGCGGTAGTTGTAAACGAACATCCGTTCGGCGAATTCCGCCTGCGGGCTGCCCTGCACTTCGATGTGGAGGTAGATCCAGTCTTCTGTTCCCGACAGACGGGTGACGCGGACCAGTTTGTCGACCAGACGCTTACCGAGTTCAGCACTCGTAGGTTGGGCTGAGCCTGCGAAGCCCAACAACCCAGGCGCGCGGCCAAAGACGTGCGGCTTGTTGGGCTTCGTTCCTCAGCCCAAGCTACCAGGCTGACAGCGACGCAGCCGCCCTTCAGGCGCTGATCCGGGCTGTCGCAATCGTCCCAGGCCCC
>NZ_JDSS02000018.1:15718-17337 GCF_000584955.1 Candidatus Accumulibacter vicinus
CGGGCGCGAACCAGCCAGGGAGAACCCCCCGCGTGTCCGCCGATTCCCGCGACTTCTTCATCAGCTACACCCAGGCCGATCAGGGCTGGGCCGAGTGGATCGCCTGGCAGCTCGAAGCAGCCGATTATTCGACGGTGATCCAGGCGTGGGACTTTCGTGCCGGCGGCAATTTCGTCGTCGAAATGGACCGGGCCGCGAAAACGACCCGCCGCACGATCGCCGTCCTCTCGCCGGACTACCTGGCGGCCCACTTCACCCAGGCCGAATGGGCGGCGGCCTTCGCGCGCGATCCGACCGGAGAGGAGCGGTCGCTGTTGCCGGTGCGGGTCGCCGATTGCCGGCCGGAAGGCCTGCTCGCGAGCACGATCTACCTCGATCTGGTCGGGCTCGACGAAGCGGCGGCGAAGCAGAAGCTCCTCACCGAGGTCGGCGCGCAACGGCCCAAACCCACGGCCGCGCCCGGCTACCCCGGCCGCGCTGCACCGCCAACGGCCGCAGCACCCGCCTTCCCCGGCCTGCCGCCGCCCTTGCGCATGTTCCGCGAAACGCTGCTCGCCGGCGGACCACCAGCCCTGCCCGAAAGCGCGCTGCAGGAAATCCTCCGCCACTCGCCGCGCAGCTTCGAAGAATACCGCCTGGCGCGCATCGCCGAATGGTCGCAGGCGCGCTACGCGCTCGACAAGCGCTTCACGCGCCTGACGCTGCTGCTCGACCTGGGCCCGGACGCGCAAGGAACGCGCTGGCAGGCGCAGCCGAAGTCCTTCGACGACCTGCGCGAGATCCTCGGCGAAGCGAGCGACGCCGCGCTAGTGCTGCTCGGCCCGCCCGGCTGCGGCAAGAGCACGCTGCTGCGCCGGCTCGAACTCGACCTCGCGCTCGACGCGCTGCGCGCCGGCGAAGCCGAGCCGGCGCGCTTCAACTTCTTCGTCCAGCTCAGCCGCTACCGGCCGCCACGTCCCGGCGAAGCGCTGCCGACGCCGCACGAGTGGCTGGCGCGCGAATGGGCGCATCGCCAACCGCAACTGCCGGCGTTCGCCGAACTGCTCGCCAGCGGCCGGCTCGTCCTGCTGCTCGACGCGGTCAACGAAATCCCGCACACCGACGAAGCCGACTACCGCGAACGGATCGCGCTCTGGCGCGACTTCCTCGCCGAACTCGCGCACCGCGGTGCCGGCACGCGCGCGCTCTTCTCGTGCCGCAGCCTCGACTACAGCGCCTCGCTGTCGACGCCCGAACTGCCGGTGCCGCACGTGCGCATCGAAGCGCTGTCCGACACCCAGGTCGAGCAGTTCCTGACGCTGTACAGCGCCGAACGTGGCCCGGCGCTCTGGCGGCAACTGCGAGGAACGCCGCAGCTCGACCTCTTCCGCTCGCCGTTCTACCTCAAATTGCTGCTCGCCCAGGCCGGCGACGGCCGTCCGGCGCTGCACGGCCGCGCCGCGCTGTTCAGCGGCTTCGTCCGCCAGGCGCTGGCGCGCGAGATCGAAGCCGGCAACCCGCGCTTTCGCCCCGGCGGCCTGCTCGACCGGCGCGACCACGAGCGCGTCATCCAGCACGCCTGGCGCAACGCCAACGAGCTGCCCGAACGTGGCCCGCTGCTACCGGCGCTCGCCCGCCTC
>NZ_JDSS02000018.1:17362-23695 GCF_000584955.1 Candidatus Accumulibacter vicinus
GCGCCGGCCAGGCAATCCCCGAACTCTCCGCCAGCGCGCTGCAGACCCTCCTGCGCCACGTCCCGCGCACGCTCGACGACTACCGCCTGGCGCGTATCGCCGAGTGGTCGCAGCCGCGCTACGCACTCGACAGGCGCTTCACCCGGCTGACGCTGCTGCTCGATCAGGGTCCGCAAGCGCAGGGGACGCGCTGGCAGGCGCAGCAGCAGACCTTCGACGACCTGCGCGACGTGCTCGCCACCGCCAGCGAGCCGGCGCTGGTCGTTCTCGGCCCGCCCGGCTCAAGAGCACGCTGCTGCGCCGGCTCGAACTCGACCTCGCCGTCGACGCGCTGCGCACGCCGGCCGGCGAGGCCACGCCGCTGAGCTTCTTCGTGCCACTGAACCGCTATCGCCCGACCCAGCCTGGCGAAGCGCTGCCGGCACCGCGGCCATGGCTGGAACAGTCGAGGAATTCCTCGGCGTCTACAACCCGCAGCGCAGCTCGGCGTTGTGGCAGCAACTGCGCGGCACGCCGCAGCTCGACCTGTTCCGTTCGCCGTTCTACCTCCGCCTGCTGCTCGCCCAGGCCGGCGACGGCGGGCCGGCGCTGCAGGGCCGGGCCGGGCTGTTCACCGGCTTCGTCCGGCAGGCCGTACAGCGCGAGATCGAAGCCGACAACCCGCTGTTTCGCCCCGGCGCACTGCTCGACAAGCGCGACCACGAGCGCCTGGTCCAGCACGCCTGGCGCAACGCCACCGACCTGCCAGCACGCGGCGCGCTGCTGCCAGCACTCTGTCAGCTCGCCTACGGCCTGCAGGCACGGCGCGCGCCCGGCGAAGCCTCGCGCGTACGCGTGCCTTACGACGACGCGCTCGCACTGCTCGACGGCGAGAAGTACGCGCCCCTCGGCGACGAGTTGCTGCACGCCGGCGTCGCGCTGCAGGTGCTCGAAGTGCAGTGGGACGACGTGCTCTACGTCCATCAACTGCTGCAGGAGTATTTCGCCGCCCGCGCGCTGACCGGCCAGCCTCGCCCCGAACTCGTCAGCACCGCCTGGCGGGCCGACCAGATCTCGCCGAGCCTGCCGGACGTGCTCGTCGGCCTCGCCGACTCCGACCCGTTGCCAGCGGCGCCGGCGACCGGCTGGGAAGAGACCTTCGTGCTTGCTGCCGCAATGGCGCGAAGCCCCGAGGACTTCGTCAGCGCCTTGCTGGCGGTGAATCTGCCGCTCGCCGGCCGCTGTGCCGCGCAGCCCGACGTCGTGCTGTCCGACGCGCTGCGCCGACGGCTGCAGCAGGCGTTGATCGAGCGCAGCCGCGACCCGGCCGCCGACCTGCGCGCGCGCATCGCCGCCACCCGCGCGCTCGGCGAATTGGGCGACCCGCGCTTCGAACGGCGCCGTGGCCCGCTCGGCGAGTATCTGTTGCCGCCGCTGGTCGCCCTCGAAGCGGGAACTTACCCCATCGGCAGCGACGAAGGCATTTACCCGGAAGAGGCGCCGGCGCATGGCGTCGAAGTCGCCGCTGTCCACCTCGCCCGCTTCCCGGTGACCAACGCCGAATGGCGGCTGTTCATCGCCGCCGGCGGCTACGACGACGAGCGCTGGTGGGAGACCGCAGCGGCCCGGCGCTGGCGAAGCGGCGAGGGGACCGCGGACGGCATAAAGCAGAGAGGGCGCGACAACCTGCAGTGGATCCGCGACAACCCGGAAGAGTACCGGCGGATGGTCGACGACGGCAGAGTCAACCCGTTGGCGGCCGCGAACTATGAGAAATACCTGGCGATGTCGGAGGCCGAATTCGAGAGCCTGCTCGATGAGAAGATCCCTTCTGGCCGGCAAACCGAGCCCCGCTGGTGGAACGACCCGGCGTACAACGAACCAACCCAGCCGGTGGTCGGCATCTGCTGGCACGAAGCGCGCGCCTACTGTGCCTGGCTGTCGGCGCAGAGCGGGCTGCTCTGGCGGCTGCCGAGCGAAGCCGAATGGGAAGCCGCGGCGCGCGGGTTGACGGGACGGCGTTACGCCTGGGGCGACGATTTCGACCCGGCGCGCGGCAACACCTTCGAGAGCCATATCCGTGGCACGACGCCGGTGGGCGTTTTCCCTGGCGGCGATACCCCGGAAGGCGTCGCCGACCTCAGCGGCAATGTCTGGGAATGGACGAGCAGCGCCCCTGAACCCTACCCCTATGTGCCCAATTCCGGGCGCGAAGATCCGGCGGTCGATGCGGTCCCGCGCGTGCTGCGCGGCGGCTCGTGGGACTACGGCCGTGACCTCGCGCGTTGTGCCTACCGCTACCACTCCCCCCCCGGCGACCGCTACGGCCTTGTCGGCTTTCGGGTGTGGGGGTGTCTCCCCCATCCTGAAGCGCTGACCACTGAATCTCTGATCTCTGTCAACACGGGTTCACTGCCACTCTGAAACGCCGCGCAGCGGCGTTTTTGCCGGGCGCGCGAAATTTTTTTGCGGGTCTTGCTGCGATCAACGGTAGGCGCTCCGCTGTCTGTCGGGAAGCAGGACGGGAAGGCCGTGGATTTTCAGGGTGTCCTGCCGGTGCTCAGTCATGGCGAGGAGGATTGGGCGAGGTTCCGGATGATGAGCGCACAGTTCATGGAGCAGCGAGCGGCAGGGCCAGGCAGAGCCGCGTGCCCCCATGCGGCGACGCCAGTGCTTGCAGGCTGCCGCCGTGCAGCGCGGCGACGCGTTGGGCGATCGCCAGGCCCAGGCCGCCGATGCCGCCGCTGCTTCGCCTGACCGGCGGATCGCGCAGCGACTGACCCTGTTCGAGGCGGTCGAGCAGTTCTTCGGGTAGGCCGGGGCCCGCGTCCTCGATCAGCACTTCGGCTTTTCCGCCGGCCTGCCGCAGACTGACGCGCACCGGCGCGGCGCCGGGGGCGTGCCGCATGGCGTTGTCGATCAGGTTGCTCAGCGCGCGCTCGATGAGCTGCAGATCGCCGTCGAGTTCCAGGGGCCCCGGCGCCGCACCGTGCAGCGTGACCGGCGGCGGCCCGTCGCCGAGATCGAACTTCTGCACGGCATCGGTGACCAGTTCGTCGAGCCGGAAACGCTCGCAGTGCAGCACCTGGTCGGTGGACTGCAGCGCCGCCAGCTCGAACAACTGCTGCGACAGGCGGCGTACCTTGTCGCTCTGCGCCAGCGCCGCGGCCAGCAGGCGATCGCAGCGTCCCGGCTCGGCGGGCGTCTTGCCGGCCATCGCTTCGAGGTGGCCGTGCAGCGCCGTCAGGGGCGTCCGCAGATCGTGCGCGACGCTGGCCATCATCTCGCGGTGCGCGCTTGCCTGCTGTTGTTCGCGCGCCGTCTGCGCCTCGATACGCTGCGTCATCTCGGCAAAGGCTGCGGCGATGGCGCTGACTTCGTCGCCGCTGATCGGCGAGCGGTCGCGCCGGGCGTCGGCGGCGTGCAGCGTCCGCAGCGAGTAGTCGCGCAGGCGGCCAGCCAGGCGATGCAGGGGCAGCGTCAGGCGACGGAAGGCAAAGACACCGAGCAGCAGCGTCACCAGCAGGCCGACCGCGGCGACGACACCCGCGCCCTGCCAGACTCGGCGCAGGCTCAACTGCCCGGCCACCTGTTCGCGCGCCTGGCCGTCGAGAATGACGTAAAGGTAACCCGGCGGGCGCGTATCGGTGGGGCGCGGCGGAAACATCGCGGCGCTGAAGATGCGCGCCATGCCCGAGCCCATCGGGTCGGTGCCGCGCAGCGGCAGGGCGGCACCGGCCAGAAAGTTGCGCACCGCCTGCAGGTCGACCTGTTCCTGCCGAACCATCCCGGGTTCGCCGATGTACGCCTGGACGCGGCCGTCGGCGTCGAGCACATAGACCTGGATACCCGGGTTGACCACCATCAGCATCGACAGCAGTTCCGCGCGCGCGGCGCGATCCGCCTGATCGGGGTCGGTCAGGGTGATCTCCGGCCAGTGCTCGACGATGTGCCTGGCCAGTCCATGCGACAGGCGCTGCAGCGATTCCTGCTCGTGCTCCACGGCGACGTGCCGGCCGAGCACGCCGACCAGCGCACCGTAGGCGACGAGCAGCAGCGCCAGGGCCAGCGTCAGGCGGGTGGTGAAGGAGCGGGCAGCGATCACGCGGGCGTCTCTTCAAAGCGGTAGCCGACGCCCCAGACGGTGACGATCCGGCGCGGGTCGCGCGGGTCGTCCTCGATCTTGGTCCGCAGGCGGTTGATATGCGAATTCACGGTGTGTTCGTAACCGTCGAAAGCGGCGCCCCAGACGCGCTGCAGCAGTTCGCCGCGACTGAAGGCGCGGCCCGGATGACGGACCAGGAAGTACAGCAGGTCGAATTCGCGCAGGGTCAGTGGAACGGTTTCGGCGCCGCGCAGCAGTTCGCGGCGAAGGGTATCGAGCCGGAAGGGTCCAAAGCGCAATTCCGATGCCGGCGCCGGCGACGAACGCAATTGCTCGATACGTCGCAGGAGTGCCCGCACGCGCGCCACCAGTTCGAGCATCGAGAACGGCTTGGCGAGGTAATCGTCGGCCCCGAGTTCGAGGCCCAGAATACGGTGCGCCTCGGCCGAACGGGCGCTGAGCATGATCACCGGCACATCCGCGTGCTGCGCCCGCAGGTGACGGCAGACGTCCCAACCGTCGGCGCCGGGCAGCATCAGGTCGAGCAGGACCATGTCCCAGCGCTGGCGATCGATCGCCGCCATCGCCTGCAAGCCGTCGGACTCGCGATGCAGGCGATAGCCGGCCTCTTCGAGGTGCAGACGCAGCGCGGCGGCGATCGCGTCGTCGTCCTCGACCAGCAGCAGTTGCTCGTTCATCGGACGAACGGCAAGGCGCGGGAACGGCGCCGGCGCACCTCCGGCGGCGGCAGGACGATGCCCGGTTTCACGCCGGCGCGAGCGCGGACGCCGACGACTGGCCGCGGCGCCGACGGGAAGCCCCGGCGACGGCGAACAGACCGACGGCGATCAGCACAGCGGTTTCGGGCTCGGGGACGACCGCGAAGCTGATTCGATAGACATCGGAATCGGCGGTGAGCGCGCTGTTGAACACATAGCCGGCACCCGTCGTCAGTCCGTTGAAACCCGCAAGCTCGGCGAAGTCGAAGCGGACGACGCCGTTCTGCGGCGTGCGCAGGTCATTGTTGCCGACGAAGGCCGCCGCCGCCGGATCGAACAGCTCGGAGCCGGCGTCCCAGAGGTCGCTGGCCTTCTGGCCGATCGAGGCGATCAGGAGATTATCACCTGGAAAGGTAAACCATATATAACAGAGTCCATGATGAAACCCGATAAGAGCGGAGCGCTTCAATTCCGGATTGGGCCAAAATCATTCTATCAAACCAATTCCGATCAGGCCTTTGAATTGTATAAAGTAGCATGGCAACTGGCAGACTTAAAAGGCAGCGAACTCGTGTATGACCTGTACACCGGTACCGGTACCATCGCCAATTTTGTCGCGGGGCAAGCAAAGAAAGTAATTGGGCTGGAATATGTAGAGGCTGCCATTGAAGATGCCAAGGTCAATTCCTCCATCAATGGAATTTCAAACACTGAGTTTTATGCCGGTGATATGAAGGATTTGCTTGATGATGCGTTTCTTCAACAGCATGGCAAACCTGATGTAGTAATTACTGATCCGCCCCGGGCCGGCATGCACGAAGATGTTTGTAAGATGTTGCTGAAGGCAGAGCCGAAGCGTATTGTGTATGTAAGTTGCAACCCGGCCACACAAGCCCGCGATTTAAAAATTCTTTCTGAAAAATATTCCATAGTAGCTGTTCAACCGGTGGATATGTTTCCGCATACCATGCATGTGGAGAATGTGGTGAGCCTGACTATCAACTAATCTTCCAGCATACGCAGACCATGCTTTGGCCTATCTTTGGCCAGGCAGGGCACAGCGTGAGACGCGTATGCGAGTCTGCCGGTAGGCAGGGGCCCGCGACCCGGAAGCAGAATCACATTTTCTCAATTGAGAAATCTCGATCATTAAGAAATTTTATTGACTGCCTGTAATCAGATTACAGGTTTCAGCTTACACGTAAAATGTCGGAGCAGCGGAGTTTCAAATACTATCTTATAACCTTTTACTTTTTCCTTTTCCCGGATGAGCTCATCAAATAAAGCAATCACGTAATCAATATGACTTTGGGTATACACCCTGCGCGGTATGGCCAGTCGCACTAGATCCATGGCTGAAGGTATTAACTTTCCCTTTTCATCATACTTACCAAACATCAGTGAGCCCACTTCCACGGCACGAATGCCACCCACTTTATACAGTTCACAAACCAATGCCTGACCAGGATATTGATCTACCGGAATGTTCGGATAAAAAGTTCGTGCATCAATATAAACCGCATGTCCGCC
>NZ_JDSS02000018.1:23745-42672 GCF_000584955.1 Candidatus Accumulibacter vicinus
CCGGTTGCCAGGCCGAGCCGCTGCCGCCTTCGGCGACCGAGATGATCGGCGCCGTGGCCACCGCGCCGTTGTCGAAAGCGTCGAAGCGGCCATTGTTGAAGCCGAAATGCAGCGGGGCGAAGCTGATGCTGTTGGTCGGCGCCAGGTTTTCGACCTTCACGACGACGTTGAGATGCGCCGCGCCGGCCGTGGTACAGAGGGCGAGCGCGGCGGCAGCGACGCTGAGGCGGGCCATGGTGCAATGCGTATGGTACATGAGGGTTCTCCTGTAGGATGTGGCCGGGGGGAACGAGCCCGCGCAGCGGACTCGCCCGGCCGATGATAGGCAGCTCTCATCCCCGAATCCTCATCGAAAGATCACCGCGCCGTGAAAGATCATCTGCGCCGAACCGCCTGGCCGACCGTGCACGCCGGTCGTACTCCCCGTGGGCGAGCGACCCGGTTCAATATCGCAGGAATTCCTGACGCGCCTGCGCCCAGGCCTCCTCGTCGCTGCGGCAGAGAGCGTCGAGGTCGGCCGGCGTCGCGGTCGGGTCATCGACCCACTCGCGCAGCAAGGGCGAACCGTTGATCAGGTCGATGGCCAAGCGATCGAATTCGTATTCGTAGGCAAAATCGCGCCACAGTGGATAGTCCGGCTGCAGTTGCCGCAGCGCCTTGAAAGCCAGGCTCTGCAGGCGCCAAGGGCGGAAACGGGCGGGTTGGTAGCAGCCATCGTCGACATGGATCTGCACGCCGTGGCAGAGCTGCCCGGCGTGTTTGTGGAAAGTCGGTTCAAACCAGCATTCGCGCAGTCGGCAGCCCTGCAGCCAGTGCCCTGCGAGCGCCTCCATGGTCAGCAGCAACTGGCGCGCGTCGATGTCTGGCGCGCCAAAAAGCTCCAGCGGACGCGTCGTGCCACGGCCTTCGGAGAGCGTGCTGCCTTCGAGCATCACCGTGCCGGCATAACAACGCGCCATCGACAGGTTCGAGGCGTTCGGGCTGGGGTTGATCCAGCAGCGCTCGCCGAGCGGCCAGCCGTAGCCGGGTGCCGCCTCGGGGAGCCAGCCCTGCATGGGGATCAGCGTCCAGTCCAGGTCGAGCGCGAGGCGGCTGATGAACCAGCCGGCGAGTTCGCCCATCGTCAGACCGTGCCGCATCGGCAGTGGCCCGGCGCCGACGAAGCTCTCCCAGCCGGGACGCAGCAGCAGTCCCTCGAGCGGACGTCCCGCCGGATTCGGGCGATCGAGAATCCATACCGCCTTGCCGTGTTC
This sequence comes from Candidatus Accumulibacter vicinus, assembly GCF_000584955.1. Taxonomy (NCBI): domain Bacteria; kingdom Pseudomonadati; phylum Pseudomonadota; class Betaproteobacteria; genus Candidatus Accumulibacter; species Candidatus Accumulibacter vicinus. Next base: position 24,999 of record NZ_JDSS02000018.1, read on the forward strand.
GGCCGCGGCTTCGAGCACGTAGCGCAAGGTGGTGATGAAGGTGTAGATGCGGCAGCCGAGGTCCTGCAGGTCGACCAGCAGCACGTCGAAAGTCGCCATCATCGCCGGCGTCGGCCGCCGCACGGCGCCGTACAGGCTGAATACCGGAATGTGGTGCAGCGGGTCGAGAAACTCCGGCGACTCGACCATGTTGTCCTGCTTGTCGCCGCGCAAGCCATGCTGCGGGCCGAAGGCTGCGGTGAGCTGCAGATCGGGCAGGGCGGCCAGGGCGTCGAGGGCATGCCTCAGATCGGCGCTGACCGACGCCGGATGTGCCAGCAGGGCCAGACGACGGCCGCGCAGGGGCCGGCGCAAGGCCGGGTCGGTGAGCAGACGATCGAGTCCGAACTGCAGGGCGGGCATTCTGGATTCCTTCAGCTTGACTCGTGCGCTGGCGCCAGTTCGAGGGCAAAACCGTCGCGGTGGTGAAAATCGGGCAAGGCCGCCGGATGATGCAAGGCCCAGTAGCTATGGCTGCCGTCGATGAGGTCGTCGGCTTCGACAACGGCGGACAGACCGATCTGCAGCGTTGCCGTGGCGGCTCGCGGCGGCAGCACGGCGGCGGCGATGACGGCTTCGAGTTCCAGCCGGCCGGCGAACAGTCTGGCGGTGATCTGCGGCGGTACCAGCAGGGTCCGACTGTCGTCGCGCTGGCGGTAGCCGGAAAACGCATACGCCGCCCATTGACCCGACGGCGAAAAGTTGAACTCGTGGTAGCCCGCCTCGCCCAGGACACCGACGAAGGCCTCGAAACAGGTGTGCTCCCAGAGTCCATCGGCAGCTTCGGGGGGCCGTGGCGCCGGAATCCGCAGGCGGGCCAGGTCACCGCGCAGGCAGTAGGCCAGCGCAATGCCTCCATCGGCGGCACGCGCCGCATGCACTTCGATCATGCGCACCACCGGGGCAGGGGTTGCCGGATGGCGACGCAGGGTCAGCGTGAATTCGCCTGGAAACATCGAAGGAATGCGACAGGGTTCATCGGCGTTCGCCGGTACACTCGGCACAACGTCCACAAAGATCGAGTTCGATGCGCGACAGGCAGAAGCCTTCCGGCAGGCTGGGTGGCACCGGCGGAGCAGCGTCGAGGCAGAACACCCGCCCGCAGTCTTCGCAGCGGAAATGGGTATGTGCGGCATGCTCACCGCCGGCGGCGAGCGAATAGCGGAACGTCCGCTGGGCATCGGTCGTGCGGTGCGCGATTCCGCTCTCGACCAGCCAGTCGAGCACCCGATAGAGCGTCACCCGATCGATGGCCAGATCACCGAGCGCCTGCTCGATCTGGTGATGGGTCAGCGCTGCCGGCGCAGCGCGCAGCAGTTGCAGGACCCGTACCCGCGCCGGGGTGGCGCGCGCACCCGTGCGGCGAATCAGCAGGACGGCGGTTTCCGCTTCTGCCGCGGTCTCGACAGGGGTGGCATGGGGAAGCATCATGGCTGCGAATTTAATCACAGCCTGCCCATGGAGGCTACACCGTTGCGAATGTCGGGAGTCACCCCCAGGGCAAGGATTGGCGATGCGAAGAAGGGCGTAAGGTTTCTTCTCCGGCCAACGACCATAGAGCAAACCTTCGCCAGGAAAAGCCTCGATGCCCTACCCTGCTCCGCCAGGTCAGGCGTCCGCCGGCGGGTCGCTGGCCTGGGGGAACTGACACGGCGCATTTCGGCCGAACGTTACTGATGCCCGACTGAGCCTGGCCAGCGGGAATTCGCAAACCGTTTTTACTGGAGAACATCATGGATCGTCGTCAATCACTGAAATGGCTGGGCGGCATCTCCGCCTTCATCCTGCCTGTGGCCGCTCCCGGCCCGGTCTGGGCCAGCGAGACCGCCGGCAACAAACTGCGGAAATCGCAAGCCGAATGGGCCACCCTGCTGCCGCTGCCCGCTTATCGCGTGCTCTTCGAGGAAGATACCGAACGCCCTGGAACGAGCCCACTGAACCAGGAGAAACGCGACGGCACCTTCATCTGTGCCGCCTGCTACCTGCCGCTCTTCGACAGTTCGGCAAAATACGAGAGCGGTACCGGCTGGCCCAGCTTCTGGCAACCCCTGCCGGAAGCGGTGGCCACCAAGACCGACTTCAAACTCATCTATCCGCGCACCGAGTACCACTGCACCCGCTGCAGCGGTCATCAGGGGCACGTTTTCAACGACGGTCCGAAGCCCACCGGCAAGCGCTACTGCAACAACGGCGTGGCCCTGCAGTTCGTGCCGCGCGCCGAACCGCTGCCGGCGTTGCGGACATGAGCGCGCGCCTGCTCATGGCAGCGCTGTGGCTGCTGGCGATGGGCGGCGGGGCCGGCGCTGCTGACCCACCGACCGGCAAGAAAACCGAGATCAGGACGGCGATTTTTGCTGGCGGCTGCTTCTGGTGTATCGAGGCGGATTTCGAGAAACTGCCGGGCGTGCTCGGCGCCGAGTCCGGCTATACCGCTGGCCAGACCGTCAACCCGAGCTACGAACAGGTCAGTGCAGGCAATACCGGACATACCGAGGCCATCCGCGTCAGCTATGACCCACAGAAGGTCAGCTATCCACAACTCCTCGACCATTTCTGGCGGCACATCGATCCGACCGTCAAGAACCGGCAGTTCTGCGACATCGGCACGCAGTACCGCAGCGGCATCTACTGGCAGAACGAGGCCGAGCGCAAGGCCGCCGAAAGCAGCCGTGACGCCCTGCTGGCGAGTGGCAAGCTGCCGCGCATCGAAACCGAAATCGCCGCCGCCACCCCCTTCTACCCGGCCGAGGAGTATCACCAGGACTACTACAGGAAAAACCCGATCCGCTATGCCTATTACCGTCAGGGTTGCGGCCGCGACGCGCGCGTCAAACAGATCTGGGGGGGCAGCTAGCGCGCCTGCCTCAATCGACCTGGCAGAGCAGGCCCTTGAGATATTCGCCTTCGCTGAAATGCAGCGCCACCGGATGATCCGGCGGCGCGGCGAGACGGCGCAGGATGCGCGCGCCACGGCCGGCATCGAGGGCGGCATCGGCGACGATGCGCTGAAAGTGCTCGCTGCTGATGCCCCCCGAACACGAGTAGCTCATCAGCAGGCCACCGCGATTGAGCAGACGGAAGGCAAAGGCATTGATGTCCCGGTAGGCGCGTGCGGCGCGCTCGGCATGCGAAGCCGAAGGGGCGAACTTGGGCGGGTCGAGAATGATCAGGTCGAAATGCTGCCCGGCGTTCTTCAGCGCGCGCAATTCGGTGAACACGTCCGCCTCGCGCCACTCGGCCCGGTTCGCGTCGAGCTGCGGGTTGAGCGCCAGGTTGTCGATGGCCGTCGCCAGTGCCGGCCCCGACGAGTCGATCGAAAGGACGCTGCGGGCGCCGCCGGCAAGCGCCTGCAGCGAAAACCCACCGGTGTAGCAGAAACCATTGAGCGTCGCGCGGTCGGCGGCCAGGGTGCGCGTCAGCAGACGGTTGTCACGCTGGTCGAGATAGAAACCGGTCTTGTGGCCGGCAACGACATCGACCTGCATGCGCACGCCGTTCTCGACGATGCAGAGTCTTTCTGCGGGCGCCGCACCGGACACCCAGCCGGTCACCGGCAGCAACCCTTCGAGACGGCGTACATGCGAATCCGAACGCTCGTAGATGCGCGCGCAGCCAGTCGCACGCTGCAGCGCATGGATGATCGCCTGCCGCCATTTCTCGGGGCCGGTGGCTGTCAGTTGCAGCACGATGGTGTCGCCGTAGCGGTCGGCAATCAGGCCCGGCAGACCATCGGACTCGCCATGGACCAGCCGCAGGCCGTCCTGCCCGCGCAATTCCGGTGTCTGCTGACGGCGTTCGACAGCGGCCTGGATATGGCGTTTGAAGAAGGCATCGTCGACGATCTCGTCGGGGTCGAAGGTCCACACGCGGGCGCGGATTTTCGACTCGGGGCTCCACGCCGCTTTTGCCAGAGGACGTCCATTGGCAGCGACGACATCGACGGTATCGCCCGGTCGCGCGCGACCGCTGAGCTTCTCGACCGCGGCCGCGAAAATCCAGGGGTGGCGGCGAGCGAGCGAGCGATCCTTGCCGGGCAGAAGAACGAGTTGAGCCATGCTGAGTATTCCTCGCGCTGAAACGTAACGCGGCGCGATACCAGAGGTACGCGCCGCGCGTGTTGCTTACACCGACAAGTCAGGTCTTGGGTTTGGCAGGAGTGCTCATTTCGGTTTGCCCGTCCTTGGCTTTTTCAGCCGAGCAGGCGACAGCATGTGCACTTGATAGCGCCAGCGCCACGGCCAACAGGCCGGCGGTTAGTTTCCCCATACGCTTCTCCTTGTGGCTGCCGACATTGGCGAGGCCACTGTAGGCTTTCCCGTCGGGAAATACAACCATGATATTTTAAGTGTCTTTCGGTGCTGTCATCTTGCCCCGGTTCTGTTAACATCGGCAGCATTGCAATGCGTGTCTCGGGAATAAGCCATGCGTCTGGATGATCAGAGCGAGAGTCAGAACGTCGAGGACCGGCGAGGGGGGGGCGGCGGCGTCGGGGCCGGCAGCGTCGGCATCGGAACGCTGCTGGTTGCCATCGCCGCCGGCTATTTTTTCGGCATCGACCCGACGGTGATCCTTGGACTGGTTTCAAACAGCGGCCACCAAACTTCGTCCGCAGCACGCCCTGCACCGAAGCCGCCGGTCAACGATGAAATGGCGAGCTTCGTCGCCAAAGTGCTCGGCAGCACCGAAGCGACCTGGCAGACGGTCTTTCGTGAGGCCGGTCGCCGTTACCAGGAACCGAAACTGGTGCTGTTCACCGGCGCCACACCGACCGCATGCGGCACGGGCAAGTCTGCCATGGGTCCCTTTTATTGCCCGGCCGATCAGAAGGTCTACATCGACCTGGCGTTCTACCGCGACCTCAGGGAACGCTTTCACGCGCCCGGCGAGTTCGCCCAGGCGTACGTGATCGCACACGAAGTCGGTCATCACGTACAGCACCTGCTGGGCATTTCGGACAAGGTGCACGCGGCACAGCAAAAGAGCGGCAACCGCTCTGCCGCCAATGCGCTGTCGGTGCGACTCGAACTGCAGGCCGACTGCTTTGCCGGCGTCTGGGGCCATCGCGCCGACAGCATGCAGAAGATCCTCGAACCGGGCGAGACCGAGCAGGCGCTGACTGCGGCGGCGGCGATTGGCGACGACCGCCTGCAACGCCAGACGCAGGGCCAGATCGTTCCGGAATCCTTCACCCACGGCACTTCCGAACAACGCGTGCGCTGGTTCAGGCGGGGCATGGAGAGCGGCGACGTCCGCCAGTGCGACACTTTCAGCGCTGCGTCGCTGTAGCGGGGTGAAAGCCATGCCGCTTGGCCAGCGTCTCGCCCGGTGTCTGCGATGGTTACTTCCCCTGCTGCTGCCCTCGCTCACGCACGCTGCCTTGCCCAGAGCAGCCAGCGTCCCCGGCGGCGTGGCGGTGGTTTCGCTGGGGCCCATCGCGGCTGGCGCCAGACCGCCACGCGCCTGGCTCGGCGAACAGCCGGTGCTGGTCGCGGCCGACGCCGGTCAATGGGTCGGCGTCGTCGGCCTGGCGCTGGACACGCCGCCGGGGACATACGCGCTGCGGGTGGAGGAAATGGAGCAGGCAACTGCACAGGGAAAATCGCGCAGCGTGCAGTTCAGAGTCGATCACCAGGACTATCCGGCACAAAGGATCACGCTCAAGGACAACAGCAAGGTGCAGCTCTCGGTCAGCGATCTGGCCCGCGTCGAGAGTGAAATCGCCGCCATCCAGACCATCAAGCGCCATTGGCGCAATGCCGACGATACCGACACCGACTTCGTCCTGCCCGCGGCGGGTCGCCTCACCGGCCGTTTCGGTGTGCGTCGCTTCTTCAACGGCGAGGCGCGTTCGCCGCACGCCGGCTTCGACATCGCCTCACCGCGCGGCAGCACCGTCAGATCCAGCGCGCATGGCATCGTGCTCGCCACCGGTGATTATTTCTTCAACGGCCAGACCGTGTTTGTCGACCACGGCAACGGCCTGATCAGCATGTACTGCCACCTCGAGCGCATCGATGTGCAGACCGGGGAGACGGTCGGCAAGGGGCAACGACTCGGCCTGTCCGGAATGAGCGGTCGCGCCACTGGCCCACATCTGCACTGGAGCGTGATCCTCAACGGGGCGATGGTCGATCCGCAGTTGTTCGTTGCCAGTCCAGGCAGGATGCACTGACGCCAGGCCCTGGCCGCGCCGAGAAATCGATTGGCGCTTGCATGCAAGCGCGCTGATGGAGAGAAAAGCATGAAACACGTGATCTGGATAATGTGGCCGGCGTTCATCGCCGCGGGCATCGCCGAGGTGATCTTCTTCACGATGATCGATCCGGAGCAGTTATACCTGTTCGGCGAACTGGTGCAATGGTCGGCGATCGCGACCTACTCGACCGGCTTTCTGCTCTTCTGGCTGGTGTGCATCGGCTCCAGTCTGATGACCTACGCGATGATGCCGGACACCGTCAAGGAGGTACTCAGAAAGGTCGCCAGTGAGCGCGAAGACCTGGCTCGGCCAAAACGCCGGGAACCTGTAGGCCATGACCGTTGAAGCAACGACAGGCTCACGACAGTTGCGCCTCGACGGCGGCCAGGACGCTGTCCCGGCTGTGATAGCGCATCGCGTCCACCAGGAGACGCGCATCCCGACAGCGGTCAGCCGCGGCCGCCAGGTCTCCCTTGGCCAGGGCAACGCGAGCGTGCTCGATCAGGCAATCGGCGATGTGCAGCCGCATCGGTGTCATGCGTCGTTTCTCGGCAATTTTGCGCGCTTCGAGAATGTCCGCTTCGGCCTCGGCGAGCCGCCCCGACTCGCGGCGAAACGCGGCGCGCGCCAGCAACCCACGCGGCAACCAGTGTTGCTGCCCCGACTGACGCAGGTCGTTGACGCCGCGATCGAGCGCTTCGCCGGCATCCGCCAGACGGTGGCGCCTGCCGAGCAATGCCTGGAGCATTGCGACGCGCCCGCTGCAGATATGGTGGAGAGCCACAAGAAAGGTGTCTTCCAGATCCCTGGCGATGGCCAGCATGGCACGCCGGCGGACTTCATCCAGCCGCGCCAGCAAGCCCTCCACGTCCGGCCGGTCATGACCGGCCGCGAAGAGCGACTCTTGAACCTGCATGATGAGGAGGTCACACATCCAGAAACTCTCGACGCCGTGCAGCGCCGGATGGTCCGGATCGATCTGCGCGTTGAGCGCCTCCGCGCGTTCCAGAGTCGCTTCGGCTTCGCTCCTCTCGCCCATGAGCTGGAGAATGTCTCCGTGTCGGCACAGGGAATACACCATACGTCGATCCGGACGCCGGCCTGCAAAATGGGCAACGCTGACCCTGGAGTAGTGCCTCGCCCGTGGCAGATCGCCGAGGACGAGGTAAACGGTGCTCAGGCGGTGAGCGGTCTCCGCCGCCGTGTCCTCGTCGGCTCCGTCCTGCTCGAAAGCCAGACACGCCAACAGCGGTTCCTCGGCCTCGGCGACGCGTCCCATCGCCTGCAGGCACTCCGAGACGCGCCGGAGAATGTCCACTCGAGCGGCGCACGGCAGCTCGCACACCAGGCTTGACCATCGCTTCGCGAAAAAACCCGCCAGAGCCGACAGCTCCAGTCCGATCAGGCCATGCTCCGAGGGCAGGAGGGAGGCACCCCGATGAGCGACCGCCTGACGGTACAGTTCGTAGGCCTCCTCGTACAGACCGCCCTGAAGTCCTTGGCCGACGGCCAGGAAGAGCCGTTCGAACTGGTCGGCACTCGCCGGTTCGGCCGGCACACGGGCACGATGGTATTCGTAGAGGCGCCGGTGTCCGGCGAGAAAAGCCGGCCGATCGGCACGCGACCAATCGTCGGCGAAGTACTCACGAACGATGGGGTGCATGTCCAGCGTGAGCGGGTCGTGATCACTGACCGTGATCAGCCGTTGGGAGCGCAGTTTCTGGATCTGCCGAAACAGGAACGTCGTCGGCGCACCTTGCAGGAACTCGGTCGCACCGGGCAACACCGGTGGCCCGAGCATGGCATCGAGTTCGTCCATGCCGACGGGCCCGTCGAAAAGGGCGAGTACGCGCAACAAGCCGACTTCGGCGCCGTTGCCGAGCTGTTCGGCAAGCAATGCGAGTACACGCCGTGCGTGTTCGCTCCGGGCACCGACGACGGGTCCTGTCTTTGCAGGGGCGCCTGGTTGGCCGCAGATGTCAGGACAGGAAGCCAGCAGCTCGACCGCCAGGGCCTGACCTCCGAAAGCCGTGACCAGTGCTTCCAGCTCCTGGTCGTGGCCTTTGACCCCCCGACTGCGGAGCAGCGCACGGCCGACCGCGGGCGAAATCTCCTCCACATTCTGGTGCCTTACCCCCGATCGGTCACCCTCTTCGGCAAAGTCGGCCAGCGCCAGGCGACTGGTCACGACACACAGCCCGCCGCACCGACATGCGAGTTGGCGCAGCAGGCTCAGGATGATCGGATCACGCAGTGTCCCGTCCCGGCATTGCAGGGGTTCGAGACCGTCAAGGAGGAGGATTCCGCGCCGGCCGGCAACGAGCCCCGCCAGGCGCTCGCCTTTTTCCCAGGGCAGCCCCTGCAGCGGTGAACCATCGCCCAGGAAACGCAATGCGGCAATCGCAAAGCTGTCCGCCGAGGTCTCGCGGTCGGTGGCCGATTGATTGCCGAAGGACCACGCAAATACCGGCCTGGTGCTTGCTCCGGAATGCTGTGGCAGGGCGTCAACCCAGGCGCGCACCAGACCCGTTTTTCCGACACCACCCCAACCGTGGAGAACGACGACGCCACCGTCGGGGTCGTTCAGCGCGTCCATGAGAACCTGCAGTTCATGGTGACGGCCGAGCAGGTGCGAGGTTGCCGGCGGCAGGCGCTGCGTGTCGTTTGGCGCGGCGGCGGCGGCCGGCCTGGCCGGAAATCCGGGCGTGCCCGCCGGCGGCGCCGCTGCCGGCCCCTGAAGCGCCTCGTATATCCGCTTCGCAACGGCGCTGAATACGGTCTCGTGCTTGTCCCGAAAGTCCACCTTGACCGTCTTGCCGTCGCGCGGCAGCATTTGCAACGGCTTCAGCCACAGATGCGCTTCCCACGGACAGTCTTCGATCAGAATCGGCAACAGCTCCAGGCCCTCCTCCTGACGTCGGCGCAGCAGCTCGGGGATTTCTTCATCCATGCAGAATGAAGATCCGAGGAAGTGCCCGGTGATCAGGCAGACGGCGAAGCGCGCGCGCGCCACTGCATTCCTGATTTCGCGATACCAGTCTTCGCCCTGCCTGATGCGGCGGTCATCCCAGATGTCGAGCGGAACGGCACGGCCGAGGGCGCGCAGTTGAACCAGCAGTTCGTCTTTCCAGATTTCGTCCCGGTGGGCATAACTGATGAAAAGGGTGTTTTCGCCGGCCATCAGCACTTGCTCAGTTGCTGCCCGCCGACAAACAGGTGCCTGATCGGTGTGTCGCAGAATACCCGCAGGCAATCGGCCACGGTTTCCGCAATGGGTTCGCCAGGCAGGTTGTACGAGGTGTTGAGCAGGCCCGGCACACCGCTCGCCGCCTCGAATGCCGCCAGGAGCTCCCAGAACAGGGGATGGTCGCGGCGCGAGACCGTCTGCAAACGGGTCGTCCCGTCGACATGTACGACGGCCGGAAGCGCACTGCGCCAGCGCTCGTTCAGGGTTCCTGCGATCATCATGTAGGGCGAGCGTACCGCCGTGTCAAAGACGCGCGGCAGGTTCTCTTCCCGCAGCGACAGGCCATAAGGGCGGAACGACTCGCGGTGCTTGACGCGTTTGTTGAGGTGATCACACATCCAGTCGCGCGCGGGGTCGGCCAGAAAGCTGCGGTTGCCGAGGGCCCGCGGACCCAGCTCCGGGCGACCATGACACCAGCCAATGACCTCACCCTGCGCCAGCAAGCGCACCGCTGCTTCGACCTGACGTTCCCGCCCGAGGTCGGCGATGGTCACAGCGGGGAGGCCGCCGTTCGCCAGCAGCGGCAGTTCGCTGCGACGCACTGTATCGAGGTCGGTCAGGCCCAGAAACGGGTCCAGCCCGTCGATATTGCTCGGCCGGCCTTCGATGTGGCTGCGCAAGTAGAGCCCGGCGCCCAGCCCAAGACCGCCATCGTGTGGGCAGGGAGGAACGTACAGCGCGGCCAGCGGCAACTCGCGCAGGAGATCCCGGTTGATGATCACATTCAACGCGCACCCTCCGGCCAGACAGAGATGATCGCCCGGACGCACGTGGCGCCGAAGGAGTGCGAGCGTCTCCGCGCTGGCAACGGCCTGCAGCGAGGCAGCGAAATCCCGCGCCATGTGGCTGTCGAGATCGCTCAACGCACCTGGGCGAAGGTTGCCGATTTCGGGGAGGAGCCAATCGCGACCACCCGTCGATCGATCGACGTGGTCGAGGAACAGGCGGGCGGCAGCGAGATAGCGCGGCTCGCCGAAAGCGGCGAGTGCCATCAGCTTGCCGGCGGCATCGAAACCTTTGCCGCCGTGCAGTCGATACAGGTGCGTCCCCGCCTTCCTGAACGCCAGCCCGATGCGCAGAGGGACCGACTCGAGGCAGTCGAGCTGCGTGCGTTTGCCGCGCATGATCAGACAGGAGCGACCGAAATCGCCGAGCCCGTCGAAGGCCAGCACCAGACTCTCCTGGAAACCCGAGGTATAGAACGCGCAGGCGCCGTGTGCGACATGGTGTTCGACGATCACCGCGGGCAGCACCCGGTCGAGAACGCGGAGCGAGGTTTCCCGGAAACACTCGGACGACAGCAGTCGTGTCCCGAGTGTGGCGGGGAACCGTGTCCGCGCATCGGCGGAAACGGGGACATCATAGCCATAGTCGGTATCGATGTCGGATGCCCCGCAGAAAGCGACGCAATCCACGTCGGCAATGCTCAGGCCGGCCCGGTGCAGACTGTCCTGCACGCACTCGGGAGACGGACCATAGGCATGTCTGACTCGCGAGTGCCGTTCCTTCTCGACGACCACGACCGGCTGCCCGTCGATGAGAACGCACGCATTGGCGTTGTACCCATGATAGAGGCCAAGAATGGTGCGGCTCGCGGTGATCATCCCCCTGGCCAGCGCTGGTCAGCCGATCCGGAGCGGACGTGCTTCCAGCACGCCGATCAGTTCGAACATCCGGCTCGGGTATCCATTCCGTGAGCGTGTCGAGTAGCGCCGCAGACAGGCCAGCCGATAGGGTGCCGCAATCCGCCGCAGTTCCTGCGCGCTGTGGTGATGAGCAACAAAGCTGGCCTGATCCTGTGCATCGACGACCGTGAAGTTGCCCCAGCGACCCCCGCTCGCGTAGCCCTGCACATACCGGCCACGATTGTGATCAGACGCCGGCATGAGGAGAAAATCATTGACGTAGATGACCCCTCCGTCGACCAGGAGATTCTGTGCCCGTTCGAGGCCGCTTTGCCAATCCGGCCACGCCGGCAGGCAGGTCAGAAAGCGGTTAAGGACGACGACGTCGAAGCTCGTCGGCTCGGCGAAGCGATCGACCAGAAAGTCGGCAACGACGAACTCGGGCCAACGCCCGGCGGTGTTCACCGGTCTTTGCCGCCGAGCCACTTCGACGGCCCGCGGATTGATATCGATACCCAGTACCCGCAAACCGATCGACGCCATGAAGAAGCTCGCCGCGCCGTGATGACAGCCGACGTCCAGCGCCCGTTGCCCGGCATGGACTCGCCCGGCCAAAGAAGCGGGCACGACATCGCGGCTTGCCGGGGTGTAGTCCAGATCCTTCCAGTAACGGTAGTCTTCTAACATCGGCAAAGTGACTCGAGTTGCAACAGGAACGGTTCGGTGAGGAGCACGCGCATCTGCGCAGGATCGATTCGGATGAAGCGAATAGCGCCGCACACGCCGAACTCCTGAATTTCTGAATTCCTGATATTAGTGGAATGGATTCTGTCGAGGTGGCAGAATGGGAACTTCATCGTCGATTCTCAAAGGAAGCACCATGTACGCCCATCCTGCACGTTCGATCTTCATGGTTCTGGCCATGCTCCTGTCTGCGTTCATTGTAGCGCCCGCTGTCGCAGACAGCACCACCGAACTCGACCACAAATCGAAAGCAGCGCTCGACAGGCTGCTGGCCAAGGTGCCTGCGGCCAGGACTCTCAACGCCAAGGCCTCCGCCGTACTGGTGTTTCCCAGCATCACCAAGGCCGGGCTGGTTGTTGGCGGACAGTACGGTGAGGGCGTTCTGTGGCGTGACGGCAAGGCCGTGGGGCATTACAGTACTGCCGGCGCGTCGTACGGGCTGCAGGCGGGCGCACAAAAGTACGGCTATGCGATGTTCTTCATGAATGAGAAGGCACTGCAAGCGCTTGATGCCAACGAAGGCTTCGAAGTCGGTATCGGTCCGAGCATCGTGGTCATTGATCAGGGTACGGGCCAATCCCATACCACCACCACCATGCAGGACGACATCTATGCCTTCATTTTCGGCCAGAAGGGGCTGATGGCGGGGATCGGCCTACAGGGCAACAAGATCAGCAAACTCAACCAGTGAGCGCCTGCCGCCAGAGAGCGGCGATGTTAGGGTTTGTCACCGTCTCTGTGAGGATGGGCCGAATGATGAAGGCCGGCATTCAGCCCATACGGCGCATGGCTTTTAGCAATTGCCCTTCTTAGCCTGGCCCGGCGGGCAATGTCCTCCATCTTTGTGTGGAACGCCATTATTGCCGCGCCCAGTGTAGTACTTCTCGCCACGTGGGCCATGGTGATCTTTCCAGTATTGGGGGTTGCGGTACTCGTAACCATCCCAGTAATAGCCACGATTGTCGCGGGTGCCGAAGGTTACGGTGATGCTCGGCGCCTGGACGCGCACGTTGCCGAGATTGACGTTAATATCGCCTGCATGGGCAAGCCATGGAGAGGCTGCAATCAAAGCACCTAGCAGAAGTTTTGTCATGGTTGAGAGCCTTTCGGTGAAGTTTCGGTATTTACGGGCGTAACTGGGCAGTCGGAGCGCAGCGACGCAAGTTGAAAGAGTTGTACGCCAAGACGCTTACTCGGGTCAAGTTTTTAGCTTGTCCGAAGATATCTTAGAAACTACAAAAACAACGCGACAAATACAATTCCCTCGTCCGCTCGGCGAGGCCCCCGTAGCACACCGCGTCGGTCATCATCGGGAACATTCCCGATGATGAAGATCACATCGACGACCATCAGTTTGAAAAACTATGCCTTCTCAGAAACCGCAACGCGGCGGTGGGGCTCCCCACCGCCGCGCCAGCGGTTTAGTCCAACGGTTGATTAGTGCTAAGCTGGCAATATCGATGGCTGTGCCGATTGGCGCGGTGCTGCATCGGCGTTACAGTGTGAGACTGCTCGGCTGAGTTCCGCCTGATCATCTTGTCTATTCTCCTGGAAGGAGTGCCCCGTCATGAGCTTTCACCTATTCCGGATCAACGAGTTATACTCCAACCCCAACGGCACCATTCAGTTCATCGAGCTGACGGTTGGCAACTTCAACGGCGAATCGCATTGGGCCGGTGTAGCGATCAGTTCATCCCGTGAGGGGGTGACCCATACCTTCACCTTCCCCAGTGACCTGCCCAGCAGCCGCACGGCCAACAAGTCGGTGCTGGTCGCCACGCAGGCATTTGCAGACCTTGGTCTGGTCGCTCCCGATTTCATTGTGCCGGCTGGTTTCCTGTTTACCAGCGGCGGTAGCCTGAACTTTGGCGGGGCGGATACGGTCGCCTACCCTGCGCTGCCCGTCGACGGTGTTCACAGCCTGGCGCGCAGCGGCGATCAGGTCAGCGCCACGCCCACGAATTTTTTCGGCACCTCGGTGAGCGTGCCCGTGCTCAACCCGCTGGAGATCAACGGCAGCAGCAACAACGATGTGCTTACCGGCACGGCCAGCAACGAGCGGATCGACGGACTGGCCGGCAACGACACCCTCAGCAGCGGTGGCGGCAATGACAGCTTGCTGGGCGGCACCGGTGATGATGTCCTCCACAGTGGCAGCGGCAACGATGCCATTGACGGTGGTGACGGCTATGACTACCTGTATTTCAGCACCGCCACCGCTGGAGTGGTGATCAACCTGACGACCGGTACGGCAAACGGCGGTGCCGGATCGGATAGCATCGCGGGTGTCGAACTGGTCTTCGGCTCCAGCTTCAATGACACCTTCATTGGCAATGATGCGTCCGTCGGGTTCCTGGGGGGCGACGGCAACGATACCATCACCGGTGGCGCAGGCCGCGACCACCTGGAGGGCAACGGCGGTGACGACACCATCGACGGACTCGGCGGGGTCGACATCGTCGCCTATTACAGCGCAGCGTTTGCCGTCAATGTCAACCTGACGACCGGTCAGGCCACCGGCGGGCTGGGCAAGGACACTCTGCGCAATATCGAAGACGTGACCGGCAGCGTTTTTGGCGACACCCTGACCGGCAGCTCCGGCGATAATCGCCTGGACGGGTCCGACGGCAACGACACCTTGATCAGCACCCATGGCAACGACACGCTGGACGGCGGCAATGGCGTCGACACGCTGGTCTTCGCGCTGGCGCGCAGTACCTATACGCTGCAGCGGTCGGCCGGCGGCACGTATTCGATCGAGAAGCCCGACAGCACCGGAGAAGACGCTCTGGTCAGCGTCGAGCGCCTGCAATTCGCCGATCGGAAAGTCGCATTGGACATCGACGGCAACGCCGGCAGTACAGCCAAGGTGCTCGGGGCCGTGTTCGGCGCGGACTCGGTCCACAACCTCGCCTATGTCGGCATCGGACTGGGCCTGCTCGATGGCGGCATGTCCTATCAAGACCTGATGCAACTGGCACTGGATGTCCGCCTCGGCGCCAGCGCCAGCCATCAGGCGGTGGTGAACCTGCTCTACACCAATGTGATCGGGAATGCCCCTCCACCAGACGACCTGGCCTTCTTCACTGGCCTGCTCGACAGCGGTACGCTCACACCAGCCGGTCTGGGTGTGATTGCTGCCAATACCCCGCAGAACGCGGTCAAGATTGATCTGGTGGGGCTACAGGAATCCGGCATCGCGTTTGTCTAAGCGAAAACGCTGTTTGAAGGCAAAGGCAAGGGGCAGCTTAAACACGGTGGAAATTTGTTTTGCCTCAGGGGTCCACTTTCCCTTGTTCGGCGCTCTTGATTTCGTCATCCAAGAGATTGATCTGATCAATGATGCTGACCAGCTTCTGCCCATTCCGGGTTAACGAATACTCTGTTCTGGGCGGCACTTCCGCATAAACATGCTTGGCTAGCAAACCATACGTGGTCAGTTTGCGTAGCCGCTCGGACAGAACTTTGGTTGAAATTCCTTGTACGTGACGCTCCAATGCGCCCGGACGTGAAACGCCGACAGCGACGGCTCGCAAAACCGAAACTGACCACTTGCAACCAATCACATCTTCGAGTTGCGAATAGGCTGACCTGGCTGACGGTAGCATTTTTTCCCCTCTGTTTTCCATAAGTTACACCAAAATGTTACCGGGGCACCAAAAAGTGCCTTCTATGCAGAGACTGGTGTTGTTCCTACTATGTACGTGTGCCAGTGGCACTAACGAACTAACGAACCCAGGAGACCAATCATGAAGACCAAAGCCATTTTCTACCACGCTGGCTGCCCCGTATGCGTTGCCGCCGAACAGAACGTAGCCAATGCACTTGACCCGGTGAAATACGACGTTGAGGTCGTCCACCTCGGCATCGACAAATCACGCCTGCAAGAAGCAGAGGCGGTCGGTGTCAAGTCCGTGCCTGCCCTGGTGATGGATGGGGCAGTATTCCATATCAATTTCGGTGCGGGCATCGAGGCCTTGAAATAGCCGCTCCATCACACTGCTTGTAGCACCCAGGGTGTTTGCCTCACGGCAGACCCCCTTTTTTGTTACCGAACGAATAGCGTTCATCTGTCGCGCCGACAGCGCCGGGTCCAAGCGCTGACGTATCCGCGGCAGATGAACCACGTGGATCTGTTGCTGGGTCATGAATCATATACCCGCATCAATCGGAGAACTTATCCGGCAGCGCTTGGCGAAGAAGGCGGCTAACGTTTATTGGGCATCCGGCTCACGCGCCGCTCACTGTTTGCGCTCGATTACAGATGCAATGACAAATGCCTCCGCGAAAGCAATGGTTGCCCAGAAAAGTAGCTCAAGAGCGACGAGCGGCAACGGCTCACCGAGTTGGTTGAATGGGGTAAAGAATTCCCAGAACAGGAAGGTCATGAAGAACAGCAAACCAGCAAAACGCAGTGCCCTCTGGAAAATACCCGCTGGCCAAGCGACAGACACTGAGCGATAAATGAAGGCGTGTCCAATGCCGAAGAGCACCATGCCGATGATGATCGGCGCCGGATTCGCAACGACGAGAGGCAAAGGCTCTAGCTGAGTCCAAACGGCGATGAGCTTCGGGCTCTGGATAGGAGAAGAGAGAAGGATGCCACCGCCATTCCAACCGAAGCCAAGCAGGCGAAACGTGAGCACCATGGTGACATTCATTGTCATTCCACCCGCGAGGCCAGCAAGTATCGTTCTTGGCATCTGCCCTCTCCTCAAGCAGCAAACATTCCCCGTTCAAGACGGCCAACCTTGCGGCCTCCCTCTCCCACACCACCGGACGAACGGGTCACGTATCCGGCGGTTCGATGAGGCCAATTTTCCCAGGAAAAAAGCGAGCAGCCCAGAGTCCAAATATCGCCTATGAGCATTCGCTGCATCTCGATGTGCCCGAGAACAAGATCGGCTCCTCATATGAGGCAGTGCAGGCTGCCTGCCGAGAAGCGACTGCCAACCAATGCGTGCTGCTCGAATCCAGTCTGGTGGCCGGTGTGCAGAGGGTGCACAGGTCGATGCCGGAGAATTGCTGACCAACAAGGCTGGCCATTTTTCATCGCGGTCTCCGGTCTCAGCCCAGCAGCCTGGCCAGGAAATCGAGATGGAAGCTCCCGCCGACAAAACCCGCTGTCCCCGATGCCACGCCCACACCTGCGAACACCAGCGCGAACCAGACCAGCCATTTCCGGCGCGTCAACGCAGCGATACCGAGTACCGCCAACGCGACGGTGATCCCGGCTTCGGCAATGTCGAACTGGTCGTCGTGATAGTTCAAGCGGTCATATTCCTGTTCGTAGCCTTCTGCCTGCTTCTTGATTTCTTCCTTCTCTTTTTCGTAACGATTCACCGCCTCGCGATAGAACGCAATCTTCTTGTCGAGCAGGGCAGCACCCTCCTGCGTCAACGAACCGTCTCGCTCGCGCTCCAGGGTGAGCTGTTCGAGCATGGTTTCGGAGAGAATCAGCTTGGTACTTTTGGCCTGGAAAAAAGCCCAGGCATTTACGCTTCTCGCCTGCGCCTGTGCCATCGCCTGAACAATATTCCCACCCTTGACGTTGAACAACGCCATCACCGTCGCCAGCACCACCACCAGCAAAGCAATGACGTTATTGAGCCGGTCGGAAGTCTCCCCGGTCTTGTCCAGCACCTCGTCAATCGCGTCCTTGATCTCAGCCATTTCAGCCCTCTCCTCTCAAGAATAAAAAGACACCCAGCACACACCAGACAGCACCGACCGCCGTCGTCCACGCGCCGGGTTCGTTGCCGGAATCATTCCCACTCCGACTGCTGTCACGCCGGCGCCGACAGGTTGCCGAGGGCGGCAACC
>NZ_JDSS02000018.1:42697-44239 GCF_000584955.1 Candidatus Accumulibacter vicinus
CAACCTGTCGGGGGAGAATTCACCTGCGCAGGATTGCTCGACTCGTTGCTCCCTGCATCGAGGGTAAGAACACGACGCGCGGGAGCAGTCGTTGCCCTTCTGCCAGCGGGACTGTCGGAAAATTTTACAGTTCGCGACGATTTGTTTGACTGAAAAACACGATTATTTCGTTAAATGAACCGAATGATAAAATAGGCATGGATATTGCTTATTTCGTTGTAGGGCTATCAGGGTGTCAGCATTTCTTAGAGTGACCGCTCGATCGTAGCCTCAACCGTCACCAATGTCATCGGGAGGAAATCTAAGATGAGACCACATATGAAACCAAATGGTATGAAGAATAGGGGATGTCGCGCAAGCGCAATTCGGAAGGCAAGTACAATGTTTGCGGTCGGCTCGTTGATGGTGTCTGGCGTACAGGCCGCGACGATCGACTTGACAGGCTTAGGCTACATTCAGCACGGGGACGCACTGGTGTACTCGATGCCGGTTGCCAATTACCAGTTCGGTTTCAACACGAACAACGGCCCCTATGCAATCAGCTCGACTCCGGGAGCAATTCAAGACCTGACGGTGATTGCGACCGGATCGAGTGGCGGACCCGTCACGACAAACGTTTCGGGCGTGGACAACGCCTATGCGACGCCAAGTGGCAATGGCTCGTTGCCTTATTTTTATCCCAATTCAACGAATAGCAATGGCGAAGCTCTGATCGCCAACAACCTCGCCGACACTTGGGACGCGTCGCTCTCGGCGCTGAAGGGTATCCTCGGCAATGACCAGATGGTGTTCTTCTTCAACAACAACCAGATAAATAGAGGTGGTGCTGCGACCCAGTCCCTGGCGATCTGGGCGAGGATCTGGATCACCGACGACGGCGGCAACAATGTCGGAGTCGCGTATGAGTTGACCAACGACGACAGCATGTACGCCCTCACTACGGCGGGGGGAGGGGGAACCTTCCTGGGCGACCCGACCACCTACACAGCACCAGGAGCGGGCGCCGGCAACCCGAGTTCAGTAGCACCAGGCGCAACCGATTTTCTCATGGCTGGCGGGCAATATTGCGTGGCGACGGGTCCCAGTCTGCCGCTGCCGGTGCCGGTACCCTGTGGCTCCGCTCCGAGCCCTGGCACCGTTATCTCGGCCCCGATCAACCACAATCTGGGCGCGGACCACGTGGCCTATTCTGTGATCGTACCGGAACTTAACGCCGCCTTGGCAGATCTGTTTAGTAGTGTGCCCGATGCCACTTTGGCCAAATACACGTTGCACCTGGACGTCCGCATGGGCTGCTACGACACCACGGTCACCAGCTCGCCACCGGGAGTGTCGCCATGGATGGCTTCCGGGCTTGCTAACGGCAACGGCACCTGCTTGAACAACGGCTACGAGCAACTTTTCATGGGAACTGCCATCGTTCCGGACGTTGTTCCCGAGCCACAAAGCCTGGCCCTGCTCGCCGCAGGCCTTACACTTGCGGGCTTCATGAGCCGTCGCCGCAAGTTGCCGCTCAAGCGAGAGGCAAGCTGATCCAGGAAG
>NZ_JDSS02000018.1:44610-45665 GCF_000584955.1 Candidatus Accumulibacter vicinus
TCGCGCTTTTTTTTTGCGGCTACGATGGCGCTTTCTGGTGGTTGCGAATCCCTATCGTAACCTTGACGAAGTAGCGATACAGCAGCAGCTCGTAAGAAGCTTGACGATGCCGCCCCCGGGACAGGATTGATAACGGTGAGAGAGCCATGGAATGCGTTGCAGCGATTGTCATCGGGGCCGGCGTGGTCGGCCTGGCCTGTGCCCGCGCGCTGGCACAGCGGGGTATCGAAACCGTCATCATCGAACGCAACGACACCTTTGGCAGTGAAACCAGCGCCCGCAACAGCGAGGTGATCCACGCCGGGTTGTATTACCCGACAGGCTCGCTCAAGGCAGCACTGTGCGTTGCCGGCCAGCGGAAACTCTACGAATTCTGCGCCACACATGGCGTCAACCACCGGCGCTGCGGCAAGCTGATCGTCGCCACCTCGGCAACCCAGGAAGACGGACTTGCCGCACTGCAACAGCAGGGTCAGTTGAACGGTGTCGACGACCTGCGCCTGCTGAGTGCAGCCGAGGCATGCGCCCTGGAGCCCGCACTGGCGTGTAGCGCTGCCCTGCTCTCTCCCTCCACCGGCATCATCGACAGCCGCGCCCTGATGCTGGCGCTGCTCGGCGAAGCCGAACGGGCCGGCGCTTGGCTGGCCCTGCACAGCCCGCTCTGCAGCGGCTCCATCGAGACAAGCGGCTTCCTCCTCGAAAGTGGCGGCAGCGACGGCCTGCGCTTTGCAAGCGCCATGGTGATCAACGCCGCCGGCCTCTGGGCACCTGAAGTCGCCGCTTCGCTCGCCGGTTTTCCGGCGGCGCTGCTGCCCGTGCGCCATCATGCCAAAGGCAGCTACTATGCCCTCAGTGGCTGCTCACCGTTCTCCCGGCTCATTTATCCGCTGCCCGAGAACGGCGGCCTGGGGGTGCATCTGACGCTCGATCTCGGCGGGCAGGCGCGCTTCGGTCCGGATGTCGAGTGGTTGCCGCCCCCGATGCCAGGGCAGCCGATCGGCTCACTTGACTATCGTGTCGACCCGACGCGCGCCGAGGCCTTCGCTGCCGAAATT
>NZ_JDSS02000018.1:45991-58634 GCF_000584955.1 Candidatus Accumulibacter vicinus
GCCGAAATTCGCCGCTACTGGCCAGGACTGCCCGCAGCGGCGCTGGCACCGGCTTATGCCGGCATCCGCCCGAAAATCGCCGGTCGCTCGGATCCTCCCGGCGATTTCCTGATCCAGGGGCCGGCACAGCATGGCATCCCCGGCCTGATCAACCTGTTCGGCATCGAATCGCCGGGCCTGACGGCGTCTCTGGCGATCGCCGACCACGTTGCTGACATCGCGACAGAACGGCAAGCCGGCTGAGAACAGGCGCGCGGTCCTCGACACCAATATCGTGATCGACCTCCTGTGCACCTCGCCGACCCGCAGACGCAGGCGCTGCAGCGCGCGATCATGCGCGGCGCCCTGCACTGCCTTACCGATCGCCCTTGCCTGTCGGAACTGGAGCGCGTCAGCGCCTACCTGCAGTTCGGACTCGATACCGCTGCGAAAAGACCTCGAACCGCGTTTGGCTCAGGCGAAACAGGGTCAGCGAGCCGTATTCTTCGTAGACGCTGAATCAAACCCATGGCCTGCTCCGAGGTTGACGACACTCGGTGCGGGTCATAGACTGTGCGCCAGTGTGCGATTTCGCCGCCAGCGGAACGCTGATCATGCCGATCGCTCTGCTTGTTCTTTTGTCCTGGAGATCCTCGTGATACGCCAGTTGCTGCGTGGGTTCCGTGTATTGTTTCTCGCCGCCGTGGCGGCGTTCTTGCCGTCGGCACACGCCGCGTGGGGCGATGTCAGCTACGACCCGACCCCCGCCCGGATCGATGAGGACAAGGCGGCGATGTTCGATGGGGCCGGTGTCCTCATGGATGCTGTTGTCCGCTCCATCGGCGGCATGTCGGCTCGCCAGGACTTCGAAAGTGGTTTCATCAATGCTCAGGTGCTGACGGACTGGGTGAGGCTGGGCGACAACCGGGTGCGCTTCGGTTTTGGCGACAGCCTGACGCGGATCGACTGGCGCGGTCGAATCGGCCAAATCGACCCCGGCGCCACGGAGTTCGGGCTATTCCATCCGCACGGCACCTACGGCAATGTGGCGGGCGTAGCTGGCGACCCTCGGAACTATATTTTCGACCACTATTTCCTGACCGCCGATTCCCCTCCGGGCGCAGCGAAACCCTATTTCGTGATGCAGTTCGAGCGGCCGATCATCTTTGTCGGGCTGTCAATCGGCGACTACACCGGTGCTGTCGGCGGCAGCAGCCATTTCGATCTGCTGGTTGGCGACGACCTGGCAAGCGCTGCGGCGCTGCCGGAATACGGTCACAGGCCGGATATGATCTGGCCGCCGGACCTGCTTGACGACGGCGGTTTCCTCCCCTTGGTTGGCATCGGCAAAGGCGTTTGGTCGCCCAGCGTCTCCAACCGCTATCCCCGCTTCAATTTCGCCGTCCTGCGCCTCGATCCGGCCGACCCAACGGTCGCTTTCGACAACCTGATAGTAGTCAATGCGGTCCCCCAGCCAGACGTCCTGGCGTTACTCCTCGCCGGACTGGGAGCGTTGGCCGCGACCTGGCGTCGCTCACCGGCAAGGACATAGACCCAGTCGGGCGCGCTAAACGCGAATTACGAGTGAACTGGGGAACCAAACACCCGTCGAGAATGGTCTCGCCAAGGATGCTCCACCTCTTGCGACCCCACAAAATTCGTGATATCGGCATCACTCCCGCCGGGATGAACGACGAGCGCTGAAAAACTGCTCTCGAGCTGTTCGCAGGCTCGTCAGCAGTGTATGCTTCGCCGGATTCTTTTTGGATTGCGCTTTTCACGATGAAGATGCTGCTGGTCGAGGACTCGCGCACCATTGCCATGGTGATGCGCGCGCGCCTGGAGTCCTTCGGACATGAAGTCCGGCATGCTGCCAACGGACAGATCGCCGTCGAACTGTTCCAGGACGAGCCGGTTGACCTGATCCTGATGGATATCGAGATGCCGGGGATGAACGGTTTCGAGACCACGGCCCGCATTCGTGCTCTGGAAGGCCAGGAGCCGTGGGCTTGGACGCCGATCATCTTCGTCACGGCAACAGATACGGACAGTAATCTGGTGATGGCCATCGAGGCCGGTGGCGATGATTTCATTTCGAAGACCGCGCCGGCGAACGTGCTGCAGGCCAAGATGAAGGCCATGTCGCGTATTGCTGCCCTGCGGATGCGGCTGTCGCTGGCCAACCGCCAGCTGCAGGATCAGGCTAACCGCGACGGCCTGACCGGACTGCTCAACCGAAGGGCCATGGACATGCAGGTCGATACCCTGTGGGAGCATGCCGTGCGATCGGCCGCTCCGTTCGGTTTGCTGATGCTCGACGTAGACAACTTCAAGAACTACAACGACCACTACGGCCACCTAGCCGGTGACGAATGCCTGCGTGCCGTGGCAACGTGCATCGGTGAACATATCCAGCAGACCAGTGATGGCCAAACGGCTCCGTGTGCTTTCGCCGCCCGCTATGGCGGCGAGGAGTTTGCGGTGATCATCCACGGCCCGTCTTGCCGGCTGTACGCCGACCTTGCGGCAAGCCTGGTCGATGCGGTGTCCGCACTGCGCATCCCGCATGAGAAGAATGGTGAACATGGCGTGGTGACCTTATCGGTGGGTGCTGCCTGCGCCTCACCCGCCACCGGCAATGTCGGCTTGCTGTTCCATCAGGCCGACGAACTGCTCTACAAGGCCAAGGCTGCCGGGCGCAACCGGGCCGCGATCGCCTGAGAAGGATGTGCTGCGTCGACAGACGAGAACGAGCGACAAGGCGACCGGGGAAGGCTACGTCACCTACCAGCCAATCGTAGGCGCGGCAAATGTCTGGCCACAACAGCGAGGCAGTCTTGTCCAACGCCCGGTGTAGCCTCTTTCTGACGGACTCCAGCGGGATGACCACGTACCTGGCTGGTCAACGTTCAAGATCATGCTCGCCGCAGAGCCGAAGCATCTCCTGACGCGTTCTCTCCCGCAGGCGAACCGCCGCTGCCCAGTCGCCACCGACCGGCGAAAGCAGCGGCCCGACTTCGAAGCTGATCGGGCCGCGCCGCGGCATCCAGGTCCGATCCCGGAGAACCGCGCGCGTGCCGCGCAGACCGCTCACCCGTACCGGTACTCCAGCTCGCACGGCCGCAACGAAAGCGCCCATGCGAAACGGCTTGAGGCCGGCTTCGCGCGAGAAGGTGCCCTCCGGGAAAATCACCACCTTCTCACCTCGCTCCAGTGCGGCAACGATGCCGTCGACATCCTCGAGGCTCTTTGTCGCTTCGAAGCGTTCGACGAACAAGGTGCCGAGCGCGCGCAGGAAAGCGTCGATCACCGGCTGTTCGACAAACTCGCGTTTGGCAACAAAGCGGTAGGCCGCACTCGGCGGCAAGACTGCACACAGGACCAAGGCGTCAAAATAGCTGCAGTGGTTGACCAGCAGCAGGTGCGGTCCTGCTGTTGACTCTGCAGCCGCGGTGCTCGCGACCGGCATGCCGGCCAGCCGCAGGAAGATGCGGGCGGCGTGATGAACGACGCGGCGGCCGAGCGCCGGTACGCGCAGGGCGACGACCAGCCCCAACACCGGTACCGCAAGCGTCAGAAAGACGCTCCAGCACCAGATACCATAAACTCTCCTGGCGAAACGCTCGGCCGAGTCACGCAGGCGCTCGCGCAGTGCCGCCAGGGCAAGCCGCAGCATCTGTCGCCTGGCCGGCACCGCCCGGATACCGATCAAGCCACGTTCGAAGGCTTCTCGCGACGCATTGCGCCGGATCTTGCCGCTCGATGTCTTGAGCACCGAATTGGGCGGCGCCAGAACGACTTCATCGGCCGGCATGCCAATGGCTGCGACGGCCGCATCGTTGATGCACTGCCGCAGCGTCTCGCGCCGAGTCGGGTCTTCCTCGCGCGTCTCGGCCAGGACGATCAGCCGTTCAGTGGCGTTGACCGGATCGTTGCTGGCAAATACCGCGACACAGCCTCTGCGCACACCAGGGATGTTGCCGACCGCCTGTTCGAGTTCGTATGGATAGAGATTGCGGCCGCCGCGAATGATCAAGTCCTTGACCCTGCCGGTCAGATAGATCTCACCTTCAACCGTATAGGCAAAATCCCCGGAGTCCAGCCAGCCGTCGCGAAACAGCGCTTGCGTCGCTAGCGGATTACGGTAATAGCCTGTCGTCGCCGATGGCCCACGAAACTGCAGGCAGCCGACGCGCCGATCCGGCAGTTCGCAGCCCTGTTCATCAACCACCCGGATCTCGTGCCGTGGCAGGACCCGACCGCAGGCCGGCACGCGCAACGGATCGGCGTCACCGTTGCTAACCGGTACGGCACATTTGCGCTTGACCAGGGCTTCCCGCTCGATCACATCGATGCGTGGACCGCGTCCGAGCGGCGGGAAGGCTAGCCCGACCGAGCATTCGGCGAGGCCATACACCGGCGTGATCGCCTCGCCGCACAGACCATAGGGCGCGAAACGCTCGGCAAAGGCTTCGAGCGTCGCCGGACTCACCGGTTCGGCACCGTTCAGCGCCAGCCGCCAGGAAGACAGATCAAGCCCCTTAAGGTCGGCGTCGGCAAGCTTGCGCGCGCACAGGTCATAAGCAAAGTTGGGGGCCGGAGAAAGCGTGCCGCGATGCCGCGAGATGGCATGCAGCCAACGCACCGGTCGTGACAGAAAAGCCAGCGGCGACATCAGCACCAGGCGCATGCCGAAATAGAGCGAGCCAAACCAGGCGCCGATCAATCCCATATCATGATAAAGCGGCAGCCACGATACGAAGACATCATCGCTGCCGGCCCCGATGGCCTCGCCCATGGCCCGCAGGTTGGCGAGCAGATTGGCGTGGCTGAGCATCACGCCCTTGGGGTCACCCGTGCTGCCGGAGGTATATTGCAGAAAGGCGATATCCTCTGGAACAGCGCGGTACAGCAAGGGAATCGGTTCATGGTCAAGTTCTGCAGGGGTCAGCACCTCGGTCAGCGTCGGTGCCTCGGCTCGCAGCAGTGCGGCCACCCCTTTCGCCTGCGGCACGGTGATGATGCACACCGCTTCGGCATTCGCGAGAATGCGTGCATGCCGCCGCAGGTGATCCTCGATCTGTGCCAGTCGTGCCGGCGGGTAGATCGGCACCGGAATGCCGCCGGCGAGCATCACACCGAAAAAACTCGTCAGATAGTCGCGTCCGGTAGGCAGCATCAACGCGACTGCCTGCCGCGGCAACAGGCCGCGCGACACCAGTCCAGTGGCAACACGACGAGCCTGCTCGAGCAATTGGCCATAGGAAATGGTTTCGGCACGAAATTCACCCTGTTCGCCTCCGCCATCGCCGTAGAGCAGCACATGCGGTCGTTGCGGATGGCGTTCCGCGTGCCACTCGAGGACTTCGACCAGCGTCCTCGCCGATTCGGGAACACCAGTCGGGCTGCTGTCTGTTGCCGGCTCGACGTCCGCTGCGACAAAACTCCCGACGCCGGCGCGCGCAATGAATCGCAGCAGATCCTGTGGCGTTTCGGCCTCGGCAAGCGCTTCTTCAGGCAGCGACCTGCCAAACTCGCTGCCCACCCGCAGCAGAAGTTCGACCCGTGCCAGGCTATCCAGGCCCAGATCCCGCTCGAGGTGGCTGTGCAGGCTCACTCGCCCCAGGGCTCGTCCCGGGCGGGTCTCCTCGACCATTGCCAACACCACACGTAACAACCTCGCCGTGACCTCCGGCGGCGCTGGCGCCTGCAGATCTTCCCGAAAATCTCCGCTCACCATCCTGACTTTCTATCGCTGATGCGGATCACGACGGCTCGGAGAGCACGAAATCGATTCGCCCGGTTTCCAGATCCGCCCTGACGAGCTTCACCTGCAAACGGTCACCGAGACGATAGCGGTGACCTGTTCGCTCGCCGAGCATCTGGTGTTTAATGCTGTCGTACTGGAAATACTCGTCGCCGAGTTCCGAAACATGCACCAGACCTTCGACATAGACCTCATCGAGTGCGACAAAAATTCCAAAGGGTACCACGGCGGCAATCGTGCCGGAAAAACACTCTCCGATACGGTCACGCATGTAGTAGCACTTCAGCCAGTTGCTGACATCGCGTGTCGCCTCGTCGGCGCGCCGCTCGGTCATCGAGCAGTGCAGACCAATGTCGTCCCACTTGCCTGGCTGGTAGTGCGTTCCCGCCAGCACCGCCTTGATCGAACGGTGGATCAGCAGATCAGGGTAGCGGCGGATCGGCGACGTGAAATGGGTATAGTGCTCGTACGACAGGCCGAAATGTCCGACGTTATCGGGGCTGTACATGGCCTGGCGCAGTGAGCGCAGCATCACCGTCTGCAGCAACTGGGCATCGGGACGGGCCTTGATGCTCTCCAGCAACTCGGCGTAATCCCTGGCGGTCGGATCGTCACCGCCGCCCAGGCCAATTCCGAATTCCTTGAGGAAGTTGCGCAGCGCCTCCAGCTTCTCTGCCGTCGGACCTTGATGAATCCGATACAGGCAAGGCTGCCGCCTGGTCTGAAGAAAGTCCGAAGCACAGACATTGGCGGCGAGCATGCATTCCTCGATCACGCGGTGCGCGTCGTTGCGGCGCACCGGAACAATGTTCTCGATCTTGCCCTGCGCGTTGAACAGCATCATCGTTTCGATGGTTTCGAAATCGATCGCCCCGCGTTTGCCACGTGCATCGACAAGCACTTTGAACAGAGCGTAGAGCGTCTGCAGATGCGGCAGCAGGCCACGATGAAGATCGCTCTCCGGCCGCGCGACGCCGGCCAGCCAGTTCCATACCTGATCATAGGTCAGCCGCGCCTGTGAGCGGAAAACCGCCGGGTAGAAACGGTAATCGGTGATCTCGCCATGGCGGTCGATCAGCATGTCGCAGACCATCGCCAGACGCTCGACGTCGGGGTTCAACGAACACAGGCCATTGGAGAGCTTCTCGGGCAACATCGGAATGACCCGGCGAGGGAAATAGACGGAATTGCCGCGCTCCCGGGCCTCACGATCGAGCGCCGTGGCCGGCTGCACGTAGTGACTGACGTCGGCAATTGCCACCACCAATCGCCAGCCAGGACCCTGCGTCTCGGCGAAAACCGCGTCGTCGAAATCCCTCGCCGTTTCCCCGTCGATCGTGACCAATGGCAGCGCTCGCAAGTCGATGCGACCTTCCCGATCAACCGGGTCCAGGGTATCCGGCAGCGCCGCAGCTTCTGCAAGCGCACTGCTTGAGAACTCGAATGGCAGCTCGTGCTTACGCAGCGCGATCTCTATTTCCATACCTGGGTCGGCGTAATTGCCAAGCACCTCGACGATGCGCCCAATCGGTTTCGAATGCCGATCGGGCTGCTCGATGATCTCGACCGTGACCACTTCACCCGAGCGTGCACTGATATTGCCGTTTGGCGCGACCAGGATGTCCTGGTTGATGCGCCGGTTTTCCGGTACCACGACGGCGATCCCATGTTCCAGCAGGACGCGGCCAACGACCCGGCT
Organism: Candidatus Accumulibacter vicinus; assembly: GCF_000584955.1. Taxonomy (NCBI): domain Bacteria; kingdom Pseudomonadati; phylum Pseudomonadota; class Betaproteobacteria; genus Candidatus Accumulibacter; species Candidatus Accumulibacter vicinus. The sequence goes on from NZ_JDSS02000018.1 coordinate 53,437, forward strand.
ATTGGCCCGCTCCAGGACTTCGACGATGACCCCCTCACGGCGTCCACGGCGATCGGTGCCGACGACACGTACCAGAGCGCGATCGCGATGCAGTACCTTGGACATCTGCCGGGCTTCGAGAGCCAGGTCTTCGCTACCATCATCAGGAATCAGGAAGCCATAACCATCGGGATGCCCCTCGACGCGTCCGGCAATCAGACTGGCGCGTTCCGGCAGGATGTACGAGGCCTTGCGGTTGCGCAGCAACTGCGCCTCGCGCTCCATGGCCCGCAAGCGGCGCTGAAACGGCTCGCACTCGGTTTTCTGGATGTCAAGCAGCGCACAAAGCTCGTCGAAACCCACAGGCCTACCCTGCTCCTCAAGAATTTGCTGGATATATTCGCGCGAAGGCAAGGGTTGCTCATAGTGTTTCAGTTCACGCTCCAGGTACGGATCGAGGCGTCGGATTGCCGACATTTTCATGATTGACATTTCTTCATGTTCCTATAGAATTCGGCTCTCGCTGGAATTGCCCAGGTGGCGAAATTGGTAGACGCGCTAGGTTCAGGTCCTAGTGGTGGCAACACCGTGGAGGTTCGATTCCTCTCTTGGGCACCAGGCACCAAACAAGAAGGCCCCGATTAGTCGGGGCCTTTTCTTTTTCAGACCGCATCTCTTGGCAGGTTGCGCAAAGCTGCTTGTCCGGCCCGCTGCAAGACCACACTCCGACCGTCCTGCCTGCTTATTGTACGTCATCAGACACCGTCCCATGCGGTGATGGCATCTCGCCCACGCTTCCCTTAGGCCCGGATATTTTTTTTCCAGCACTAGCCAACACCCGAGAAAGTATGGATACTATGCTGCCGGAAGATCGCCAGCAGCTCATTGCTGAGAGAATGAGAATTAATCCAATATTAGCCACCTGTTAGGAATCCAGATGACGATACGACCGGAGTTGATAGAGAAACTGCGCACGAAGCGTGCAAAACTGACCGAAAATGTCAGCCCCGAGAAACTGGAGGCGCTGCACGCAAAGGGTCTCCTGTCCGCACGCGAGCGACTCGACGCATTATTTGAAGAAGGCACTTTCCAGGAGCTCGGCCTGTACGCCACGCATGCCGCTACTGCGTTCGGCATGGCCGGACGGTTCCTGCCCGCTGACGGAGTGATTGCCGGCAACGGCTACGTGGGAAATACGCAGGTTGCCGCTTTCAGTCAGGACTTCAGCGTTGTCGCCGGCACGCTGGGCAAGATGCAGGCGCGGAAGATCACCCGCATCATGCGCCATGCCCTGAAGATCGGCGTACCGGTGGTGGCCTTCAAGGATTCCGGCGGCGCGCGCATTCAGGAAGGCGTCGATGCGCTCTCCGGCTATGGCGACGTCTTTTACGCCAATGTTCTGCTTTCCGGCGTTGTACCGCAAATCGCCGTGATCTGCGGGCCGTGCGCGGGGGGGGCCGCCTACTCGCCGGCGCTGATGGACTTCGTGATCATGACGCGCAACAATGCGCACATGTTCCTGACCGGCCCGGAGGTGATCAAGGCGGTGACCGGACGGGCAACGACGATGGCGGAGGTCGGCGGCGCCGAGATGCATTCCACGGTCAGCGGCAACGCTCACTTCGTTGCCGAGGACGACCAGCACGCGATCGCGCTGGTCAAGCAACTGCTTTCCTACCTGCCGGCCAACAACACCGAGGATCCGCCACATCATCTCGAAGTGCCGATCGAGGAGATGGAAGATCCGGCGATCAACGACTGCATCCCGGACAGCCCGTCCGAACCGCTTGACATGTATTCGGTGATTCGCCGTATCGTGGACCGTGCCGAACTGCTCGAGGTGCATGCCGGTTTTGCTCGCAACGTGATCGTCGGCTTCGCCCGGATCAGCGGCGTGGTGGTCGGCATCGTCGCCAACCAGCCGATGGTGATGGCTGGCGCCCTCGACCTCAATGCCGCGGACAAGGTGGCCCGTTTCGTGCGAACCTGCAACATTTTCAACGTCCCGGTGGTGACCCTGGTCGATGTTCCGGGTTTCCTGCCAGGAGTCGAGCAGGAACGCGGCGGCATCATTCGTCACGGCGCGAAAATGCTCTCCGCGTACGGTTCATGCACTGCGCCGAAAATCACGGTCATTCTGCGCAAGGCCTATGGCGGCTCATACCTTGCCATGTGTAGCCAGGAAATGGGAGCGGACATGGTTTACGCCTGGCCGACCGCCGAGATTGCCGTGATGGGCGCCGAAGCCGCCGTGAAAATCCTCTATCGTAAGGAACTCGAACAGGCCGAGGATCGCCAGGCAAAGGCCGCGGAACTCGCGCAGGAATACCGCGACGAGTTCGCTTCGCCATACGTTTCGGCGAGCAATTTCTATATCACCGACGTCATCGAACCACAGGACACGCGCTGGATGGTCGCCCTCGCGCTGCGCAAGACCCTCGACAAGCGTGAACTCAGGCCGGCCAAGAAGCACGGCAACATTCCCATGTAATCGGAACGGAAGGAAGATATCTCATGGTGACTGACGCCATTTTCAAGGCGCTGCAGGTCTACGGCATTTCCATCGTCATCTCGGTGCTGGTTGCCGTGCTGATCAAGGCAATGGTTTCTTTGACTGGCCGGATGGAAAAGACCAAACCGGTCGATATACCGACCGGAACGGTCTGCCCGATCGGACTCGGCGTTCCCGACGAGGATGTCGCTGCGCTATCGGCAGCCATCTTCGCCGCCATGGGACCACACCGCATTCTGCACATTACACCAACCAGCCATGGCTGGGCAGCCGGCACCCGCGCCGCCCAGCATACCCATACGCCGGGGCCCACGGGCCGAGGCCCCAGATAAGAAGGAGCAAGACATGCCCAGACAATTCAAGGTTACCGTTAACGGACGTGAGTACGAAGTTAGCGTTCTGGAACTCACTGCCGGCCAGGCAGCGCAATCACCCCCTCCGGCCGCCGTTGCCCAACCGATGGCCGCCACCGGTAGCAGCGCAGCCGCGCCGGCGGCGGCACCGCGATCAACCGCAGCAGCGGCTGGAGCCGGTGACGAGGTGGCCGGAATGGGTGGCGTGGTGGTCGAAGTCAACGTCAAGATCGGCCAGACGGTTGCCGCCGGTGATCGATTGCTCGTCCTTGAAGCCATGAAAATGAAGACTCCGGTCATCGCAACTCGCGCTGGCCAGGTGACGCGCGTACTGGTTGCACCCGGGGATGCGGTCGAGGGCGGTCAGCCACTGGTGACCATCGCTTGATCTTCTCGGCCAACAGACAGGAGCGCGCTCCTGTGGCCTGCTATTCGATGCGCGGACGAAGAAATCCGGTCGTCTGGCGCGAGGACTGAAGCGTATGGAAAGCATTCATTTTCTCGATCTGTTCCAGGGCATCGCCACGCTGGCGGCCTCGGAACCAAAAATCATGTTCGGGCGCATCTTCCTGATGCTGCTCGGCTTTGTTCTGATCTATCTGGGTTCCAAGAACGTCCTAGAACCCCTTCTGATGATCCCGATGGGACTGGGCATGTCCTCGGTCAACGCCGGAGTCATGTTCCTCGAAGGCAGCAAGATGGGAACGCTGTTCGTCGATCCGTTGATCTCCGATCCGATCGAGCTGATGAACATCATGCAGATCGACTGGCTGCAACCGATCTACACCCTGACCTTCAGCAACGGCCTGATCGCCTGTCTGGTATTCATGGGGATCGGCGTCCTGCTTGATGTCGGTTATGTGATGGCGCGGCCCTTCCAGAGCATCTTCATCGCGCTGTTCGCCGAACTGGGAACCATCGCGGTCTTCCCGATCGCGGTGTGGCTGGGCCTCAACCCGGGCCAAGCTGCAGCCGTCGCCACCATCGGCGGCGCTGACGGGCCGATGGTCCTGTTCACCTCGCTGGTGCTTGCCAAGGATCTGTTCGTGCCGATCACGGTCGTCGGCTATCTCTATCTCGGCCTGACCTACGGCGCCTACCCGTACCTGATCAAGTGGCTAATACCCAAGCATATTCGGGGCATCAGCATGATCGCCGACCGTGGACCGAAAATCAGTCGCGCGCAGAAGCTTACTTTTGCGGTGGTTGCCTGTACGCTCCTGTGCCTGCTGTTTCCGGTCGCCGCCCCCCTGTTCTTCTCGCTGTTCGTGGGCGTCGCGGTGCGCGAAAGCGGCATCGACGCCTTTACCAAGCTCCTCGGCGAAGTCTTCCTCTATGCGGCAACCTTCTTCCTTGGCCTGACGCTGGGCATCCTCTGCGAAGCCAATACCCTGCTCGACCCAACGGTATTAAAGCTGCTGCTCCTCGGAATGCTCGCCCTGACGATCTCGGCTCTTGGCGGCATATTGGGCGGTTATATTCTGTATTTCTGGACCGGCGGCAAGTACAACCCGATGATCGGCGTCGCCGGGGTGAGTTGTGTACCGACCACGGCCAAGGTTGTCCAGAAAATTGCCACCGACGCCAATGCCGGGGCAATCATCCTCCCACAGGCTCTTGGGGCCAACATCAGCGGTGTCATCACCACCGCCATCATCGCGGCAACCTATGTAGCGCTGCTACGCTAACGGGAGGGATGGAATACGCCGGCTGCGAGGCCGGCGTAAACTTATACTGCTGCCCCCGCAAACCCTGTCTGGTAAAGAGACTACATCCTCTGCGGAACTTTACTTCTCGGCGTCCTTCGTCTGCTTGACCGTATCGACCGGAAAACCCGGCAGCGGGAGGCTGGTGAACAGGGTGCGAGTCTGGGATTTCAACTGGTCCTGCATCTGGTGCAGCATCTTCTTGCTCTGCTCCATATAGGTGGCCATCATCGTCTGCATCGCCGGACCCTGGAAGTTCATGAACTGCGACCACATGTCGTTCTGCATCTGGCTGTTGTTTTCGCCGTAGAGCTGTTGCGACTGATCCTGCAGTTTCTTCTGGAAATCAACAAAGGACTTGATGTTCGTTTCCAGGTACTTGCCGAGCATCCCCTGCATGGCGTGACCGTAGAAGCGAATCATCTGTGCCAGCAGGTCCGTTGTAAACAAAGGGATGCCCGCGGCTTCCTCCTCGAGAATGATCTGCAGCAGGATGCTGCGTGTAATGTCCTCGCCGGTTTTGGCATCGAGCACATTGAAGTTTTCCTTCGATAGCACGAGGTCCTTCACATCACTCAAAGTGATGTAGGCGCTCGTCTTGGTGTCGTAAAGACGACGGTTAGGGTATTTCTTGATCAGTCGCAGCTG
>NZ_JDSS02000018.1:59000-72454 GCF_000584955.1 Candidatus Accumulibacter vicinus
ATGACTCGACAGGCGCTCTTTCGCGTCCTTTGGTGCGATGCAGCACAATTATACGCCTACAAAAAAAAACAGGCTCCTATTGGGAGCCTGTTCTGGCCTTTCCTGATACGAGAAGCTGTTTTTATTGATAGTACAAACCACCACAAATGTTCATCGTCGAACCCGTCATGAAGCCGGCAATGTCCGAAGCGAGGTAGGCACACGCGCCACCGATCTCTTCCGGCTTCGCCAAACGCTTCATCGGCACCGTATCGATGATGCTCTGCAGGATCTCCGGCTTGATCGCCATCACCATCGGGGTGGCTACATAGCCAGGGCAAATGGCGTTGACCGTCACGTTCTTGGCCGCCAGTTCGGCGGCCAGCGCTTTGGTAAAGCCAATCACGCCCGCTTTGGCGGCCGAGTAATTGGTCTGACCGGCCTGGCCCTTGAGGCCGTTGAGCGAAGAGATGTTGATGATCCGGCCCCAACCACGTTCAGCCATCTTCGACGAGACCTGCTTGGTCATGTTGAAGAGGCTATTCAGGTTGGTTGAGATCACGGCATTCCATTGCGCCAGTTCCATCCGCGCAAACATCTTGTCACGGGTAATGCCGGCGTTGTTGACCAGGATGTCGATCGGACCCGCCTTGGCTTCCGCCTCCGCGGTAAGGGCGACGCAGGAGTCGTAATCGGAGACATCGCCGGCAACACAGATGAAGTCGTTGAAACCGGCTTCGGCCATGGCCTTTGTCCACTCTTCCGGCTTGTCAAACTCCGGATGGTAGGCGGCAACCACCTTGTGGCCGGCCTTGGCCAGTTCCTGGCAAATGGCCGTGCCGATCCCACCCATAGCACCTGTAACCAAAGCAACACGTTGCGTCATAGCTTCTTCCTTTCTTGTGGACGATTGAAACAATACTTCAACCATTGATTCTGCATTGCAGCATCTGTGCTGTCAATGCCAATGCCAAAATTTCGGCATCTTGCTGCATCAGATCTCCTGCGCAATGCTTGCCGTATCATTGCCCACAGCCAAGTACCCCGGCACCCTACCCCCTATAATGCGCGCATGCATATCGTCGTGATCGCCTGGCTGTACGTCACCGTGTTGATGGCACTGACCGAAACCAGTATCGTCGCCGGAGTATTGACGCTGGTTTTCTACGGTCTACTCCCGACGATGCTGCTGCTGTGGCTTTTCGGCGGCTCCGCACGGCGGCGCGCGCTCCGCATGCCCAAGGAAGAAACTCCCGCGAATAGCTGCGCAGACCAAGAGAAACCCGGGCACTGACTATTCGGACAGCCAGATCAGCGACGCCATGCGTCCGGTCACGCCGTCACGCCGATACGAAAAGAAAAGGCTGTCTTGGCCGACCGTGCAGTATTCTCCACCGTAGATACCTTCGACACCCAGATGCGCAAGACGCTGACGGGCCAGCAGATAGATGTCGGCCAGCCAGCCACCAGCCTTGTTAACAGGCTGCGGCAGCGGTTTGAAAGCGGCGGCTGCCTCTGCATAGGCGTCGACAAATGCCGCCCTCACCTCACCGCCCACCTCAAAGGCCTGGGGACCGATGGCCGGCCCCAGATAAGCGATCAGCTCGATTCCGGGCACCGCCATGGCGGCCACTGTTCTTTCTAGAATGCCGGCCTGCAGGCTGCGCCAACCGGCATGCGCTGCAGCAACCACCGTCCCGGCGCGATCACAGAGCAGCACCGGCAGACAATCCGCAGTCATCACCACGCAGACGACAGCGACATTGCGCGCAAATGCGCCGTCGGCTACCCGGACCTGGGTGCTCGTACCAGCGTCAAGCACTGTCGTGCCGTGCACCTGATGCAACCATCGGGGTGCCGCCGGCAGACTCCGGCGAAGCCGATGACGGTTGGCTGCCACCGCCGGAGGATCATCACCCACGTGATCACCGAGGTTGAGGCTAGCGTATGGGGCCATGCTTACCCCGCCATGACGAGTCGTGATGAGACTGCGCACTCTCCTCGGCGCCGGCCAGTCGGGAACAATCCAGGGTTCAAGATTCAAGGTTCAAGTAGCGGTGAGCGAAGGATAGACGGGACGCGCATGACAGGGTCCTTATTGCTCATCGAGCCCCTCATCGTCATCAATATAGATAACTTCCGGGCTGCCCTCCGGATCTTCATCCCAAGTGTCTTCATCGTCTGCTGCTCCGCTGCCGCGTACTGACAGCAATTCCTGCCGTAGTGTTTCGAGCAGCGCGGCCATGTCCGCTGGCAAGCTTGATTTCCAGAACAGCGCGCGACCCGTCTGGGGGTGAGCCAGCGCCAGACGGGTCGCGTGCAGCGCTTGGCGAGGAAACAGCGGTCCTCGCGGCACACGACTGGGCCCGCCGCCATACGCCGGATCACCCACCAGAGGATGCCCGATCGACGTCATGTGCACGCGGATCTGGTGCGTTCGCCCGGTTTCCAGAGCGCATTCGATCAGCGTACAGGCAACAAAAGGTTCCAGTACCCGGTAGTGCGTCCGGGCCGGTTTGCCGGTCCGCACCACGGCCATGCGGGTACGCAGGGTCGGATGCCGGCCGATTGGCGCATCCACCGTCCCAGAGCGCTCGACGAGTCCCCTCGCCAACGCCTGATAATGGCGTTTGACGGTACGCGCCTGCAGCTGCCGCACCAGATCGGTCTGCGCCTCCAGCGTCTTGGCGACGACCATCAGGCCACTGGTATCCTTGTCGAGTCGATGTACAATGCCTGCCCGCGGCACCTTGTCGAGTTGTGGGACATGGTACAACAAGGCATTCAACAAGGTACCGCACCAGTGACCACTGCCCGGATGAACGATCAGGCCAGCCGGCTTGTCGATGACTATCAGCGCCTCGTCTTCGTAGACCACCTGCAATGGAATGTTCTCCGGAGAAGAAGATTCGGCGCGTTGATCAGGCGCTTCGGCAACTTCAATGGTCTCACCACCCCACAGCTTGTATCGGGGCTCGACGATCGGCGCGCCGTTCACCGCCACTCTTCCCTCACGTATCCAGCCCTGCAAGCGGCTGCGTGAATGCTGCGCCAGCAGGCGTGCAAGAATCTGGTCCAGGCGTTGGCCGCCGGACTCGTCAGGCACGCTCAGGGCAACGCCGGGGTTTGAGCTATAATCGGTGCACCCGATATCCTGCCTGGGCGCATCGGTCAATGCCTTTCTTTTCTTTGGGTTTTCCATCATGCGTAGTGTAGCGGTTATCGCAGCGCTCATCGTCATTTCTCTGATCTCCGGCTGCGGGCTTCTTCCCGAAGAAAAGGATGAAACCATCGGCTGGTCAGCAAACAAGCTCTATGCCGAGGCCAGGGATGCGCTCAATGACGGCTCCTATGCCAAGTCAATCAAGTACTTCGAGAAGCTCGAATCACGCTATCCTTACGGTCGCTACGCACAACAAGCGCAGATCGACATTGCCTACGCCTACTGGAAAGACCAGGAGCCCGCTTCAGCGATTGCCGCTTGTGATCGCTTCATCAAGCTACATCCGAATCACCCGAATGTCGACTACGTCTACTACCTGCGTGGGCTGATCAACTTCAACGAAAACCTCGGTATCCTGGGGGCAATCAGCAACCAGGACATGACCGAGCGCGACCCGAAAGGCGCACGTGAGTCGTTTGACGCCTTCCGTGAACTGATCACACGCTTTCCGGACAGCAAGTACACACCCGATGCGATCTTGCGCATGAAGTACCTGGTCAATGCCCTGGCTTCGCTTGAGCTGCATGTCGCCCGCTACTACATGAAAAGAGGCGCCTATCTGGCAGCAGCGAACCGTGCTCAGTACGCGGTATTGAACTATCCCGACACGCCGGCGACCGAGGAAGCCCTCTTCATTATGGTCAAGGCCTATGACGCGCTCGGGCTGACCGATCTGCGCGACGACGCCGAACGCGTCATGCGCAAGAACTTTCCAAACAGCGAATACTACGTCCGCGGCCTGGATCGTCAGGAGCCGTGGTGGAAACTCTGGTAATCAGCACGGGCCACACACAGTCAAGCCACGAGAAAACATCGACACCGGCAGCCTCTTTGCTTGATCGGCATTACTCTGCCAAGCGTCTCAGATTGACTGCTTGATGGCCAGCACGGCCATGTTTCGCAAGGTTCTCAGCAAGGCCAATTCCTTCTCGGAAATCACGATCTCGCCTGCCTGCGCGCGGTCGGCATAGATCATGGCCACGCCGTTGCCGTTGATGCAAAGCGGAAAAATGACAAAGGTTTCGGCAGCCACCGCCTTGCGAAACCACCCCGGGATGCGTGCCGCAATTTTCGGATCATTGGTGTCACTGATCAGGATGTCCACGCCTTTGGCAAGTGCCGCATGAAAGATATCCGGCGTAAAAACGAGCGAAAACCGGAAGCTCTTGGCAATATCCAGGGCATCGGGTCCAAAACCGAAGCGACCGAGCATCGAATTGCTGCGCGCTTCACGAATGCACAGAATGACGCGTGTGAAGCCCTTCGCACGGTAGATGGTCTCCAGCGTGATGCGCAGCACGTCATTCAGCTTGAAGTTGCTGACCAATACGTTACTCAAATCCTGGATGCCGGCCAGCAGAATGGCCTCACTGACCAGAGGTTCAGCGTCTGCCGCGAATTCGTCGCTTTCGACCACAGGATCCGCTGCCACCCCCTCCGTAATGACATCGGTGAGAACTGTCCCCGCCAGGCCATCGTCAGCGCCTGCTGTCAATTCGACCGTCGAAGGGTCGATCGGTGCAGTGCCCCAGGCCTTGAGCTGCCGGCCGAAACGCGTCTGCTGCAGATTCAGGTGAATGATGGCAGCAAACTGCGTCACCTGCTCAAGCGACTTTTCGAGAGTACTGCGCAGTTCCTGTTCGTCGAGTGCGACAGCCTCGCTGAAGCGCGTCGCAATCTTGCGCAGTTCTTTGGCCTGTTGTTCGTTTGCCGTTTCCGCGAGCACCGCGCATAGCTCGTTCGATAACGAAGCGAATACCCGTAAGCGATCCTCGGGGTTGAGCGGGCGGCGAATATTGCCTGCTGGCAGCCGGCGCATGCTATTGACGATCAGCCTGGGAAATCCCCAGGTCTGAGCAATGCCGATACCGAGATCCTCAAGCGATATCCCCAGCACCTGCAGCGCTGCCGCCTCCTCGGAGCAGTTTTTCTGCAGCAGCATGCGCTTGATTTCAGCGCTTTCTTCGGGAAAGTAATACTGGCTCAGCAAACGACCCAGATTGTGGAACATCGAGCAGATAAAAGCCTGCTCGATGTCCAGACGAACGGCACTCTTGCCGGCAAAGTTCCTGGCCAGCACCCCGGCAAGATTGGCCCGCAGGAATTCTTCCTTGAGTTGGCCGGCATTGTCCTTGTTCTGCAGGTGATCGAGAAGCAGCACGGTGATGGCAATGCTGCGCACCGCATCCAGACCAAGAACCACGACCGCGCGCGAGACCGTGCTGATGTTGCCGCCACCCGCCTGCTGGTAATAAACCGAATTCACCATGCGCAGAAGCTTGTTGGTCAGCGAGAAGTCCTTGAGGATGGTGTTAGAGACTTCGGAAATACTCTGATTCTCCGAGGCCGTGATCTTGTTGATCGCCCCGACAGACTCCGAGAGGGCCGGGAAATCGCTTTTGTGTCGCATGCGTCGCAGCAGGAAGTCAATCGTACTCTGCCTCGGATCGGCCGACGGCACCAAGGTTTCCGGTGCCAGATAGTCGTCCAGAGCCTCGCGCATCTGTCTGGCTGATTCATAACGACTCTGCGGATCACGCGCAAGTGCCCGGTAGAGAAGATGTGCCAGCCGCTCCTCGAGCAAGCCGCTGCTGTCTGGCGGCAACCGGATGTCCTCGCCCGCAATCTGCTTCATCACCAGCAGGATGTCGTTCCCGGGAACCGCCCGCTTGCCGGTCAGCAATTCATAGAAAACCAGACCGGCCGAAAATACGTCGGATCGTTCGCTGCTCGTGCGTTGCAGGATATACTCTGGCGCCATGTAGGCCGGCGTGCCAGTCAGCTGCCCGCCATCGCCCAGCGCTCCATTGCGCGCAGCGATGCCGAAATCCATCACACGCGGCAGTTCATCATCGTCAATCAGGATGTTGCTTGGCTTGAGGTCACGATGAATGATTCCCGCAGCATGGGCGTGGGCAATCGCATCGAGAACCGCCTGCATGATCGTGATCGCTCTGGCCGGTTTAAGAGCACCGCTCAGCGCCAGATACTCGGCCAGGTTCTTGCCCGGTACGTACTGGAAAACAAGATAAAGATCCCCTCTTTCCTCGGCAGCCTCGAAGATCGGGACGATGTTCGGATGGCGCAACTGGCTGACCATCCGTGCCTCGTCCAGCAACTGACGATTCTGCTGCGGATCAGAGCGCGCAAAGTGAAGCGTCTTGATCGCCACTTGCCGTTGCAAATGTGGATCACGGGCGAGATAAACAATGCTTTGAGCACCTCGACCCAGTTCACGAATGATCTCGAAACGCCCGACATGCTTGCTCACAGTGCTCGATCACCTCGCAAAAAAACGATATTCCAGGTACGGCAATAGCGACTACCGCCGGCAAACATCAAAGCCAAAGCAGTTTCGGTACCGACCCCGTCCGTCCACACACCACGGCAAGCTGGCCGAACTCGCTGCCCAGCACTCGCATTCGTTGCTCGTCTGCCCACAACACCAGACAACTTGGCTCAACAGGCCAGACACCGCCATCGGAAACGTTGCTGGCGGGCAAGAAAAACCAGCCCAACGCCTTGATTCTTTTCAGCAAACGTTTATGGGCAAGGCGGTTGACCTGTTCTGAAAGCAGCGCCGCCGGATTGTATGCCGTCACTATTCCCCAGCACATCTCGGTAGTCTCCCCAGGCTCGTCATCACTGGCCGGCCACTGGGTAGCCAAGCGCAGCAGGAAGGCATCGAAAGCGGGAGCCGCCACGCCAATCCGCAGGGCAAAAGAACCCTCGGGCACCGTCACCCGATAGGTCGTCGCACAAAACGCGGCTTCGAGTTCGGCCCGGCTCATCTCTCTTCTGTTCCTGAGTGTTGCTCCAAAGACTTGGTTAGACCCGCAATCATCCGCCGCTTTGATCAGATGAAGACTGGCCAGACCCGCACCGCGACCCTATTTCAAGGACAGGGCAACGCGGCTTTCCCGGCTGCTTGCTTCTGATTTGCCTTCCGCCTCCACCAGCTTGACCGGCAACAGGAACAGACGCTCTGCGGGAACCTCATGTGCAGCCAGCCAGTCCAGCACCGTTTTCGCCCTGCGAACAGCGAGGTCGCGCAAATCTTCCTCATCCACTACGGTGTTGGCCAGAATCAGCTTCTCCATTTCCTCAACTGGAAGTCCCTTCACCATGCCCACCAGATTACGTGGCTTGGGAAATTTCTCAGCGCGATAGACGCGCTCAAGCAGTGCCGGATACTCGTTGGCGCCGACCTCGACGGCGTCCGTCGAGCCGCTCTCAACCCCCTTCCTGGTCAAGTCATCCCGTTTCAGCGCCCGCACCTTGTGATCGAGGCGATTACGCTTCAATCCCTCGGGATCGTTCTTTGGGTCTGCGCGCCCTTCGATTTCGAGCCTGAGCGCAGGCCGGTCGATCAGGGCCTTGGCCAGATTTTCCAGCCGCTGCTGTGCCGACGGCGTGATCAATGCCTGTCCGAAATCGAATTCGACGTTCGACAACTCCTCGCCTCCACCAAAAATCGACCCCAGCAAGGCAAAGGGCGAAGTCACTGCCTTGACCAGCAGGTTCACGATCACCTTGACAACCAGGCTACCGACACTGAATTCGGGATCACTGAGCGAACCGGCGATCGGCAGATTGATGTCGATCTCGCCGTTGCGATTCTTGAGCAGGGCAAGCGCGAGGTTCACCGGTAGCTTGGTCGCATCCGGGCTATCAATCGGACTGCCAAAGGTCAGTTGGTCGAGAAACACCCGATTCTCCGCGGTCAGCTGGTCATCTTGGATCTTGTACTTGACGAACAGAGACAATTTGCCTTTTTCAATCGCATAACCGGCATACTTGCCTGAGTACGGCGACAGCGAGCTCATCTCGAGGCCCTTGATGTCGGCCTGCAGATCAAGATAGGGTTTGGCCGACAGCGGGTTGATCTGCCCCGATATGTTGAGAGGTGCGATGTTGTCGTAGCTACCGCGCAGATCGAGGCTCGCAACGCTGTCAGCCGCCGATGACAGCCCGCTGATGGTTCCGCCGATCTTCTTGAGATTGGCCGAGTAGTTCGGCTTGATGAAATTGTCACTGAACCTGATGTCGCCACCCTGCAGCGTGATTCTGCCAATCTTGATCGGCAGCAATGGCTTGGCGCTGGCGGCCACAGGAGCCACCGCCGTCCCTGCACCGGCCACGACCACCGGTTGCGTCTTGGGCGCCATGGCAGACGGCTCTGCCTCGGTCTGGCGAACGATCTGCAGCAGATTCAACTGGCCCGCCCGGTTGATGATCACGCGCGCAAAAAAATCGGCGAGCGCCACCTCGCCAATCGAGAGCGAATCCGGATTCAGGCGCACATCGATCTTGCCGAGGTAGAGTGACTTCCATTTCAGGAAGTCGGCCGAATTGATCTTGTCAACCGCGTAGAAATCGCCCACCGTCACCTGCCCGGAGATCCCCCCGGCCAGCCTGCTGGCTTCGATGGCGCCGGTGCCAACCTGTCGCAACTGGACGACGCCACCCAAAGTCACCTGGCCGCGGGTGACATCGATGTTCAGCCGTTCAGTAAAGTAAGGTTGCAGTGGCAACAGTTCCAGCGTCTTGACAGCCACTTTGAGGTCCAGATCGAACGGGAAAATCTTCAGACTGCCACCAGCCTCGAATTCTCCCTTGCGATTGAGCCGGAAACGCGTCGACACCCTCGCGGTCCTGCCTGCTTCGGTTGACAGGTTGTCGACATCAATGGTCATTCCTTCAATGGTCTGTGTCGCCAGCGGCGAGACAGCAGCATCTTCGAAGCGAAGCCCAAGGTCTTCACCATGGTACTTGGTGAGGTTCACCTTCCATGGCCGCGAAGGGTCCTTCCGCGCAGCCTGGACGACGCGCAAGCTAGGGGGCTCGACAAACTCGATGCGGCCGTCGACAGAGCGCCGCATTAGCAGGCTGGTGCCGCGCGCCGCAACCTCATCGATCATCACTTCACGCCTGGCCAGATCCAGCCGACCTCCCTTGACCGAGAAAGCCTCGATCTTCATCCACTGAGCAGCCTGCAGACGCCGAAAGGCGGCATCGAACTCGGCTGCAGCGGCCCCCTTGGAGTCAAGTTTCTTCAAGGCAAGATCAATTCCTTCGACGCTCGCGTTGAATGGCTTGCCATGCGACTCGTCGAGCCAGCGCAACACACCACTGGTGACCTTCGCTTCGCCCAGAGACCATGCGAACGTTGCCGCCTGCGCTTCCGGGGCGGCGTTCTCATGGGCAGCCGGTTCACTGCTGAAAAAATCCATCCAGTTGATCGTACCCTGCCGGTTGACCCGCGCATGGATCTCGGGTGAATCGACGGTCACCCGATCGATCATCCAGTGTCGATTGAGCGGATCAAGCACCCCAAGCTGAACGTCAAGCCGTTTCAGGGACAGCAGTGGAGAGCCGGAAGAATCCTTGATGTCGACATCCCTGATGGCGACATTGCCCGAGAGACTGAGCGTCGAACGATCATCGTCCTGCCGGCGGAAAATCAGCTTCAATTCACTGTCGAGGGCACCGGAGACGATCTGAAACGGCAAGCGAATCGGCACATAATCGACATATTTGCCGAGTTGCACATCATGAAAATCAAACGCCAACTCGCTGTCGATCGATTTCGCGAAAGGTTTGCTCTTGCCCTGGATGAGCAGAGGCGAGCCATCGATCGATGCCGAGAAAGCCGGCTCGACGAAGATCTCCGTGGCCTGGGGCAAGCTCGAAATAAACGGCAGCGCGATGTTGATCTCACTGATGATATGCTTTTCCCCAAGAATCCGATCGTCCAATTCGAGCTTCCCGCCAGTGAGCCGGATATTGTTGATCGAGAAAAGCGGGGCAGGATCGTCGGACCCCGGCTTGGCCATCCATTCGTCGATCAGATCAGAGAAATTGAAACGCCCGTCAGGCAGACGCACGACCTTCAAGGTCGGTCCATCCAATCTCAGCTCGCCAATGACCGGACCACCACGCCACAGCGAACTTGACTCGAGGTTGACATAAAGGTTTTCAAAACCCAGTATTTTCTCGCCCCCCCCCTTTTCCCGAATCACCAGTCCGACAACTTGCAACGATAGCGTGTAAGGATTTATGCTGATCCTGTCGACGGTCACGGGTCGGTGCAAGGCCTCGGAGAGTTTTTCGACGAGCGTCGATTTGACGAGCAGAGGCAATCCAAAAAAACCCAGCGCACCGAAAACCAGCACGGCCAGCAAAACACGCAGCCCATATTTTTTGAGGTTCATCGAGGTAGTGGTAATGGTGGTACGGGTTCTTTCAGACATGACAGCAGCCCAAAGGCTGGCTGAGGAAGCCAGCAATTTATCACGACGAGGCGTTTCCCGCACTTGCAGAACGCCTGCGGCCTGACATCATCTGCCTAGATATCTTGATGCCCGAGATCGGTGGCCTTGCAGCCCTGGAGACGATCAAAACCCGGCACCCTCCAGATTGTCGTCGTGATGGTCACCGGCAACCCCAGCGTGGACAATGTCCGGGAGGCCATTCAGGGGGGGTTCAAGCCGTTCAACGCCGGCAAGGTACTCGATACGGTCAACCGGGCGTGGCAGTCAGCCAGGAAACTCGCCACCCCCCGGAAAACCCCTGAAAGAACGTTCAAAAACTGTTCTTCCACTCACGCAGCGCAGCAAACACCGCCACCTCATCGCGCGCTGCAGGCACCCTGCTGCGTGCTGAAGCCGCCACTTCCGGTTCGCCACAGCGCAGGAAGGGATTGGTCGCCTTCTCGATCGCGATCGTAGACGGCAGCGTCGCCCCACCCCTGGCACGAGTGACGGCAACCTCTTCGACACGGCTTTGCAGCCGACGATTCCCAGGCTCAACCGCCAAAGCAAAGCGCAGATTCGCCTGCGTATACTCATGGGCGCAATACACCGCGGTGTCATCCGGCAGCGCGGCCAGACGGGCCAGCGAATCAGCCATCTGTGCAGCGGTCCCCTCGAATAGACGACCACAGCCGCCGGCAAACAAGGTATCGCCACAAAACAGGCAGCCTGAGCCATAATACGCAATGTGCCCAAGCGTATGTCCGGGCACCGCGATCACCTCAAATTCGATGCCGAAAGGCGCAATGCTGATCGTATCGCCGCTACGCAAGGGTTTGCTGATGCCGGCAATCGACTCCGCCGCTGGACCGAAGACCTCAGCAGAATGATGCGCCAACAGTTCAGCAACTCCGCCCTGATGGTCAGCATGGTGATGGGTGATGAGAATGGCGCTCAGCGACAACCCCTCTTGCTCAAGCACATCAAGTACGGGGCGTGCATCGCCCGGGTCAACCACAGCCGCTGTCGCGCCCTTGCGCAACAACCAGATGTAGTTATCCTTGAAAGCCGGGATCCGAATAATGTCGAACATTGATCCATTCTGGAAGAACTGCTGAAAATGTCAATCCCTGGCCTCGACACCTGGCTGGAAAGCCCGCAAGGGCGCTATGTCATGGCTTGGGAGCAAGCCACGATCGACGCCGTCGTCGCCGACCTTTTTGGCTACAATGCCATCCAGCTGGGTCTCCCACAACGTGATCTGCTTGCCGAGAACCGTATCCCTCTCCGACAGGTGGTGGACGATTCAGGCCAGGTCGATGTCTTCTGCGATTTACGGCAGCTCCCCTTCGCGGCACACAGCATCGATCTGGTGGTCATGCCGCATGTGCTCGAGTTCCATGCGGACCCGCACCAGATTCTGCGCGAAGTCGAGCGCGTCCTGATTCCGGAAGGCGAAGTACTGATTACCGGCTTCAACCCGATTTCCATCTGGGGGTTGCGCCGTGGTCTGCCGAACTGCCCCGGCCATTTTCCGTGGAATGGCCACTACCTCTCGGTGCGGCGTCTCAAGGACTGGCTGCAACTGCTCGGCTTCGAAGTCGAACGGGGTACTTTTGGCTGTTATTCACCGCCATGCACGCATGAGCGCTGGCTGAAGCGTTGGCACTTCATGGAAACCGCCGGCACTCGCTGGTGGGCTTTTGCCGGCGGCGTGTATCTGCTGCGTGCGATCAAGCGCGTGCATGGCATGCGCCTGATACTGCCGAGCTGGAAGCAGCAACGTTCTCCTCGTAAGGCCTTATCCGTAGTCAGCAAAAAGGAAATTTCATGAGCAATGAACAAATCGTCACCATCTACGCCGACGGTGGCTGTCGCGGCAACCCTGGACCTGGCGGCTGGGGCGTGCTCCTGCGGGCCGGTGATCGGGAGAAGGAACTCTGGGGAAGCGAAGAGGCCACGACCAACAACCGGATGGAACTCACTGCCGCGATACGTGCCCTCGAGGCGCTGAAGACACCGGCGACCGTCGATCTGCATACTGATTCGCAGTACCTGCAAAAAGGCATCAGCGAGTGGATTCACAACTGGAAGCGCAATGGCTGGCGCACCGCCGACAAGAAGCCGGTCAAGAACGCCGACCTCTGGCAGCGTCTTGATGAGCTGGCTGGCCAGCACCAGATCAGATGGTCATGGGTCAAGGGGCATGCCGGGCACAGCGGCAATGAACGCGCCGACGCCCTGGCCAATCGCGCCATGGACGAGCTGGCTTGTACCCGCAAAACGAAATGAACAGCAAGGAAAGCGAGCATGCGCCAGATCTTCCTGGACACTGAAACGACCGGCCTGGAGCACAAGCTTGGGCACCGCATCATCGAAATCGCCGGCGTCGAGATGCGCAATCGGCGTCTAACCAATCGGCACTTCCACTGCTATTTGAATCCGGAAAGAGATATCGATGCTGGTGCCCTCTCGGTGCACGGGATCAGCCGCGAGTTTCTGCTCGACAAACCGCGCTTTGCAGATATTGCGGCGGAATTTCTCGATTTTGTGCGGGATGCTGAACTCGTCATTCACAACGCAGTTTTCGACATCGGTTTCCTGAATGCCGAATTGACGCGGCTCAATATGGCGCCGGTGGAAGAGTTCTGTGCCGGAATATGCGACACCCTGCGCATGGCCAAGGATCTGCACCCCGGAAAGAAGAACAACCTCAACGCACTTTGTGATCGTTACGGGATAGACAACTCGCACCGTACACTACATGGTGCCTTGCTCGATGCCGAGATTCTTGCCGAAGTCTATCTGGCAATGACCCGCGGTCAGGAAAGCCTGATCATCGATCTTGGCGATGATCAAGCGAACGGAAACGAGACTGCCAGAATCACCCCCGCAGGCAGCCAACGTCGGGCACAGCAGATCAGGCGCGCCAGCCCGGAAGAACTCATTCTGCACGAGCAGCTACTGGCAGCCATAGACCAAGCAAGCAAAGGCCGGTG
>NZ_JDSS02000018.1:72822-102449 GCF_000584955.1 Candidatus Accumulibacter vicinus
CCCCGCCGCCGGTACGCGCCGGTTGTCAACACTGACAACACGGTGCCGCAGCGTACCTGGCCAAGCGCGCTACGAACGAAACTCGATCAGCCTTCGCTTGGGGTTTCGGGTGGGCGCCTTGGCCGCCGCACATGTCGCTTGGGTGGTCGCGTGTCGGACGGGCGCACATCAGGCGGAGCGTCCAACGTGGGGTCAGATCTGGCAGCGGACGGGCGCGGGTCAGACCTCTGGGGAGCAGGCCGGGTACCACTCTTCCGTTGTTCCGGACGTCGGCCCTGACCTGAGGTACTTTGGCGCTTCTCCGGCTGCCGATCCGAAGGACGATCGGACTCACGGTTTCCCGGAGCAAGGGTGATCTCGATCTCAATGATTTCATCCCATTGCTCGTCGGTTCGATCGCGCTCAGGAATGGCGAGAAGTTCTCGGAGCCGCCGGCGCGGATCCTGGGGGGGTAAGTCATTCATACCGACATTATGACTCACCTGGCCACCGTCGTTCAACAAGGATCAACTTTGTAGGAACGTCGGTCTGTCGAAAGTGCCCGGCCTGTCGAGCCAACAGGCCGGCGGTACAGCTACTAGCCAGAAAGATCAGTGATCAGTGCTCAACCCGAAGGCTGGCCGCAAAGGTGGTCTGCAAGATTTCAGGGAACTGGAAGCGGGCAAAGGTCCGGTGGATATCCGCCTCGTTCACGCCATGACTACTATCCTGAAAACGAATTCCCAATGGGCGGCCGTTGGCTGCCAGCGTAGCAAAAGCAAAGCGCCAACGCTGAGCTTCGGCCAGCCGCTCGCGCAACTCGCATTCATTGCTGATTTCCACGCCCGCCTGCTTGAGTGATTCGAGAAACTGGTCAAAAGACTCGCTGCTTAGGCTACCCATTTTTATTCTCCTGTCCAAATATTGTCGTGCCAACCATGCTGGGAGTAACGCTCTCTGCATGCAGCGGTTGACAACCAGCATCAAGAAAACCGCATCGGCATCGCGATCCGGTCTGAGGAGAACGCCAGAAGCCCTTTCGCGTTTCTTCCAGGGGCAAGTAGTGTCTGTTTTCGCGGCAGCAATCGCGGTAGAATCCGAGCCTTGCCTTGCCCATCGGCACCTTACCAGCATGGAATTTCTCGGTTTTTCGCTTCGCAATCAGTTGTTCGTCGCGCCGATGGCGGGCGTCACCGATCGCCCCTTCAGGCAACTCTGCAAATGCATGGGTGCCGGTCTGGCTGTATCCGAGATGGTCACTTCAAACTCCCTGCTCTATGGCAGCATGAAGACCCGGCGTCGCGCCAACCATGCCGGCGAGGTTGCGCCGATTTCAGTACAGATTGCCGGCGCCAGCCCCTCGATGATGGCTGCTGCGGCACGTTACAACGTTGAGCGAGGGGCTCAGATCATCGACATCAACATGGGCTGCCCGGCGAAGAAAATCTGCAACGTCATGGCCGGTTCGGCCCTGCTCAGGGACGAGCCGCTGGTCCGGAAAATTCTCGAGGCCGTCGTCAATGCCGTACCGAGCACCCCGGTGACCTTGAAGATCCGCACCGGCTGGGACAAGAACAATCGCAATGCCTTGAACATCCTAAAGATCGCAGAGCAGTCAGGAATCAGAGCCCTGGCAATGCACGGCCGAACGCGCGCCTGCGGCTACAGCGGCCAGGCCGAATATGAGACGATCCAAGCAGCAAAAGCCGTGGCGACAATTCCCATTATCGCCAATGGCGACATCAGTTCTCCTGAACAGGCAAAGCATGTCCTTGATACCACCCATGCCGACGCGCTGATGATCGGACGCGCCGCACAGGGGCGCCCATGGCTGTTCCGCGAGATCGAGTATTTCCTGAACACCGGGACCTACCTGCCTCCACCAAGGGTCAGTGAAATTCACGAGGTACTGCTCGAGCACCTTGAGGATCTATATCTCTTTTACGGTGTCGAAACTGGGGTCGGTATCGCGCGCAAGCATATTTCCTGGTATACAAGGGGTCTGGTCGGCTCGGCAGCTTTCCGTCACAGGATGAACCAGTTGCCGACCATCGAACTGCAAAGGCAGGCAGTCAATAACTTTTTCTGTGCCCTTGCGGAATACCAGGAGCATTTGAGCTACGTCAGCACGGCCCCTTCACCGCATGCCAACTTCGAGGACCTTGCAGCATGAAGCGCAATGACGACGACCATATCGCAACTTGCGTCGGCAAGGCGCTGGAAAACTACTTTCAACAACTTGAAGGCGAGAAGCCGGCTGCAGTTTACGCGATGGTGATCAAGAGCGTCGAGCGCCCAATGCTTGAAGTGGTACTCAGACAGACCGGCGGCAACCAGACCTTGGCGGCCGAAATCCTTGGGATCAATCGCAACACGCTGCGTAAGAAACTGGTCGACCACAAACTGATCGACTGAACACTCCTTTTACCCTTTTCCAAGAGCTGCCACCTGCCTACCATGAAAATCCGCCAAGCCCTGATCAGCCTCTCCAACAAGAATGGCGCCCTCGAATTCGCGCAGGGCCTGATCGCTCATGATGTCAAACTGTTATCGACTGGTGGCACCGCCCGGATGCTCCGCGACGCGGGTCTGCCGGTTACCGAGGTGGGCGATTACACAGGCTTCCCGGAAATGCTCGACGGCCGCGTCAAGACCCTGCATCCGAAAGTACATGGCGGCATCCTGGCGCGTCGCGATCTGCCCGAGCACATGGCGACGCTTGAACGGCATGGCATCCCGACCATCGATCTGGTATGTGTGAATCTCTACCCATTCCGTGAAACCATTGCCCAAACCGGTGTCACACTCGCCGAGGCGATCGAGAACATCGACATCGGCGGCCCGGCAATGCTGCGTTCGTCAGCCAAAAATTACCCTGGTGTGGCCGTGGTCACCGACCCCG
Source organism: Candidatus Accumulibacter vicinus (assembly GCF_000584955.1). NCBI lineage: Bacteria > Pseudomonadati > Pseudomonadota > Betaproteobacteria > Candidatus Accumulibacter > Candidatus Accumulibacter vicinus. Next base: position 75,704 of record NZ_JDSS02000018.1, read on the forward strand.
AGGACTACCCCGCGCTGCTCGCCGAGATGACGGCCAGCGATGGCGCGCTGAGTCTTGACACCCGTTTCATGCTTGCCAAAAAGGCTTTTGCGCACACTGCGCGCTACGACGCGGCGATTGCCAACTGGCTGACTTCACTCGACGAATCGAACCAGGCCGGGCCGTTTCCCGATTCTTTGCAACTCGCCTTTGATCGCGTCGAGACGCTGCGTTACGGTGAGAACCCGCATCAGCAAGCGGCCTTCTACCGCGATCCCACGCCACTTGCGGGTTCGATCGCCAACTATCGGCAGTTGCAGGGCAAGGAACTCTCGTACAACAACATCGCCGATGCCGACGCCGCCTGGGAGTGTGTCAAGACTTTCGACAAGCCCGCCTGCGTGATCATCAAACACGCCAATCCCTGCGGTGTGGCAATCGATGTCGGCCTGCTGCCTGCCTACGAAAAAGCCTTCCAGACCGACTCGACCTCGGCCTTTGGCGGCATCATCGCTTTCAACGGCACGGTCGACGCCGATGTCGTGGCCGCCATGAATGCCCGCAAGCATTTCGTCGAAGTCCTGCTGGCACCGGCTTTCAGCGACACTGCCCGGGCGATGCTGGCCACCAAACAGAACCTGCGCGTCCTCGAACTGCCGCTGGCCAGAGGCCAGCATACTTTCGAAATGAAGCGCGTCGGTGGCGGGCTACTGTTGCAGACCCCCGACCAGTTCAACGTCCAGGCTTCCGACCTGAGAGTGGTGAGCAAGCTCGCACCGACTGACGCACAGGTCGAGGATCTGCTCTTCGCCTATCGGGTTGCCAAGTTCGTCAAGTCCAATGCGATCGTCTTTTGCGGTCGCGGCATGACCCTCGGCGTGGGCGCCGGCCAGATGAGCCGCGTCGATTCGACCCGCATCGCGGCCAATAAAGCGCAGAATGCCGGCCTCGACCTGGCCGGTTCCTGTGTCGCCTCCGATGCTTTCTTCCCTTTCCGCGACGGGCTTGACGTCCTCGCGGCGGCAGGCGCCAAGGCTGTCATCCAGCCTGGAGGCTCGATGCGTGATGAGGAAGTGATCGCTGCCGCCGACGAGCATGGCTTGGCGATGGTGTTCACCGGTGCCCGGCACTTCCGGCATTGATTCTTTGAGTGATGCCGGGGAGGACACGGTGCAGAAGATCATGGTCAGAGTCGTCAGTGGCGAGGCACGGCGCAGCTCGACGGGTGCGCGCCAGAGGGTACACACAGCAGTTCAAGTTCTGGTGGGGAGAGGGCTGTCATGAAGTTAATGGTCATCGGCTCAGGCGGTCGCGAGCACGCACTCGCCTGGCGGCTGGCGAAGACCCCCGGTTTGCAGAAGGTCTTCGTCACGCCTGGCAACGCGGGCACGGCGCGCGAGCGTGAACTCGAAAACGTCAACCTCACCAACCCCGAAGCGCTCGCTGACTTCGCCGCCAAGCACAAGGTCCATCTCACGGTAGTTGGTCCCGAAGCGCCGCTCGCTGCCGGCATCGTCAATCTTTTTCGCGACCGCGGTCTGAAGATCTTCGGTCCGACCAGGGAAGCCGCCCAACTCGAAAGCTCGAAGGACTTCGCGAAGCGCTTCATGGCCAGGCACAACATTCCCACCGCCCGCTTTGCAACCTTCTCCGATAGCCGCGCGGCGCACGCCTACGTCGACCAGCAGGGCGCGCCGATCGTCATCAAGGCCGATGGACTGGCTGCCGGCAAGGGAGTGGTGGTGGCCATGGACCTCTCTGAAGCCCATGACGCGATTGACCGGATGCTCCCCGCCAGCGGTGACAGCCCGGCGAAAGACTCGGCCCCAGCACGCGTGCTGATCGAAGAATTTCTCGAAGGCGAAGAAGCCAGTTTTATCGTCATGGTCGACGGCAAGAATGTACTGCCGCTGGCGTCGACTCAGGATCACAAGCGCATCGGCGACGGCGATACCGGCCCCAACACCGGTGGCATGGGCGCTTACTCACCAGCACCCGTGGTCACGCCGGAAGTCCACGCCCGCGCCATGCGCGAGATCATTCTGCCGACGGTACGGGGAATGGCTGCCGACGGTATCCCCTACACCGGATTCCTCTACGCTGGCCTGATGATTGGCAAGGACGGATCGGTCAAGACCGTCGAGTTCAATTGCCGCCTCGGCGACCCGGAAACACAGCCCATCATGATGCGCCTGAAATCCGACCTGCTGACCCTCCTCGACCATGCCGTCGCCGGCCGGCTCAACCTGGTCGAAGCGAGCTGGGACCGTCGTGTCGCGCTGGGCGTCGTGCTGGCCGCAGCCAACTACCCCGGTACTCCGCGCACCGGCGATCTGATCAGCGGTCTACCGCAGGACAGCGACGACAGTCATGTCTTCCATGCCGGCACCACCGAGCGTGATGGCCGGATCGTCACCGCCGGAGGACGTGTGCTGTGTGTCACGACACTTGCCGACAACGTCAGGCAGGCACAGAAACGCGCCTATGACATAATCATCGACCTCCACTTCGACGGCATGCAGTATCGCCGCGACATCGGCCACCGCGCAGTCAGCCGGTGAGCGAGGCCAGACAGTCACCAGCCGCCACGGCACCTGCGGTTGCGGGCCAGGGATGATTGACCCGACCCGCCTCAAGGCGTACTTCACCGACCTGCAAACGCGTATCGTCACGGCAATCGAAACGCTCGAGGGCCGTGCCGGCGCGAGCTTCCGCGCCGACCCCTGGGAAAAGGAAGTCCACTCGCCACTCGCGGGCAGCGGCCGCACCTGCATCCTTGAGGGAGGTCGTGTCATTGAACGCGGCGGCGTCGCTTTCTCGCAGGTCAGCGGCGCCGCGTTGCCGGCCTCGGCGACCGCCAAACGCCCCGAACTGGCGGGCTGCGCCTTCGCCGCGATGGGCGTTTCGCTGGTCCTGCATCCGGAAAACCCCTACTGCCCGACCGCGCACATGAACGTGCGCGCCCTGATCGCAACCCGGGCCGATGCCGACCCTGCCTGGTGGTTTGGCGGCGGCATGGACTTGACTCCCTACTACCCCTTTGCCGAAGACATCCGGCATTTCCACATGACCTGCAAGCAGGCGTTGCAGCCCTTTGGAGCAGACACGCATGCGCGCTACAAGCAATGGTGCGACGAGTACTTTTTCCTCAAGCACCGCAACGAACCGCGCGGAGTCGGTGGCATCTTCTTCGACGACCTCAGCGAAGGTGGCTTCGAGCGCTGCTTCGCGCTGACCCGGGCGGTTGGTGACGCGTTTACGGAAGCCTACCTGCCAATCATTGCAAAGCGGCAGGCCCTGCCCTACGGCGAACGCGAACGTGACTTCCAGGCGTACCGACGCGGACGTTATGTCGAGTTCAACCTGGTCTGGGATCGCGGCACGCTATTCGGCCTGCAGTCGGGCGGGCGCACCGAATCGATCCTGATGTCGCTCCCTCCGGTCGTCAAATGGCGCTACGACTGGCATCCTGAAGCCGGCAGCGCCGAAGCCGCGCTCTACGACATGCTGGCACCACGCGACTGGACGGAAGCCCCGGCTGCGGGGCCGGTTGTTGGTTCATGATCGCTGCCAATCATGGCTGCATAGTGCTGCGATGATCCCGGCGTCGGCTGCTCCGGTCAGGATAACCTGCCGCATGGCAAGCGCCTGCGCCAGCTCGGCGATGCGCTGATGCGGCACGAACATCGGCGTGCCGCGCAGACAGGCGCGCGCCGGGGCGTCGAGCAGGCCGACGAGATTGCGCAGGCCCTCGCTCGATGAAATCGTCAGTGCGTCGAGTTGGCCACTGCGCCATAGCGCCTGCAGCGGGGCCGGGTCAGCCGGTGCCGAGCGCTGGTAGCAACTCACGGCGTCGACTTCGGCGCCCCGTTCGCGCAGGGTATCGGCCAGCAGTTCGCGGCCACCGTTACCGCGAAAGATCAGCACACGCTTGCCGGCAACGCCCGCGCACTGCATTTCCGGAAGTTCGAGCAGCGCCTCCGAATCGAAGCGCTCGACCGGCGCCAGCGCATGGTCGATGCCATAACGGGCAAGCTGCGCGACGCTGCTCTGGCCAATCGCCACCGCCCGCAGACCCAATGGCCACGCCTGTCTGGCAAGAATCGCCGGGACACTGAAATCGACTGCGTTCGGGCTGATGAAAATCGCCAGCGAGTAGTCTCCGAGACGCGTGATTGCCGCCTGCAAGGGGGCAGGGTCAATGACCGGAGAAATCTCGAGCAGCGGAAAGATCAGCGGCTCGCCGCCCTGCTCGGCAATCCAGCCAGCCAGGCGCGACGCCTGCGCGCGCGGGCGCGTCACGACGATCGTCAGGCCGCGCAAGGGCTGCTTCATTGGCCGCTGGCGAGTTTCTCCAGGATGACCTCGGCCCCCTGTTCACGCAGCCTCTGCGCGAGCAGGTAACCGATCGACTCGCCGTCTTCCGGCGCACCGTACTGTTCCCCGGCGATCATCTGCTTGCCGTCCGGCGTCGCGATGAAGCCACGCAGCCAGAGATGACCGCGATCGAGCAACGCGTAGGCAGCGAGCGGGACTTGGCAGCTCCCCCCCAAAGCACGCGAAAAGGCCCGTTCGGCGCGCACACAGTGCGCGCTCTCGCTGTCGTTGAGTGGTTCCAGCAGGGCCATGATGTCAGCACGCCCTGATGCGGCCTCGATCCCGAGGATTCCTTGCCCTGGTGCTGGCAGTGACTGCTCTGGCGTCAGGATAGACCTGATCCGTGCTGCCAGGCCCAGACGTATCAAGCCTGCGGCAGCGAGGACGATCGCATCGTACTCACCCGCATCGAGCTTCCTGAGCCGCGTATCGAGGTTACCACGCAGGCTGCGGATCACAAGTTGCGGATATCCGGCGCGCAGGATCGCTGCGCGACGAAGGCTGGAAGTTCCGACCACGGCCTGGGCCGGCAACTCGTCGAGCCCGGCAAAGCGGTTCGAAACAAAGGCATCGCAGGGATTTTCACGCGCCGAAATGGCTGCGAGGGTGAAGCCTGCAGGCATTTCCATCGGCAGGTCCTTCATCGAATGCACGGCGAGGTCAGCACGGCCTTCCTGTATCGCCACTTCGAGTTCCTTGATAAACAACCCTTTACCGCCGATCGCCGACAGCGGACGGTCGAGGATCTGGTCGCCGCGAGTCGTCATGCCGAGGATCTCGATGCGACTCCGTGGGTATAACTCCATCAGGCATCCACGGACATGCTCGGCTTGCCACAGAGCCAGGCGCGACTCACGCGAGGCGATGACGATACGCGACTGAACTGGCTCTGGTGAGTTCAAGGCAGGGTTCCGCTAGCGGCACCGGCATGCACGCCGTAACACCGACGCACAGACCTTGATGGGCGTTCTAATGGGCGTGTTACAATCCGAAGCTTTGCAAGCATGCGCTGTTCTGGATGGTGCCGAGAGGGGGAATCGAACCCCCACGATGTTTCCACCGGCGGATTTTGAGTCCGCTGCGTCTACCGATTCCGCCATCTCGGCTGTGGCTCGCAACTCGCGAGCCGGAAGAGGCTCTGATTATCGCTGATTCTCCAGTCAGGAACAAGCAGATAACATTCCGTTCTGCGCCGGCGCTTGCCCGGCCACCCTCTACAGACCCCCCACGCATGCTGACACTCGACGATTTCGACTTCGATCTTCCCGGCGAACTGATCGCCCAGCATCCGACCGCAGAACGCACCGCCAGTCGTCTGTTGCAACTGGCCGACGGCACCATCCACGATCGCCACTTCAGCGAGCTGCCGGAAATCGTCGATGCCGGCGATCTGCTGGTGTTCAACGATACGCGCGTGCTCCGCGCGCGCCTCTTTGGGCGGAAGGAAAGCGGCGGCCAGGTCGAGGTTCTGATCGAGCGCATCGTCGATGCTCGCCATGCCGTGGCACAAATCCGCGCCAGCAAAGCGCCGCAAGCCGGCAGCCGCATCCTTCTTGAAAATGCCATCCTGCTCAGCGTACGCGGGCGTAGCGGTGAACAGCACGAGTTCTTCGACCTGGAACTGCTGGAACCAGTCGGCGAGAATGATCTCTGGAGCCTGCTCGATCGCCACGGCCGCCTGCCCTTGCCGCCCTACATCACGCACGCGGCCAGCGCTGCCGACGAAGCGCGCTATCAGACGGTTTTCGCCCGCCACCCCGGCGCCGTCGCTGCGCCCACTGCCGGCCTGCACTTCGACGAGGCGCTGCTGACCGAACTCGCAAAGCGCGGTGCCGAGATCGCCTGGCTGACGCTGCACGTCGGTGCCGGCACCTTCCAGCCAGTGCGAGTACAGCGCATCTCCGAGCACCGCATGCACGCCGAACGTTTCGAAATTCCGCCGGCGACGGCCGCTGCGATCGCCCGCACGCGTGCCCGCGGCGGCCAGGTCATCGCCGTCGGGACGACCAGCCTGCGTGCGCTCGAAGCGGCTGCAGCGCACGGCGAGCTGCACGCTGGCGCGGCCGAAACCGACATCTTCATCACTCCGGGCTACCACTTTCGCGTCGTAGACCGGCTGATCACCAATTTTCACCTCCCGAAATCGACGCTGCTGATGCTCGTTTCGGCTTTTGCCGGACTGGATGCCATCCGCAGCGCGTATCGGCACGCGATCAATCGGCGTTATCGCTTCTTCAGTTATGGTGACGCCATGCTGCTGCACCGCGGCTGATTCATTCACAAACCTATCCTCCCCTTTCCGAAGCTGCCGCCATGCTCAAGAACGCCTTGAACAACACCGCCATCGAGCGACTCGACAAGCATGGACTGACTCCCGACACGCACAAGGCAGCCCTGGCCTGCGCACTGTTGTGGACCGCCCGTACGCAGACCGACGTACACCACCTGCTCGGTTTGAGTGGTCTGACCACCAGCACCGGAAGAGCGTTCACCTTCAACGATGTAAAGAACGCGGTCCAAGAACTCAAGGACAAGAAACTGCTGCTCGACGATGCGGCGCGCCACCCCACCGCCTTTCAACTCGTGGACGCTTTGCGTGCGCCGCTCTACCGGCAGTTGCTCGAGACCCGGCCAGGAAACTGCCTGCCGGGTCTGATCGCCAAACTCGATGGTTTCGACCTCACGCGCTTCGGCTACTACTGGCCGAGCAGCAGTCTTCCGGCGACCATTGCCTATGTGCGCGCCAAGTTCTTTTCCGGCACACCGAGCGAAGAGCTCTCAGCGATCCGGCAACGGGTCGCACGTTCGATGGACTGGAACTTCATCCTCACGCAGGCCCTCCTGCTCGGCTTCGACGGCCCCAGTTTCGAGTCCATCGATCCGGTCGAACGCTCGCGGCTCGCCTGCCTGGGCGTGGCATCGATATGCTTGAACTGGGCGCCGGATTTCAACCCGATCGCGGAGTGGGCTCTTGACCAGCTCAGGCGGCGCCCCGACCAGGTGTCCGACGATCTGCGTTCGGCGCTTGCCGAGCTGGCATTGCAACGCAGTGACGCTGAACTGTTGCAGGAAACGCTGCAGGGGCTCGATAACGGCCTCGCTGCCGCGATCCGGGCCGCAGCCCTGGTCGTCGATAGCCAGTGGGCAGCCGGGCAGGCCGCCTTCGAGGCAGCACTGAAGCAGCGCAAGGGCGAAATCGGCGGCAGCAAACACCTGCTGCCCGAAAGTATTGGCTGGCTCTACCCACTCGCATTGCTCGCCCAGTCGACCCCGAAGCATCTGGAACTGGCGCGCAAGTTCTGCATCGGCGAAGCCGGCCAGCGCGATCCGAGTGTATTCAGCAAATGGGGGCGCTGGGTCCATGCCATCGACGTTCGTCTCGGCAAGACGCCGATCATCCATGCCGCTTTCCAGCCGGTCCGAAACCAGGAACAGTGCTGGGAACTGGATTCGTTCTGGGCCATTCTGCTCTCGGCCTGGCTGGGTAGCGAGACGATCACTGCGCCAGGTAGGCAGATTACACGGCATACGGCCAGCGGCTGGCATGAGACGATCATGGCCCTGCGGCGAAAACTGCTGAACGCTCATCTGAAGTTGCCAAGCCACATGCTGCGTGGCGCCGAAGAGCTGCTTTCCGGACGCGATCCACCGACCGGCTATTTTGTCGCCGCGGCTGGCGAGCAATGGCGCGTGATTCTCGACGCCCTGCAATCACTCGGCGGCGAGCAGACTGCTGCCGACGCCGGCAGCGAAACGACACGCCTGCTCTGGGCCATCGAGATCGGCAAGGAGGGCCAGTTGCTCGGCATCAAACCGCTCGAACAGAAGCGCGTTCAGCGCGGCTGGGGCCGACCCCGCGTGCTGAGCCTCGTGAAAATCTTCGGCAACGAACATCTGCCGGCGTGGGATGCCAAGGTGGCGCGCGCGCTGCGCCCCGAGCGCGGTTACAGCAACCGCTATCGCATCGACCTGCCAACGGCGATCGTCGCCCTGGTGGGCCATCCGTGCATCGTCCTGGCAAACGCGCCGGAACAATTCGTCGAACTCAGCGAAACGCAGCCGGAGCTGGAACTGGTCCGTCAGGGCGAACATTTCGTGATGCGCATCGAGCCACCGTTGCGACCCGTCGTCGAAAGCGCGTACCTCTATGTCGAAGACGCTGAGATGCGTCGCGAGAACGAAGCGCTGCGCCTGCTCACGCTCGTCCAGGACGGCCCGCAGCGTCTCCGGCTGGTGCGTTTTTCGACGGCGCAGCAGCAGGCTGCGCAGCTCATCTCGAGGCGCGTAGCCATTCCCGCCAATGCGCCGGGAGCGCAGGCCGAAGTCGAAAAGACCTTGCGTGCGCTGTCCGGACGTTTCCAGGTACACGCCGACTCGGCACAGGCTTCCCGACAGGTCGCCAGCGATTCACGCCTGCGTGCCGAACTCTCGCCGGTCGGCGAGCACCTGGCGCTGCGCCTGGTAGTGACACCGCTGGGGCCCGACGGCCCGCGCCTGCCGGCAGGCAGCGGCCGACTCCGCCTGATGAGCGTGCTCGGAGGCGAAAGCGTCGGCACCGAACGCAACCTCCAGAGCGAGCGCCAGCATCTCGAAGCGGTACTCGACGCCCTGCCCTTCCTCGACGGCAGCGACGGCGTCAGCGAGTGGCTGATCGAAGACCCCGAGCAGGCACTCGGGGCGGTCGAAACGCTGCCGACGCTGGCCGCGATTGCCGCGGTTGAATGGCCCAAGGGCAAGGCCGTTCGCGTCGTCAGCGTCGATACGCGGCAGCTCGGTGTCAGCGTCAGCCGCGAGCACGACTGGTTCCGCCTCTCCGGGCAGGTGACGCTCGACGAGGGCCTGGTACTGCAGCTCGAAACCCTGCTGACGGCGGCACGCGAAAAATCCCGCTTCATCCCGATGGGTGACGGTGTTTATGCAGCCTTGACGCGCTCACTCAAACAAAAGCTCAGCGAACTCGCAGCGGTTATCGAAACCGACAAGCAGGGGAGCAAGGCACCCACGATCGCCGCCGCCTGGCTCGACGAGATTCTTGATGGCACCCGGCTCGACGCCGGCAAGGATTTTCGCGAGGCCCTCGAGCGCTTGCGCAGCGCCCAGTCCACCGAACCGAAACTGCCGAGCCTGCTGCAGGTCAGGCTGCGGCCCTATCAGGAAGACGGCTACCAGTGGGCAATGCGTCTGGCGACCGCCAGCATGGGCGGTTGTCTGGCCGACGACATGGGCCTGGGCAAAACGCTGCAGGCACTCGCCGTGCTGCTCGAGCGCGCCGCCAGCGGGCCGGCGCTGGTCATCGCACCGACCTCGGTATGCGGCAACTGGTTCGCCGAAACACGTCGTTTTGCACCGACGCTCAACGCCCGCATCTACAGCGACGCCGGTGACAGCGAACGCGAGGAACTGGTCAGCCAGGCCGGGCCGCAGGATCTGCTGATCGTCTCCTACACGCTGCTGCAACTCGCGCAGGAACGCTTCACCGGGCGCAACTGGCACACGCTGATCGCCGACGAAGCACAGGCGATCAAGAATGCAGCCGCCAAGCGCTCGCAGGCGGTGTTCGAGCTCAAGGCCGATTTTCGCCTGGCGCTGACCGGAACGCCGGTGGAAAACCGCCTCGCCGACCTGTGGTCGATCATGCGTTTTGCCAATCCCGGCCTGCTCGGCACCGTCAACCGCTTCAACGAGCGCTTCGCGGGTCCGATCGAACGCAACCGCGACCGCGACGCCCAGCATGTCCTCAAGCGCCTGATCGGTCCCTTCGTGCTGCGACGAAGCAAAGCGGAAGTGTTGCAGGAACTGCCGCCACGCATCGAGCTGATCCTGACGGTCAGCCCGGAGAGTGCCGAAGCTGCGCATTACGAAGCCCTGCGCCGCGAAGCCGCAAACGAGATCAGCAGCACGCTCGACAGCACGCCGGAAACTCAATCCCGCTTCAACATCCTCGCGCAGCTGACGCGCCTGCGGCGCGCCGCCTGCGACCCGCGCCTGTGCAGCCCGGAGTTCGGGATCAGCGGTGCCAAGGTGCAGGCCTTTGGCGAACTGGCCAGCGAGCTCATTGCCAACGGCCACAAGGCGCTGGTCTTCAGCCAGTTCGTCGATTTCCTGACCATCCTCCGCGAACCGCTCGACGCAGCCGGAATCCGCTATCAGTACCTCGACGGTGCCACTCCCGCCGCCGAGCGAACGCGCCGGGTCGCCGCATTCCAGGCCGGCGAAGGCGACCTCTTCCTGATCAGTCTCAAGGCCGGCGGCTTCGGCCTCAACCTCACCGCCGCCGACTACGTGGTGATCACCGACCCGTGGTGGAACCCGGCGGCCGAGGATCAGGCGACGGGACGTGCGCACCGCATCGGACAGCCCAGACCGGTCACCGTTTACCGGTTGGTCACCAGGGGCACCGTCGAGGAACGCATCGTCGACCTGCACCATGAAAAACGCGCGCTCGCCGAGAGCATTCTTGCCGAAGGCGAAGCCAGTGCCTTGCCATCGACCGAAGATCTGGTGGCGCTGATTCGGGGGGAAATGACATGAACCACGGCCTCGCGAACCCTGCAGCCCCCCCCTCAGTCAGCTTCTGGCAGGCGTTTGCCTTCTGGCTCAAGCTCGGATGCATCAGTTTCGGCGGCCCGGCAGGACAGATTTCGATGATGCACGCGGAACTGGTGGAACGCCGTCGCTGGATTTCCGAGCGTCGCTTTCTGCACGCACTCAACTACTGCATGCTGCTCCCCGGTCCCGAAGCCCAGCAACTGGCCACCTACATCGGCTGGCTGATGCATCGCACGCGTGGCGGCATGGTCGCCGGAACCCTGTTCGTGCTGCCCTCGCTGCTGCTTCTGATCGGTCTGTCCTGGGTCTATATCGCCTTCGGCGAGACGCCGTTGGTGGCTGGTCTGTTTTACGGGATCAAGCCGGCAGTCACCGCCATTGTCGTCCAGGCGGCGTACCGGATCGGATTGCGTGCCCTGAGGAACCCGTTCCTCTGGGCGATCGCGGCGGCTTCCTTCGTCGCCATCTTCGCGCTCGCCGCGCCGTTTCCCGTCATCGTCGCGGTAGCCGCACTGCTCGGCTACATCGGCGGACATGTCGCCCCCGAGAAATTCCAGCTTGGCGGCGGCCACGGCCCGGTCGAAGCCGTGTTCGGTCCGGCCTTGATCGACGACGACACGCCAACTCCCGAGCATGCCCGCTTCGGATGGTACAGACTGATCAGGGTGCTCATCGTCGCGGCTCTTCTGTGGGCCATCCCGATGGGCCTGCTGACTGCGACCTATGGTTGGCAGCACACGCTGACGCAGATGAGCTGGTTTTTCACCAAGGCCGCGCTGCTGACCTTCGGCGGCGCCTATGCCGTTCTCCCCTACGTCTACCAGGGGGCCGTCGAACACTACGGCTGGCTGACTGCGACCCAGATGATCGACGGCCTCGCGCTCGGAGAAACCACGCCCGGGCCGCTGATCATGGTGGTCGCTTTTGTCGGCTTCGTCGGTGGCTACCTCAAGGCCGTTTTCGGCCCGGACAGCCTGTTCCTTGCCGGCGCAGTCGCTGCCTCGCTGGTGACCTGGTTCACCTTTCTGCCGTCGTTCGTTTTTATCCTGCTCGGCGGACCGCTGGTCGAGACCACCCACAACCAGTTGAAATTCACCGCACCGCTGACCGCCATCACCGCGGCGGTGGTCGGCGTGATCCTCAATCTGGCGCTGTTCTTCGGCTACCATGTCCTCTGGCCGCGAGGTTTCGCCGGCAGCTTCGACTGGATCTCCGCGCTGATCGCTCTCGGTGCCGCGGTCGCGCTGTTTTGCTACCGGCAGAATGTCATTGTCGTCATCGCGGCCTGCGCCGTCGTCGGCCTGCTGGTTGAAATGCTCATGCTGTCCTGACCCGAACGGGCTACCGGGGTTTCACCCCGCGCAGCACGGCCAATCGATCGGCGATCTGCAACGACCATTTGTCGAAAGCGTCGCGCGCGTACGACCAGCTCTGGAACGAGCTCATGTAACCCTTGATCCAGGTATTGGTGGCAGCGGCCGCGCCGGCATCAATGTCGGCGGCGTACTTGCGGCCGATCTGCGCATCGGCGCACTCGCCAAGAACGACGTTGCTGGCGCCGTCGAGAAACTGCATTTCGATGCCGGTCTCGCCAAGATAAGGCGTCGAACCCGCAGGTCTCCCCGATGCCGGACCGGAAGCAGCTTCGGCGACGAAGCCGTAGGGGATCGCGGTGCCTGCCAGACTCCGGCTGACCTGCGTCGGCACCAGGTTGGTGAGCTCGATCCGCAACACCAGGACCCCCGGCCCGGGTTGCGTGACGATCTGCATCTGCGGTTTCAGGGACTTGTTCAGGGCATTGTGGAAATAATCGACCAGTGCCTTGAGGTCGGTCGGGTCGACCGCCTCCTGCTGATCCGCCTTGAGGCTGACCAGAATGCGGGTGATCAGCACCTTGTCGTAGCGTTTGAGGTCGACATCGGGGTTCCGCCAGCACAGCGCGCCGTCGCTACCGGGCGCTTTCTTCAGACGCGGGTAGTCACTGAGAAAGCCGCTGCGCGTGATCCGTGTCGGATCACTGACCGTCACGTCGCCCGATGGGCCCGTCAATTCGGCACAGCCGCCGAGCAGCAGGGTGCCGGCAATGCCGCCGATGAGCGTGGCCTGGTGGGCCAGCCGACGGGGTCTGGTGGATACGGCCGGTTGACCCGTGGCCGGATCGGAAAGTCCCTTTGTCGCAGTCATCATCGCTTCTCCCATGGTTCAAAGCGGCCATTGTACACTGGTGATGCCGCCGCACCTGCTGTCGATGGCGCCCAAGCAAGCCGACACCCTTGCCCTGCGCGGCCACGACAGCGGCCGGGGAGCGCGATGAAGCCTGGCAGTTTGAGTCCCATGCTCGCCATCCCTAGCGGGCGGAATCCTGACTTTCAAGCGTGTAACCCGCGCCTGCATCCTGCCCGAGTCGCTCGACCAGACAGGGCATCACTGCCTGCAAGGTCGCTTCCAGGGTCCAGGGTGGATTGATCACGAACAGGCCACTGCCGTGCATCCCGAAACCGTCGCTGGCTGGCGTTCTGACGCGTAGCGTAACCTGCAGCCAGCGGCTTGCCGGCAGGTGCTTCAGGCGCGGCGGCAAATGGTGCGCTTCGAGCCGGGTCAGTTGGGGATACCACAGCAGATAGGTGCCGCCAGGAAAGCGCGACAGGCACTCCCTGAGCGAATGCACCACCCGATCGTAATCGCGCCGCTCCTCGTACGGCGGGTCGATGAGGACCACTGCTCGCCGCGGCGGCGGCGGCAACAAGGCCTTGAGGGCCGCGAATCCGTCGCTCTCCTCAACGATCACGCGTTTGCCGCAGGCCGCGAAATGGTCTCGCAGACGCATGACATCGCGGCTGTGCAGCTCGAAAAACCGTAGGCGGTCCTGTGTCCGCATCGTCGCCATCGCCAGGGAAGGCGAACCGGGGTAGATCTTCAGACGACCATCGGGATTGGCTGCGCGCACCAGGCCGAGATAGTCCTGCAGGGCCGACGGCAGATCCTGCCTCCCCCATAACCGTCCAATGCCGTCCCGGTACTCGGCAAGCTTGGCTGCATGCCCGGAATCGAGCGCATAAGCCCCCGCCCCGGCGTGCGTATCGACGTACCAGAAAGCGCTGTCCTTCTGGCCGAGGTAGCGCGTCAGTTGCACCAGCACCAGGTGTTTGAGGACATCGGCGTGGTTGCCGGCATGAAAGGCGTGACGATAGCTCAGCATCGGCCAGAACCCTGCCCTGCGGTGGCAACAACGCCCGGCGGCACGCGCACTATGCCGGCACCGCGATCTTGCCGTCGGTACTGAACTGATAATCGCGGAAGATATGCTCCGCGCTCAGCAACTGGTAGCTGCCATCCGGCAGGCGCCTGGAGGTGTCTTTGAGGCGGTACGCATAGTGGCCGCAGGTCCAGCAATCGAAGTTGCGCATTTGCGTACACAGACAGGTCTTGTCGCGGACCGTTATTTTCTTGACGCCGGGATTCGCTTCCACCTCCCGGTTGTACGCACTGATGTACGAACAATTGCCGGTACTGTCGAGAAGATAGCCGTAGGCCTCACAATTGGGCCGAATTCCGTCGCCAATCGCCGGACTGTTGCTCAACATGCGCATCGGGTAGCCGGTCGGGGAAATCTGGTTGACCTCGATCTGATCTTCGCTGGCTTCGAAATAACGCTGTTTGACGTCCTCCGGCAAGCCGCACTCCTTCGACACGGTAAAGCGCGTCGCCACCTGGACGGCGGCTGCACCGCTTTCGAGAAACGACACGGCATCGCTACCGGTAAAGATCCCACCCGCCGGAATCAGGGGAATATCGAGCTGCTCGGCCTGCAGATAGCGATGAATCTCGGCGAAGATCGTTGCCAGATCGTAATTTGCCCAGTCCATGCCGAAACCCAGGTGTCCTCCGGCCAGCGGTCCTTCGACCACCACGTAGTCGGGCAATCGCCGGCAGCGGGCGGTCTTGCGCAGGAACAACTGCAACGCGCGCAGCGAGGAAACGATGATCCCGAGCTTGGCATCGCGGAAACGCGGATGATCCTCGATCAGCGCAAAGGAACCGAGATGCAGGCCGGCCGCCAGCGTGATCCCGTCGATGCCGGCGTCGAGCGCTGCGGCCATGCGCACGCGCAGCGTCTCGCGCGGGGCGTTCATGGTCAGCTTCTCCATGCAGTTGACGAAGATCAGGCCCTCGCCTCGCTTGGCTTCCATGGTTCTGCCGACGTGCATCTGGGTGGCCTCGGCGAGCTGCCCGAGATCGAAACGAACCATCGATTTGTCGGTATTGGCGACGTTGAATTTGTACTGCCGGAGCTTGTCCTTGACGAACTTGGCGTTGAACCGCCGATCGGCAACGGTATTGACCATGGCATCGGAAATATGTCCGACACCGCCGAGTCGGGCGGCCTCGAGCGCCAGTTCGGCGGTCGAAATATCGACACCCATGCCGCCGATCACGATCGGTACCAGTTCCTTCTTGCCGAACTGCAGACGGAAATCATCAACGCTCTTCATGCCGGTCCTTCCCAACCGAAGCAGCGACGCCAGCGCCAGCACCGGCACCGGCAATCGCGAAAATATCCCAAGCCCGGCATTATCGCTCATCAACCGCCTGGATGGCCTGCTGCGTCAAACGAAATCACGCGTGTATCATCTCCCCTGCCCGCCATGCCAAAAGGAAGCAAGCCATGTCCGACTGCAGCCACCCCGACCCCGCGCCCGCATCCGCAAACGAGATCGGCATTCCACGCCAGCATGCCTTCGACCCGGCCGCTTTCGAGCGCGCGGTCGGCGATCTGCTGGCCGCCTGCGGGATTGCGCCGGATGCCGCGCACATCGGGCGAACCCCGCAGCGCGTCTGCGAACTCTGGCAGCGCCGCCTGCTTGGGGGTTACGACCTCGACCCGGCGACCGCGCTCGGCGATGGCTTTGCCGATCAGCGCAGCGATCTGGTGGTGGTGCGCGGCATCGCCGTACATGGCGTCTGCCCGCACCACCTGGTGCCTTTTCGCGGTGTCGCGCACGTCGCCTATCTGCCCGGCGGTCGCCTGCACGGCTTCGGTCGCATCGCCCGCCTGGTCGATGCGATTGGTCATCGCTTCACCTATCAGGAATGGATGACCCGCGATATTGCCGACGCGCTGATGCAGCACGGCCAGGCGCGCGGAGCGGCCTGCGTGGTCGAAGCCGAGCAGTTGTGCCTGCTGCTCGGCGAAGACCGGCGTGGTGACGAGCGGGTGATTACCCAGTCGTTCAGCGGCGAATTCGAGCACTCGCCGCAGTTGCGCAACGAGTTCCTGCGCGCCATCGCCGGCGGCCGCCGCAACGACTGAAAACAGAGCTTGTTCATCGTCTTGGCGGCCCGATCGACTCGCCGTGCTGCGGGTGCTGGCGACGCCAGCGGCGGATCAGCAGACGCAGGCGGCCGAAGGTCCAGTGATCATTGAGCACGAAGTTGGCGATGCTGGCGATGATGATCGCCAGCACGTTCGCCAGCAGATAATGCAGGTGACTGGCGAAGGCGTGTGTCAGCGCGAACTGCAGTGCGATGCCCAGCCAGCAGGCGATCGTGTATTGGCCGAACTGCAGGAGGATCGGGGTGTGCACATGCGGCCGCCGATCGAGCCAGGTCCAGGCGCGGTTGAGCAGGAAGTTGTTGATTGTGGCGAAGAAGATCGCGACCGCCAGCGACAGGTTGAGGCGCAGCGACGGCGGCGTGATGGTCACCCACAGGGTCTCCTGCGCGAGATAGAGGACGGCCACGTTGACCAGCGTCCCGGACGCGCCGACGATCCCGAACTTGATGAATCGGTGACGCAACAGACGGCCCAGCAGCGGCAGTTGCCGGAGCCTCTCGAAGCACGTCATGCCACATCCCGATCAGCCGGCGGATGGGCACGGGTGACGACGATGCGCGCCTCGGCGAGCACCTGCGCCGGCGCAATCCGCTGCAGGCACTGGTTGTCGCCGTCGCACGGCGAGTTGCGGTGATTGTACGCGGTCAGGCAGGGCGAGCAGGGAAGTGCGAGGTGCAGGCAGCACGCGTGCTCGCCGAGCGGGCCGTAGAGCAGCGGGGTCTCGGGGCCGAACAAGGCCACCGTCGGCACCCCGGTCAGCGAAGAAAACTGCGCCGGCCCGCCGTCGTTGGTGACCAGCAGCGCGGCGATCCCGAGCAGCGCGACGAGTTCGCGCACCGATTTCGTGTACCCCGTGAGGTCGATGCAGTCGGGATGCGCGACCGCTTCGACGAGTGCCCGACCGAGCGCCTTGTCGGCGGGCAGGCCGATGATCGCCACGGCGTAGCCCTCGGCGAGCAGACCGCTGGCCACCTGCCGCCAGTTCGCCACCGGCCAGGCGCGGATCGGCAGAATGCCGCCGCTCGGATAGAGCAGCGCCAGCCGCCGGCCCGCGATGAGCGGAAAGTCTTCGCAAAAGCGCGTGCCGAAGGCCTCGACCTCGCCCGTCCGGAATGCCGGCAACAGCGCCGGCAACGGCAGCGGGCCCTCGTCGAGGCTCTCCTTGTCGAGCGGATGGGTCTGCGATTCGATCGCCCGCGCCAGCGTCAGGAACTGCAGCGACAGGTGGCGATACGGGTTGTAGAGCACCGGCCGGTTGATGAACGAACCGCGGTACAGCCCTTCCTGCGTGTGGCGGTGAAAACCGACCCGCAGCGGCGCCCCGGACAGCCACGACAGCAGACTGCTGATGCGTGCGAAGAGTTCGCAGTCGAGCACCGCATCCGGTTGCAACTGGCGCAAGCTGCGGACCGCGGCGAGGAGTGTGCGCAGCAGCCCACCCAGCGAGCGGTCGTCGATGGCGATGACGTTCTCCGGCGGGACGCTGGCCATCAGATCGAGAACCTCGCGATTCTTGCCGAACAGCAGGACATGCAGCGAGGCTGCCGGGTAACGTGCGCGCAGCAGCGCGAACATCGGTTGTGCGAGGACCAGGCTGCCCATCTCCGAGAGCAGGATCACGACGATGCGCTGCGGTGGCGATACGGGTCGTTGCGGCGCCGCACGCCACGCGCGCAGCCGTTCGAGCAGCGACGCGAACGCGCACAGCGGCACGCCGAGATAGCGATCGATGGCACGCTGAAGCTTGATGTTCATCATGGCAGCGGTGCCGGACGATAGCCATAGACCACCCGCGCATGGTAGGTAGCGACGATGACCCCGCCTTTCCTGGCAGTAAGCGCCTGCACCGGGCCGAGGCGCGTGGCCGTGGCAAGCAGACGCGGATCTTCGAGGTTGCCGCGCCAGCCCGAGACCGCGATCAGATCGCGCCCGGCAAATGCCGAACGCGGAAACCAGAATTCGTACATCACGGCGTTTTCATTGAAGAAGAGGTGCCGGCTGGCGGTGTCGCGGGCACCGTCGCCACGCGGATCGTAAAAGGCCATTTCGTCGGCGGTGTTGTGCCTGTCGAGGCCGACGACGGCGGGACGGCGGCCGGTTTCAAGGAGTACCGCTTCCTCGATCGCCTGCACCTGTTCGCGCAGGTCGCGCCAACCCATTTCCAGATAGTCGTGGTGGGCGCGCAGGCCGGCCAGCCCCCAGACCGGGTAGTAGAACAGGCCGTAGGCGTAGACCAGCATCAGCGCCTGCAGCAGGGGCACCCAGCCGCGGGCGAGCAGGCGATCGAGCGTGCCTTCGCCGAGTCCCGGCCGGGTCATCGTCGCCGCGAGCACCGGCAGGATCGCCAGCCAGATCGGCCCGGTCCAGTGAAACTTGGTCTCCGCGCGCAGGCTCGATATCGCGAAGACGAGCAGCGGCAGCAGCGTCAAGACCAGCATGAACAGGCGTCGCCGTCCGGTCAGCAAGGTCCGCTCGTCGTTGGCCAGCGTTGCCTGAAAAGTGGCACTCATGTCGCCGCGCGGTCGCCACAGCCGCCACAGGGCGAGCACGCCAAGCGGCGTCAGCAGCAGGAGCGCAGCAGCCAGGAACTCCGGCAGACTGAACTGCGGTGCCCGCGCCGCCAGCCGTCGCGAACCTTGAAAGGCGAACGACGCCCAGTCGTGCTGGAGGTTCCAGACGATGACCGGCGAGAACACCAGCAGCGCGACGAGCACGCCCCCCCAGGCCCACGCCGAGAGCAGGCTGCGGCGCGAACGCGCATCGACGAGCATGAAAACGAAAGCGGCTGCCGGCACCAGCACCATCGAGTACTTGGCAAGCATGCCGATGCCGATCGCCAGCCCGGCGCCGAGCCAGGCCACCCTGCTTTCGCCGAGCAGTGCGCGCTGCAGGAAAAACAGCGCCGCCGCCCAGGCGGCGGCGAGGGGCGCATCGGGCGTGATCATCACTCCGATGCCGAAGCAGAACGGCAGCGTCGCGGCCAGCAGGGCGGTACGCAGGGCGTTGCCGCGCCCTGCCATGTCCTGCGCAAAAGCGACGCTGAAAGCAAGCATCACCGCCCAGGAGAGCACTGCCGGCAGGCGCACGAAGAACTCGCCATCGCCAAGGGCAAGGGTGGCGGCGATCAGCCAGGCGACCAGCGGCGGATGGTCGAGGTAGCCGATGTCGAGATGCTGCGAATAGTTCCAGTAGTACGCCTCCTGCGGAGCCAGCTCGATCTGCCCGAGGTAGACCAGGCGCAGCACCAGCAGATAGATGACCGCCAGCGGCACCGCAATGGCGAAATCCTGGCGGCGCGTCCCCGCAGCAATCACCCTGCCGCCGAGCAGCAGGGTCAGCGCACCCGCCAGCGCCGCTGGCACGATCGCGACGAGAGGCGACCCCTGCGCCGCCAACAGCGAGAGCACGCCGGCGCGCAGCGGATAGGCGAGTGCGACGACAAAGCACAGCGTCGTCCAGCGATGCTCGCAGGCGAAGCTCCGTAGCACGCCGAGCGCGGCCAACAGCGCGGCGGCAAAGGCCAGCGCCTGCGCAGGCTCGAGCGACACGCCGGCACGATCCAGGATCACGAACATCAGGACATCGGCGAGCGCGGCGGCAATGGCGGCCAGGCACCAGCCCCGCACGGGCGCGCGGTCGATGTTTGCGGGGGTAGCGAGCAAGCTCATGCCGGTCGTGGCGGCATGTGCTTCTGCGGAAGAGCCCGGCGAGAGGCGGTTTCGATGGTTTCCAGTTGACGCTCTCTCTCGGCGGAGCAATGAGTCAGCAGCCGTAGCGCAGCACAATGGCCGCAAGATCACGGACCAGGATCAGCGTTGCCAATCCCTGCAACGCAAGGGCGCGAATGTACCCAAAACTCCGGCATAAGACAACCTCCCGATGCGTTGCGGGCTCAGGATTCAACCATTTCCTTGGTGGCCTGGACAAGGCTGCGTATTGACCACAGCTACACACGACCATACGATGGAGGTGTTCTTTGTGTAGATGTCAAAGGAGGATCGCATGCGTGCTGCCGCCATCAACCTGCGTGCACTTCCCGAGCAGCGCGACTTGATTGATCACGCGGCACGCCTGTTGGGCAAGAACCGGTCCGACTTCATGCTCGAAGCCGCCTGCGACAGAGCTCAATCGGTGGTGCTCGACCAGCTTTTCTTCAATCTGGACGCCGACAAGTTCCGACAGTTCACCGCTATGCTCGACGCGCCACCCGCCGACAATCCGGGGCTTGAGCGCCTCATGGCCGTCAAGGCGCCTTGGGAAACAGAAGCCACCCAGGCATGAACCTTCAACTCGGCGCGCCGCAGCCACTGACGGCGGCGCACCGCACGGATGAATTCGAGTGCGGCGAAGATGTGCTCGATGAGTGGCTCAAACGACGGGCCATGGCCAACCAGTTGACCGGCGCCAGCCGCACGTTCGTGGTCACCGATCAAGGCCTTCGCATCCACGGCTATTACGCGATGGCTGCCGGCGCTGTGTCACACCAGACGGGGCCACAAGTTCAGTGCGGCGCAATAGGCCCGACCCAGGGCCGGTGATGGTGCTGGCCCGGCTCGCCGTCGATCGTCGCGCCCAAGGCATCAAACTTGGCGCCGCGTTGCTGCAGGATGCCGTCAATCGGGCGGTGGTCGTGTCGCAAAACGCGGGAGTCAGAGCCTTGCTGGTGCACGCCATTCACGACCAAGCCAGGCAGTTCTACGAGCATTACGGATTTCGGGCTTCGCCGGCACACCCCATGACGCTGATGCTGCGCCTGAGCAGCGGGAAGCTCTGAGCTCGACTTTATCGATTTGAGGCCATGAAACGCGAGCGCGTAAGTGACTTTGAAGTCGTCGAAGCTAAATTCTCTCGAGCTGATAGAAGCGAGATCCGTCTGGCGTTGGACGTTCCATGACGTAAATCACAGTTCCGGAATCGCCGAGCCACATCAAGAACGTCGGTTTGGTTTCGGCACCAAGGAGTGTTGAGGCGGCAGCCGATTTTGTGGTGCTGACTGGTCCGCGAGAAACAGTTCCACTGACCGTTTGGCCGTAGAGATCGCCCCGATATTCCAAAAAGTATTTCACCGGCGCGGAGTCAGGTGCTCTTGTATCCATAAACGCGGCTGCAAGAAGTCCGGTTGCCGTGACCTCATACGTGCCACGTGCTACGACAGAAGTTCCATCTATCTGAACTACAACATCGCAGCTAGGAGTTTTCCATGTTCCCTGCAATCCGATCACGAGGGGTTTGATTCGTGCCTGCCCAAAAGATCGGAAGAATTCGCTAACGGGCTTTGCCTTTTCGTATACCGACGTCTCCTGGTTTTCTTCATCGTCCACACGGTCACGAATAACTCCCAAGGCCTTGTCAACGTTCTTGTGGTGGTCGGTGACGCGCAAAGCTTCATCAAGAACCTGTTTGGCTTCGTCAACAAAACCGGCGTTCAGAAATTGGTGCGCAAGATTACTCATGGCGAGTGTCTCGCCGAAGTGAGCAGAATTCCGATAGGCCTTGACGGCTTTCACCGGCAATTTCAGCGACTCAAGCGCGGCGCCGAAGTTGTTCCATGCAATAGCACTTCTCGCAGACGTTCGAATTCGTGAGTAGTGATAAGCGGCCATGTTGGCCCGGCCAATACTTGAGTACTTGTACGCGAGGCCAAACCGGGTTTCGTTGTCAGTAGGATTCAGTTCAAGCTGCCGTTCCATCAATCCAATTTCGGTGTCATCATCCTTTCGGAACTCCGCGAGGCCCTTCTCGGCGCGCAGAAGTTCCATCTCACCTTCATGTGCGTCTGCACAGATAGTCCGGATTTGGCTCGCCAATCGATCGGCGTCTGCCTTCTTGCCTGCCTTTTCGAAACATAGGGCTGCTTGACCGAGCAGTTCAATTTTGGAGATAACTGACTTGGTCTGTCCTGCGGCGGCCTGGTAAAGAGACGCAGCCTTTCCGTGTTCGTCATATCGGGCATAGCTCCGTGCCAGATGCAGTGTTACGTTGGCATTGTCTGGCAATTCAGTTGCAATCGCTTCAAGCCTTGAGAGATCGCCGCCACGCCCAAGTGCGATGCAGATATATTCCTTGTAGGCTAACCATTCCGTTTTGTCTTTTTCAGAGGCACCTGCCTTGGACGCAAGGAACGCATTATCGATTACCTCTTTCGCTTGATCGTTCTTCGTTGCAACGCAATGCATCATTGCAAATTCGAAGTCGTCTCGATTCCACTCGGGTTTGGGCGTAATCCGATCATGTTCAGGGTGATCGGTCGACTTTTCCGGCTCGCTCGAACTTGGAGGCACGGCTGCGGCAGCACCGTCAGTTGGCCGAGGAGTAAGGGTAGCAAGCATCGCCAGCAAGGCGTCGAATGATCGTTCGGGCGCATCTCGGTGCAGTGAGATGTGCTCGATATTTCCTTGTAGCGCTCCCGGCGAGCGGATACCCTCCTCGACGAGAAGAATGATGTCCATCCCGCGACCGATGGCCAATCCAATTTCCTGGATTATCCAATCGGACGTTTTCCATTCAAGGGCATTTGCCTTGACGGCCAGTTTCTGGCGAGACATCCAGCAAGACGAGAGCGCATTGGAAGAAACGACTCGTTCCTTGCGTGTGCAGATGCCAATAAATAGGTTCTTTCCTTCGAGAAGAGCCAAGACCTTTTCGTCAACCGATATAGGTTCAGGGTGCTTTGCGTGAGTCCACGAAAAGGATGGATTCAACTCGGCCACACGTGACAGGTAGTTTAGAACCGCGTTAACAACGGTTGCATCGTCCTCCGTGAAGCTATGCCCTACAAAAGCGCTGATCGATTTCATCATGGTTTCCCCCTAATAGGATGCATTATCTCGAACATTCCCATTTTGCGGTTATGCATCCTGGAGTTACCACGCAACTCCACGCCGCGCCGATTGCGAATAGACTGGCGGCCGACGGAGTGTCCGGCGTTTTGGCGCTGTTCTGGAATACTGTTCTTTGCCGTTAGCGGTCGCTGAATTGGACCATGCCGAACGACGGCTTCGGCCGACCTTCTTCCGTTGCCCTTTCAGCCGCTTTCAGAGTTGAGCAGCCCTCTCACCGGCAGCTCACCGCAGAGGACGAATTACCGCTTCTGGCCGCCTACCGCCGGCCGCGGTCTAGCTCGAAAGCAGTCGGTCAACGCGCCGTTTCATCGTGGCCATGATCCTTTCTTAATCGCGCACAGGCGGCCACAGGCGGGCAGTATCCACACCGTTTCGCCGTCGATCTGGTACACCAAGCGATAGCTTTTGTGCGGGATCAACTCGCGTGTGCCGGGAATCGTTCCCGGCTTGCCCAGCATGGGGTGCTGGGTCAACCGGGCGGCCGCGTCGCTCAAAATCTCATCTATCCGGGCCGCCGCGCGCGGATTGTCGGCTGCGATGTAGTCCCACACTTCGGCACGGTCGTGCTGCGCTTCAGGCGTCCAAACAACCCTCACGCCTGGCTTGCCACACTGGCACGCCAGGCGGCGAATTCGGCCTCAACTTCATCGTTCGGCTGCCCCAATCCAGCGCGCATCGATGCCCGGCCGGCCTCGACCTTGCGGCGCAAGAACTTGTCGTACTCGCGCGACTCGCGCTGGCGCTGAACGAGCTCGCGCAGCACTTGCGACGCCGGGCGATGGGCCGCCTCGGCTTCGGCCATGAACTCGGCGCGCAACTCGGGCTCCAGCTTCATCGTAAAAATGACTTGTTTCGGCATAATCGGAACCTCCTGTCATTTGATACTAATGAAATATACGCTGTCATTACCTGGCGCTACTCACAGAACGTTACAAGGCGGGCCATCGTTATGCCGAGACATGTCGGAAAACCCAAGGCGGCGGCGTGTCGCAATTTCGGCGTCAAGCGCACCTTGATCGAAACCCTGGCACGGGTCGGTTGGCCTGCGTCATCCAGGACTGGAGCGTAAAGGGATGATGGGCAGTAGCGCGGAAGATCAGTGGCCCTATCTTCGCCCGCGGGGCAAGACTACAGGGTGGCGATCGCCCTTGCCGCTCTCGTTGTCAAAATCGATTACGCGCTGCCCAGCGACAACAGATACCAATCGGTACTTGTAGCAGTACCCGGAGGGTGGAACGGGTGCGGGCACATGCCAGACGAACCTCCCGATCAGCGAGTCGTCATCGGCGACATCGCGGAAACGGGTGATCAGCTTAAAACGGCATTCATGTATGCAGCCGCGGCAAGCACAGCTGATCGGCGAGTCAGCGCGCCTCGCCGTCGCTGCCCGACAGCATCGCTGCCGGTCTGAGCCAACGGTCGAAGTCCTCTGCCGTTACCTGGCCGAGCGCCAGCGCCGCTTCGCGCAGCGTGCTGCCGTGCTGATGCGCATGCCGCGCGATTTCCGCCGCACGGTCGTAGCCGATATGCGGTACGAGCGCCGTGACCAGCATCAGCGAGCGCTCCAGCAGTTCGGCGATACGCTCGCGACGCGCTTCGATGCCGCGCACGCAATGCGCCTCGAAACTCGTCATGCCGTCCGCCAGCAGCCGGACGCTCTGCAGAAAATTGTAGGCAATCAGTGGCTGGCAGACGTTGAGCTCAAAGTTGCCGGCGGCACCACCCAGGCCGATGGCGACATCGTTGGCCATCACCTGGTAGCACAGCATCGTCAGCGCCTCGCATTGCGTCGGGTTGACCTTGCCGGGCATGATCGAGCTGCCGGGTTCGTTTTCCGGCAGGCTGATCTCGCCGATTCCCGAGCGCGGCCCCGACGCCAGCCAGCGCAGGTCGTTGGCGATTTTCAGCAGCGCCACGGCGAGCGTCTTCAGCGTGCCGTGCGCGGCGACCAGGCCGTCGCGTGCCGCCAGCGCGGCGAACTTGTTGGTCGCGCTGTAAAACGGCAGCCCGCTGCGGCGAGCGAGTTCGGCCGCCACGCGGGCGCCGAATTCCGGGTGCGTGTTCAACCCGGTGCCGACCGCCGTACCGCCGATGGCGAGCGGATAGAGTGACGACAGCGCGCCGTCGAGCAGCGACTCGGCGTGCTCAAGCTGCGCGACGTAGCCCGAGAACTCCTGGCCGAGCGACAAGGGCGTCGCGTCCTGCAGGTGCGTGCGGCCGATCTTGACGATCTCGGCGAAGGCGGCCGATTTCGCCGCCAGCGTCGCCCTGAGCCGCGCCAGTGCCGGCCGCAGCGCGTGGGCGATGCCGGTCGCGGCGGCCAGATGCATGGCGCTGGGAAAGACGTCGTTCGAAGACTGCCCGAGATTCACCTCGTCGTTGGCATGGACGGCGCGCGCCTCGCCGCGCTCGCCGCCGAGCAGCTCCGAAGCCCGGTTGGCCAGCACTTCGTTCACGTTCATGTTGCTCTGCGTCCCCGATCCGGTCTGCCAGACCGAAAGCGGGAACTCCTGCGCGTGGCGGCCGGCGAGCACTTCCTCGGCGGCGGCGGCGATGGCGCCCGCCTTGTCGGCCGGGAGCAGCCCGAGCTCGCCGTTGACCCGTGCGGCGGCCGCCTTGACCGCGACGAGCGCCAGAACCAGGTCCTCGGGCAGGCGTTCGTTGGAGATCGAGAAGTGTTCGAGCGAGCGTTGCGTCTGCGCTCCCCAGAGCCGGTCGGCCGGCACCTCGATGCCGCCGAAGGAATCCCGCTCGCGGCGCGTGGCGCTCATCGTCCACCGCCGGGTGGGAAAGCCCGCCTTCCGTCAGTGTTCATGCCCATTCTCCTGTCCATGATGCGGTACAACCGCCGACGCCTTCCCGGCCGCGGAGCAGTCAGTCTTCGACAAAGCGCTCGATGAAAGCGGCGACCGCCGCTCGTCCGACGAAGACGCCGAAGTGCCCCTCGCAGAGGATGTCGGCTTCCAGCGCCAGGAGCTTGCGCAGCGATGCCTGATAGTCGTTTCGTTTGGACAACAGGTCCGGGTGCAGAGGTCCATGCACGTCCTGGGCGAAAACGACTCGCCGACCGTCCGATTCGACCAGATAGGCGACCGAACCGGGCGAGTGCCCCGGCAGGTGGAGCGCCTGAAGCGATCGCTGGCCAAGAAAAAAGCGCTCGCCGTCGGCGAGCCGGACATCGACCGGGCAGGCTGCGAGATGCTCGCCGTACCACGCGGCGGCGCTCACCCGATCGTCGCCGCTTTCCAGATACGGCGCCTCGAGCGCGTGCAGCGCCACCGGCCAGCCGAAGCGCCGTCGCAGGCCGGCGGCACCGCCGCTGTGGTCGTAGTGGCAATGCGTGAGCAGCAGGTGCCGGATCTGCTCCGGCACGACGCCGGCCGCTTCGATGTTCTGCAGCAGCCGATCGGTCGCCCGGCCGCAACCGGCGTCGATCAGCGCCGCATGCTCGCCGAAGTGGACGAGGTAGACCGCCGCATCGTTGCCGTGCGTCAGGCCCGGCCCGCCGACCTGGCTGATTTCCGGGGTAATCGCCAAAACCCGAGGTCCCATTCCTGACTCCTCCTGTTGCCGATGCGTTGCCCTTGCCGGTGCCCGCCGAGCGGGCGGTGGCGCTCGATCCCGAGCGCATGCCGCCGACGCAGGCGAATGACGGGCCGGCATG
>NZ_JDSS02000018.1:102800-113712 GCF_000584955.1 Candidatus Accumulibacter vicinus
GTGCAAGCGCCTGGCGACGTTCCGCCAGCCCGCCACGAGCGAGCGAGCGATGGTGCCGCATTTTTCCGCGCGGGTCCATCCTGCGCGGGCGCCAGGCGGGGCATAATCAGGCGCACCACCAACCAACCTGGGCGGCTGGCTGTTTCAGGCGCTCCACAAGCACGCCGACGAAGCCGTTGCCGGCAGCGGGGTTCCCCTCGCCAGCGACCAGGACCCGCCGGCGCAACGCACGGCCATCGGCGGTCTCAGGAACAGCAGGCGGGCGAACAGCCAGGTGTTGTACCAGGCGCGGAAGACGGCGTCCGGGCCGCGGTGGTAGCGACCGAGCCGCCGCAGCCAGTCGCTGTTGGCATAGAACTCGCCGAGATCACTGGTGGGACGAGTCCAGCAGATCCAGAATCTCGCCGAAACGGTAGTCGTTCGCCAGCGCTTGCAGGCGGGCCGCTTCCTGAACATCGACGGTGCGTATTTTCGCAATCACCGCACCGGTTTCACCAATGTCGAGTGCCGTCGCCGCCACGCGGAGTTCTCGACACAGTTCCTCGGGCAGCGGCCCCATGGTCGCGCTGCCGAGCGCCGCGGCGGGTTGCGCCGAGACATCCTCGGTGGCCGCCGCATAGCGGTAACGCAGCACCAGATGTCGCGCCAGCATCGAAAAAATCTCCTCGGCGCGAAATGGCTTGAGCAGAATGTCGTCACAGCCGGACGCCAGGACGGCGGCGCGCTCCTCCTTGAACGCCCCGGCAGTCAGGGCCACGATCTTCACCACGTCACCGCCAGGCAGAGCCCGGATGCGCCGGGTGGCCTCGAAGCCGTCCATGACCGACATGCGTATGTCCATCAGGATGAGGTCGGGTCGCCACTGCTCGAACAGGGCGAGGGCTTGTTCGCCGTTCCCGGCCTCTTGCACGGCGAAGTCGGCCTGCGTCAGCAGGCCGGTCACCAGCAGCCGGTTTTCCAGCACGTCGTCGACGACCAGGATGCGCGGCGTCGGCTGATCCTTGGCCAAACCGATCACCTCGGGGGCGGGCGCTGTGGGCACAGCCACTGCCTCCGCCGACGAACGCTCGAGCGGCAGCCTGACCCGAAACACGCTGCCGCGGCCGGGCGTACTCGCCGCCACGATGCGGCCACCCATCATCTCGATGAAGGAACGGGTAATGGCCAAGCCCAAACCGGTCCCCTGATTCTCCATGGCGGAGTGGACCTGGACGAAGGGCTGGAAGATGCTCTCCAGCGATTCGCGCGGGATACCGGAGCCAGTATCCTCGACCTCCACTTCCAACCACGTCCGCTCCTCTTCCACGCAAGTCCGCGCGCGCAAGGCGACGCTGCCCTGGCGCGTGAATTTCACCGCGTTGCCCAGAAGGTTGATCAGGATCTGGCGCAGCTTGCCGGCATCGGCGGTGACGAAACGTTCCGTGTTCGAAGCGATGTCCACGGTCAGTGCGATGCCTCGGCTTTCGGCACGGGCGCGGATCATCGTCGCGCTGTCCTCGAGCAAGCGTGGCAGATCGAAGGGCTCGTTGAGCAACTCGGTCTTGCCCGCCTCGATCTTGGACAAGTCCAGGATGTCGTTGATCATCGCCAGCAAATGCTCGCCGCTGCGGTTGATGATGCCGAGCTTCTGCCTTTGATCCTCGGTCGCTTTCGCGTCACGCGCCAGCATCTGGGAAAAGCCGAGAACGGCGTTGAGCGGCGTGCGCAGTTCGTGCGACATGTTGGCCAGAAACATGCTCTTGGCGCGGTTGGCCGACTCGGCCGCGTCCCTCGATCGCCGCAGTTCGGTTTCGGATGCCTTCAGCTCCTTTTCGGACGACCGCAGGTCTGCCTCGATGTGCTGGCGACGGGCGATTTCTTGCGTCAGTTTGCGGTTCCAGTAGAGAAACGCCAGCAGAATCAGCGTTGCCCCTCCCGCGATCTGCCAGACCAGGGTGTAGTCGATGCGCGACAGAAGTTGCTGCGGATCCCAGCGCGCGTTGATCGCGTGCCGCTCCTCGGAAGTCAGGCTGGCGAGACCCTTGTCGATCAGGCTGGCCAGTTCCGGCCAATCCTTGCGGATCGCCATCGCCTGGGTGTGGTCGCCGTAGGGCGTCGGAGCAGCCACGACGACATTGGACAGCCCCAGTTCCCGGATCAGGAAACTGGCGTTGACCAGATTGCCCACGTAAGCGTCGGCCTGGCCCATGGCTACGGCGCGCAGCGCGTCCTCGGGCAGGGCCACTTCCAGAATCCTGATCTCCGGATGGTCTGCTCTGAGTCTGCCCGTCATGACATACTCCCGTTCCGAAGCGACGGTCTTGCCTTTCAGGTCGTCGAGGCCGCTGAGGAAGGGGGCGTCCCGGCGTGCGAAGAGCGCCCAGGGCATGCGCAGGTAGTCGCTGGTCAGGGCGAACTCCTTTTCCCGTTCGGGCGTGCGCTGCATGGTCAGCAGCAGGTCGAAAAGGCGGTGCTCCTCCTTGACGTCCCGCATCGCATCCGGCCAGCCGACGGTAGGCGGAACGTATTCGACCGTGAAGCCAAAGCGCTTGGCGATGGCGTCGAGGTAGTCGACCGATATTCCCGACGGGATCGGCTTGACGAACATGTAGGGCGGCCAATTGCCGACCCTCGCCCGCACCGTGTGTTTGGCGTCCAGCCAGCGCCGCTCGGCCTCGGTAAGTTCGAGCGCCGGCTCGGCGGGCTTCACACCGCGGATGTTGCCGACATAACGCTCGGTGATCGCCAGGCGTTCTTCGGCCGGAATCGCCGCCAGTGCCTTGTTGACGATGACTTGCAGTTCCGGCCAATCCTTGCGGAACGCCTGGCGCAGCACTATTTCACTGTCCGGCGGAAAAAACGCCACTCTTACCTCGGTCACGGTGCGTTGCCGCATCAGATACATGAAATCGGTGCCGCTGAGCACGGCGTCGACCTCGCCCTGCAGCAGGGCATCCAGCAGATCGGTGTTTTCCGCTTTGGGCACCGCGATCAACCGCGGATGGTTTTTCAGCAGCTTTTCCTCCGGCGCGTTGCCGGCCTGATGGCCAACCCGCTTGCCGGCCAGAGAGGCCATGTCCCGATAGCGGTCCAGATCGCCCTTGCGCACGAAGATATTTCGGTAGGTGCTGTAGAGCGGATCACTGAACAGAAAATATGGCTCACGCTCCTTCTGGTAGGTCAAGGCCAGCAAGCCATCGATTTCCTTGCGCTTGGCCCGCTCTACCATGTCTTTCCAGACGCCTTGTTCGATGCGCAGGTTGAGTCCGGTCAGGGCGTTGATGCGGGCAAGAAAATCGGCTTCTATCCCGGTGATGCGGCCATCGGGATTGTTGATGATGTAGGGTTGCCAACCTGCGTCGATACCCATCCTGATGTTCGGGTGCGCCTCGATCCAGGCGCGCTCCGCGTCGGTGAGCGAAACCGTCGCTTGGATCAGGCGCCGTTCGATCTCCCGATAGTAGCGATCCTTGATGCGCAGCCGCTCCTCCGCCGAAATCGCGGCGATGCCCTTGTCGAGGAGGGACGTCAGCTCGGGCCAGTCCTTGCGGATCGCGAAGACCAGTTCAAGCGGCTGGCCGATCCGGAAAAGCGGCTGGAGACGCTTTGTCGCGCTTCTCTTGAGTTGATACTCGGTGATGATGGAGCCTATGAAACCCTCCATCTCGCCGTCGAGGACGGCGGCAAAAGCGGCTTGAGGACTGTCCACGGGAAGGGCGGAAACGCCCGGAACGGAGGCCAGCGTTTTTTTCTCGAACAGATTGCCGGCTTGGTAACCGATCCGCTTGCCAGCCAGATTTTCAAGCGAGCGGATATTTGCCGGATTGTCGCTGCGGGCGTAGATGTACTTCCAAAGCGTCATGTAGGGCTGGGTGAAATCGGCGAACGCGCGGCGCTCCTCGTGCACGGCGGCCGCTGAAAGCCCGTCGATCTGTCGGGCTTTCAGCTTGTCGACCATGTCCGCCCAGCGGCCGGTCTCGAAGGTGATCCGCGTGCCCAATAGCGCGTTGAGGCGCGCCACGACATCGCCGTCGATACCCGTCAAGCTGCCATCGGGCGCCTTCAGGATATGGGGTTCCCATGTCTGGTCGATGCCGAGGACGATACGGGGATGGGCCGCGATCCAGGCGCGCTCGTCCGGGGTCAACTCGAGCGGTGGAATCTGCCCGGTGCCGGATGCCTGAACCGGTACTACGGACTCGGTGCCTGCCGGCGCCAAGCCCCCTGTACCGAGACACAGAAATAGCACGCTTAGCCACTGGACCAGCCAATAGCGCCTCGTTCGCATTCTCATGGGTCTCTCTCAGCCAGCGATCATTCACCCGTTTGTCGACGCTCTCGATCAAGCGGTCGATTTTATTTCCTACTCCTACTTACTGTAGCACCCAATTCGCCGTTTTCCGACCAGAGTTTGGACACCCGCGCCTCCGGGCGGCCACGATTTTCCGAAAGTGTGATCGCGGCACGAAGTGCAATGCTCAAGGCAACAAGAAGCGTTGGACCGGCTACAAGCGGCATCTCGATCCCGCCGACTGTGGCGTACCAATTGCCGCACTGCTCTCCAGCGCATCGATACACGACAGCCTGGCTGCCATTCCCCTGTCGCTGATCAGCGCCGAGCGCAGCAACGCGCGGCGCAAGGATGAATGCGATGCGGCGGCAAGACCTGCCGGGTCAAGGGCAATACCAAAGTGATGGTTCACCGGATGTTCGGCATCCTGGCGCTGTCCGCGGACCCGTGGCTGCAATGACGACAAGGACCCTCTGCGTTCCCGCTCCGGCCGCGCGGTGCAGCCGAGGGATGGCTCGCTCCGAACCGTCGTTTGACTTAATTGAGGACACGCTCCAATGGGTGACCCCAGGCCCTCTCTCGGTCGCCGGCCGCCCCCGGCAACTCAAGCCCCGGTCAGCGCCAACGCCAACGGCGTCGTCAGTGCCGCCAGCGCGGTGGACAGCACCAGGCTGCTCGCCACCGGCGCTTCCAGGGTGTTGAACTGGCGCGACATCAGATAGACATTGACGCCGACCGCCAGCGACGCCAACAGCACGACGACCCGCGTTTCCATCGGCGGCAGGCCGATCAGGCGTGCCAGCAGCCAGACGACCAGCGGCTGGACAACCAGCTTCATCAGCGTCATGGCGACGCTGATCCGCCAACCGTCACGCACCCCGTATTCGGCGAGTCCCATGCCCAGAGCGACCAGCGCCATCGGCGCCGCCGCCTGGCCGACCATCGCCAGCGGCTGGGCGACGAGAGCGGGCAGCGGCACGCCGGTCAGTCCGAACAGCGTGCCCGCGAGAATCGCGGCGACGATCGGATTGGTCAGCACGCCGCGCGCCGTCTGGGCGAAACCCTGTAGCGAAAAGCTGCCATGCTGCGCCCACTCGATCGATACCGTCAGCAGCGTCCACAGGATCAGCGCGTTGAAGACCAGTACCAGCGCCACCGACGGAACCGCCGCATCGCCGAGGGCGATCTTCGCCAGCGGCAGACCGAGCAGCACGTTGTTCGAGAACACCCCGCCCAGGGCAAAGACCGATTGCCCGACGCCGTCCAGCGCAAAGAGCTTCCAGGCGAGCAGACGGCCAAGCACGAAGACGATCAGGCAGCCGCCGAAGAAGGCGAGCAGCAGCCGCGCATCGACCGGCGGCAACTGCGAGAGGTCGCTCATCAGGCGAAACAGCATCGCCGGCAGGGCGACCGAAAAAACGAAGCGCGACAGGTGGTCGGACATCGCCTGCGGCCAGGCGAAGCCGCGCATCAGCACATAGCCGACGAGCACCAGGACGAAGAGCGGTGCCGCCAGTTCGACGTGATGAACAAACGTCTGCATGCCGCCGGCAGCACCGGTCAGTCGAGGAAGCGTGGCGGACGCTGCTCGCGCATCGCGGCCAGCGTTTCGTCGAGGTCGGCGGACATCAGCATCGCCGCGTTC
Source organism: Candidatus Accumulibacter vicinus (assembly GCF_000584955.1). Taxonomy (NCBI): domain Bacteria; kingdom Pseudomonadati; phylum Pseudomonadota; class Betaproteobacteria; genus Candidatus Accumulibacter; species Candidatus Accumulibacter vicinus. The sequence goes on from NZ_JDSS02000018.1 coordinate 108,716, forward strand.
CAGGTGGCGACGTAGTTCAGCCCGTCGGCCACCGAATGGTCGCGGCCGTAGTTGAGCATCTCCTTGGTGCCGCGGATGGCCAGCGGCGATTTCGCGGCGATGCGGCGCGCGATCGTGCGCACCCCGTCGAGCAGCACCTCGGGAGTCGCATAGACCTGATTGACGAGCCCGATCGCCTTCGCCTCGGCGCCATCGACGCTGCGGCCGGTGTAGGCCAGTTCGCGCGCGACGCCATCCGGGATGAGCCGCGGCAGACGCTGCAGGGTGCCGACATCGGCGGTCATCCCGACGTCGATCTCGCGCACCGAAAACTGCACTTCGGCCGCCGCGTAACGCATGTCGCAGCAGCTCACCAGATCGATCGCGCCGCCGATGCAGGCGCCCTGAATCGCCGCCAGCACCGGCTTGCGGCAACGCTCGACGGTCGACAGGCAATCCTGCAGATCGAGGATCAGCCGGCGCAGCGCCTCGCGGCTGCGCGCCGGGTCGCGATGCGCGACCGCCTGGCCGACCCCCGCCAGCATCGCCAGATCGATCCCGGCACAAAAATTGCGCCCGGCGCCGCTCAGGATCGCGACGCGCACCTCGGCTGTCGCGTCCGCCCAGTCGAAGGCCGTGCGCAGTTCCTGCCACATCGCCTCGTTCATCGCGTTCGAACGTTCGGGACGATTCAGCCGGATCTCGGCGATCCCATCCGCGAACTCGATGGCAATCGTCGTCAAGGGGGGAATGGCGATCCTCACGTTTTTCTCCTGTAGAGATTCGTCAGCGACGCCGACGGAATGCGAAGTTTAATGGAATTGCCGGGTGCTGCGCCGGTCGGCCCGTGGCGCGACCGGCCGGTCGCTGCTCCCGAGTTCCGCCGCCGAGCCCTTCCAGCGCTTCCCTCGCGCACACCCTCACCGATGCCGCCCCGCGCGACCCAATGCCGGACACGCCATCCCGCGAGTGGCCAATCTTGGCAGCATACTCGGGGCTACACTTCGCTCTGGGTCGATTACTAGGGGTGGTAGATCGTTCCCGTTGCCCCCCTGCGCTGGATCAGCTTCGCCGCCGCCTGGGGATTTTCCTGCTTCGCCCTCGGCACCTGCCATGACTGCTTCAGCATGCCGCCGCGCGCGGTCACGAAGGAATACCGACGAGCGAGGAGAGTGTCTGGCTTACCCGCACCGTGTCGCCACACGTTGGTGGCAAGAGGTAAAGAAGCGAGAAAGCAGGAGGTCAGAGCGTCCTGGCGAGGCGGAAACCCAGGTTGACGTCCCGGCTCCCGGGCCCGCTCCTGCCGCGGAAGGCCGCCCGCGCGACCCCCGAACCGTCGCCCCAGGAGCGGCCGCGCACCACCCGCCGGCCACAGTCCCCGCTCTCCCACGACCTTCCATCGTCGGGTGCGCCCACGTAGCTCTCGCTCCAGCAGTCCTGCGTCCATTCCCAGACGTTGCCGATCATGTCGTGCAAACCGAAAGCGTTGGCGGCGAAGCTGCCGACCGGCGCGGTTCCCTTGCCGCTCCAGGCGCTTCCGGAACCGAAGAAGTTGCCGCACCTGGAGCCTGGGTCGTCACCCCAGGGGTAGGCCGTCGTCGTCCCGGCGCGCGCCGCATATTCCCATTCGGCCTCGCTCGGTAGCCGGTAAGTCTTGCCGCTCTTTTCGCCCAGCCACTTGACATAGGCCAGCGCGTCCTTCCAGCTCACCCCGACCACCGGATGACGATCATCCTGCGCAACGCCCGGATCGCGCCAGTTCCTGTCTTTCGACGGACCCCAATCGCCCTTGGCAGCATCCCACGCCCAGATCCCTTCGTCGGGATTGCGCTCGGCTTCGCTCCGGTAGCCGCTGGCCAGCACGAAGCGCTTGAAGTCGCCGACCGTCACGGCATAGCGCCCAAGCGCAAAGGGTTTGCCGATACGCACCTTGTGCTGGGGTCCCTCGTTGTCCCTGCGCCCCCTTTCGGATTCCGGTGAACCCATGACGAACTCGCCAGCCGGAATGACGACCATCTCGGGAAACCCGTCGCCGTCTCTGAACACCTTGCCGGGCAGCCACTCGCTGGGTCGGACGACAAGCGGCTCCGGATCGGGCTTCGGCCCGCCGCCGCCCAGACCGCTTTTCTTCAGCGCCTTGACCAGCTCGCCGACATCGTAATCCCAGCGCTTGTCGGTGATCTCGTGCGCGACGCGGCGAGCCAGCGGGCGCAGCGTTTCGGGCAGTTGTGCCGCCTTCGGCATCGTCGCCGTCCCGACGAGCAGGGGAACGACGCGCAGACCTCGGCGTTTCAGGCTCTCTTCGCATCAGCGCCGGCCGCGCCACTGCCGGCGCGAGCGTTCCGACGCAACCCACCGAAGCAGGAGAGGACACCGCGCCCGTCGCCCGAAGGCCAGGACGGGCGCGGCTCCGGGGTCCGCGGCAAGCGGACCCGTGCTCATCATGACGGGGCCTGGACGCTCTCACGCACACCCGGGGCAGCCTTGGCCGCCCCGGCTCCGGCCCGGAAGCGTACTGGCGAGGCGGAAACCCAGGTTGTTGTTCCGGTTTCCGGGCTCGTTCCTGTTGCGGTAGGCCGCCCGCGCGTTCTCCGAATCGTTGTTCCAGGAGCCGCCGCGCACCACCCGCCGGCCACAACGGACCCCGTCAGGCTTCTATGGCAACTGGTACAGTGGATCGAACCAGCCGCCACGGAAGATTGCCCGGCGCAGCCGCCACGTGTCGGCATGCGCCGCGTGGGCTACCCAGTAGCCCACACGCTGTTCCACCTCCTCCTGCGTCACCGTCCCGGCGCGCCAGCGGTCACGCAGGCTGCGCAGCCGGTTGCGGAAACGACGCACATTCTCCTCCGGCAAGCGCCGCCGATTGCCGCTCATGACGACCAGCCCGAGGAAGGCTGACGGCTCGCTGCTCGGCAGAACCAGCGTCTTCCTCGGATGCAGGACCAGCCGTCGCCCCTCGAGATAGCGGGCGAGCGCCGCGCGCCAGTCGTCGAGCACCAGAGGATCATCGTGGAACAGCGCGAAATCGTCGACATAACGCAGGTAGGGCGCGCGCAGTACTTCCTTGACGTAATGATCGAGCCCGTCGAGGTAAATGTTGGCGAAGAGCTGGCTGGTCAGATTGCCGATCGGCAACCCGCGCCGTCGTGCCAGCGGCGAGAACAGGTCGTCGCCGGGGAAGTAGTGGTTCACGGGCTCCTGCGCATTCGAGCCGTCGATGATCGCGTCGATCACGCGCAGCGTCCGCGCGCAGGCGATCCGCCGCCGCAGGTCGCGCTTCAGGATCTCATGGTCGATGGCGGGGAAGTAACGATGGATGTCGCAGCGCAGGACATGCCGGTAGCGGTTGCGGAAGTGCTCGTAGCGCGTCACCGCCCGATGCGTGCCCTTGCCGACGCGGTTGGCGAAGCTGTCGTCGATGAAGCCGCGCTCGAATATCGGCTCGATCACGGCGCACAGCGCATGCTGCACCACCCGGTCGCGAAACGGTGCAGCGGAAACCAGCCGTGGCTTCGGGTCGCGCACCTCGAAGCTCTTGTATGCACCCGGGCACCAGGTTTCCGCATTGAGTAGCCGTTCCAGGCGCAGCAGCTCACGTTCGAGATTGGCGAAGAAAGCCGCCGCTCCAGGCTTGCGCCGCTTGCCACGCAGCGCGCGCAGCGCCGCCTCGCGCAGCGCGCGGAAGCTGGCGATTTCGCCGAACAGATCGTCAACCCTGCGCGGCACGGTTGGCCTTGATCCAGCCGCCGACCATACGGCCGATCTCGTCGAGCATTCGCGCCGCGTGTTCGTAGCGGCGCAGGTCGAGGTAGTGCAGCTCGGCGCAGACGCGGAACAGAAAGCGCAGTTTCTCGAGACCGAGGTTGGCGTCGCTCAACGGCCGCTCGCGCGCCTTGCTGTACGTCGCCTCGATCAGCCGCTCGAAGACGTCGAGCGCCGTCGCCTGGATCCGATCGCCGAGCAGGAACTTCTGGCTGCGCGGCAACTTGTCGAGCGTCGGGATCAGCCAGACGATGAAGCGGAACATCGCTTCGAGCGCCGGTCCCGATCTGCGCGCCGCGTCGCCGGGCCGGCGAGGTTCGTCACTTGGTGAAGAAGCAATCATGTGGTGGATGCAAGAGGTAAAGAGTCAAAGAGGCAAGAGGTCAGAGCGTCCTGGCGAGGCGGAAACCCAGGTCGTCGTTCCGGAGCCCGGGCTCGTCCCAGTAGCGGAAGGCCGCCCGCGCGACCTCCGGTTTGCTGCTCCAGGAGCCGCCGCGCACCACCCGCCGGCCACAGTCCCCCTTGAGCCACGGCAAGCCGTCCATCGGCGCGCCGGCATAGCTGTCGTTCCAGCAGTCCTGTGTCCATTCCCAGACGTTACCGATCATGTCGTACAAACCAAAGGCGTTGGGCGCAAAGCTGCCGACCGGCGCCGCCCGCTTGCCGTTCCACTGGCTTCCCGAACCAAAGAAGTTGGCGCGGTTCGTTCCGGGCTCGTTGCCCCAGGGATACCTCGTCCGCGTCCCCGCGCGTGCAGCATACTCCCATTCGGACTCGGACAGCAGCCGGTAGGGCTTGCCCGTCTTCTTCGCCAGCCAGGCGACGTAGGCCTGCGCGTCGTCCCAACTGACGTTGATCACCGGCTGCCGGCCGCGTCTCCAACCTTCGTCGCCAGGCTTGTACTTGCAGCCGCGATCCGCCACGCAGGCATCCCACTCGTCGAAGGTGAGCTCGTACTTGCCGACGGCGAAGGGCTTGGCGAAGGTCACCCGCTGCTGTGGTCGTTCGTCGGCGAAACCTTCGGTCCCCGGCGAGCCCATCATGAAACTGCCGGCGGGAACAACCACCATTTCCGGGCATTGGTCGCAATCGCGGAAAACGCGCTCGTCCGCGGCCGGACCGGCATCGGAAAAGCTCCACAGCACCACCATCCCGGACCGGCCGACCGACGCGAGCCCCTTGCCGTCGGGGTTCCAGGCGACCGCGGCGACCTCCTCCCCGTGAACCTCCAACGGAACGCCGCGCAACCTTCG
>NZ_JDSS02000018.1:113722-122846 GCF_000584955.1 Candidatus Accumulibacter vicinus
TTTCCGGGCTCGTTCCTGTTGCGGTAGGCCGCCCGCGCGTTCTCCGGTTTGTTGTTCCAGGAGCCGCCGCGCACCACCCGCCGGCCACAAGGGACCCCGTCAGGCTTCTATGGCTTCTGGTACAGTGGATCGAACCAGCCACCACGGAAGATTGCTCGGCGCAGCCGCCAGGTGTCGGCATGCGCCGCGTGAGCTACCCAGGAGCCCACGCGTTGTTCGACTTCCTCCTGCGTCACTGTGCCGGCGCGCCAGCGGTCACGCAGGCTGCGCAGGCGGTTACGGAAACGCCGCACATGCTCCTCCGGGAGAGCCCGCCGCCTGCCGCTCATGACAACCATCCCCAGAAAGGCAGCCGGCTCGCTGCTCGGCAGAATGACCGTCTTGCGCGGATGCAGGACCAGCCGACGGCCTTCAAGATAGCGGTCGAGCTTGCCGCGCCAGTCATCGAGTACGTGACGATCATCGTGGAACAGCGCGAAGTCATCGACGTAACGCAGGTAGGGCGCCCGCAACACTTCTTTCACGTAGTGATCGAGGCCGTCGAGAAAAATGTTGGCAAAGAGCTGGCTGGTCAGGTTGCCGATCGGCAGCCCGCGCCGCCGCGCCAGCGGCGAGAACAGGTCGTCGCCCGGGAAATACAGGTTCACCGGCTCCTGCGGGTTGGATCCGTCGATGATCGCGTCGATGACGCGCAAGGTCGGCGCGCAGGCGATCCGGCGCCGCAGATCCCGCTTCAGGATCTCATGGTCGATGGCGGGAAAATAGCGGTAGATATCACAACGCAGCACGTACCGGCAGCGGTCGCGGAACTGCTCGTAGCGCGCCACGGCGCGATGCGTCCCCTTGCCAAGCCGGTTGGCGAAACTGTCGTCGATGAAGCCGCGCTCGAATAGCGGCTCGATGACCGCGCACAGCGCGTGCTGCACCACCCGGTCGCGAAACGGTGCCGCGGAAACCTGGCGTCGCTTCGGGTCGTGCACCTCGAACGTCCGGTAAGCCCCCGGCCGCCAGTTTCCGGCCCGCAGTTCGCGCTCGATGCGCAGCACTTCGCGCTCGAGATTGGCAAAGAAAGCTGCCGCGCCGGGCTTGTGCCGCTTGCCGCGCACCGCGCGCAGTGCGGCCTCGCGCAGCGCGCGGAAGCTGGCGATTTCGCCGAACAGGTCGTCAAGCCTGCGCGGCACGGTTGGCCTTGATCCAGCCGCCGACCATGCGGCCGATCTCGTCGAGGCTGCGCGCCGCGTACTCGTAGCGGCGCAGGTCGAGGTAATGCAGTTCGGCGCAGACGCGAAACAGGAAGCGCAGTTTCTCGAGGCCGAGGTTGGCGTCGCTCAAGGCACGCTCGCGCGCCTTGCTGTACGTCGCCTCGATCAAACGCTCGAAGACGTCGAGTGCCGCCGCCTGAATGCGATCGCCAAGCAGGAACTTCTGGCTGCGCGGCAGCTTTTCGAGCGTCGGGATCAGCCAGACGACGAAGCGGAACATCGCCTCGAGTGCTGGACCGGAGCGTCGCGCCGCATCACCGGGTCGGCGCGGCTCGTCACTTTGCGGAGAAGTGGTCATCGGGTGGAGGCAAGAGGTAAAGAGTCAAAGACGCAGGAGGTCAGAGCGTCCTGGCGAGGCGGAAACCCAGGACGTCGTACCGGTTCCCGGGCTCGACCCTGCTGCGGTAGGCCGCCCGCGCGTACCCCGAATCGATGCCCCAGGAGCCGCCGCGCACCACCCGCCGGCCACAGTCGCCCTTCAGCCACGGCGACCCGTCGGCTGGCGCGCCCGTATAGCTTTCGTTCCAGCAATCCTCCGTCCATTCCCAGGCGTTGCCGATCATGTCGTACAGCCCGAAGTCGTTGGACGTAAAGCTGCCGACCGGTGCCGTCTGCTTGCCACTCCACTGGCTGCCCGAACCCAAGAAGTTGGCGCGGCCCTGACCGGGTTCGCTCCCCCACGGGTAGGCCCTCGTCGTCCCGGCGCGCGCCGCGTACTCCCACTCGGCCTCGGACAGCATACGGTAGCCCTTGCCGGTCTTCTTGGCCAGCCACACGATGTAGGTCCGTGCATCTTCCCAACTGACGTTGACCACCGGCCGCCTGCTGCGACCCCAGCCCTCGTCGTTGGGCCTGTGCAGGCAGCCGCCGGCCGCCACACAGGCATCCCACTCGGCGAAGCTGACCTCGTATTTCCCGACCGCAAAAGGCCGTGCCATCGTCACCTCGTGTTGCGGCCCTTCCTCATTGCGTCGCCCCAATTCGCCCTCGGGCGACCCCATCAGGAATCGGCCCGCAGGAATGACCACCATCTCCGGGCAGTCGCTACAGTCGCGGAAGACTTCGCCGACTTTCCTTGCCGAACTGGCCGCCTGCGTCGTCTCCGCCTTGGACCGCGACTTCGCCGGGGGCTTTGGCTCGGACTTGACCACCGGCTTCAACTCGTCGGGCAGGACCGCCCATGCCGCTCCAGCGACACCAAGCGACAGCGCAGCCGAAACGGCGACGCCAATCAGGTCGCGCCAGTCGGCGCCAGTCCTGACGCGGCTATCGTTGCGCTGCCCGGCGGCCCTTGTCCCCGCAGCGGCCAGGTGAAGCGTCGTCAGCGGCTTTGCGGCATTCACGCTCGCCGCGGCGGGTCTTGTGCTCTTCATCATCTCCGTTCGCCCTCCACAGTCTCGGCCGCCGTCAATCGCAACGCTTCAGCGTCTCGCTATGGCCGTCGGCGGCGATGCTCCGTATCGTCAGCCCCTTTGCCGTCGGCGCGTAGCCGGATAGCCGTCCCTGGTACTTGCCGGCGCTGACGACCATGCTCACCACCTCGCGTGGGTCGGCGCTGAGCACCCGTTCCTCGAAATCGCCAAAGGGCGGCCAGGCGATCTGCAGGCTGCGCCCGTTGACGACGAACTTCGCGGCCTTCGTGCAGTCGTCGAGCGCCCAGTTGCCGGCGAGCCGTTGCACCGACCGGTCGCGTTGGGAGACGATCTGCTCGCGCAGCGCTGCCGGCCTGGCCTGGAGCGTCGTCAGCGCCGCGATCACCGCCGTGTACTGCGCCCTGGCCTGCGGCAAGTCGCCGGCTTTCGCCGCCGCATTAGCCTGGCCAAGACTGGCCGTGAGCGCGGCGACTCCCTGCGGACCCTCGATCTCCTTGCGGTACAGGGCTGCAAGCTCCTGCTCCACTGCCAGCCGCTCCTGCGCCTCGAACAAGGCTACCTGCTGCGCTCGCCTATCGTCGTCGCTACGCGCCGCCTTGAGCTGCTTCTGCATCAGATCGCGGTCGCCGGCAGCCTTCTGCGCCGCCTCGGCGACTTCCCGGCGCTGCCGATCGACAAGCTGCAGCAAGGCGTTCGCCTTGTCGGCAAGGGGATCAGGCTCCAGCCACGGCGCTGCCGCCGCTGGCTTGGCGGTGGGCAGATCGGTTCGCTTGGCCACGGGCGGATCGGTTGGCTTGGTCACCTGCGGACCGGCGGGCTCCCGGGAAGAGAACCACCAGTAGCCCAGGGCCGCCAATACGGCAACGGCGACTCCCGACCATCGCCACCCCTTCCCAGCGCCGATCTTCCTGAGCCAGTCCACGAGCCCGGTCACGTGCTGCGGCCGATCGAGCCCCGGCACCCGCCGCAAGTGCTCGACCAGTTCCGCAACATCCTTCGGCCAGTGGCGGACGGTCAGCGGAAACGCCTGCCTGCGGGTCAAGGGCTGCAGTTCGCCCGGCAGATCGGCGACGCCGGGCATGTCGGCGCCGCCCACCAGCACGGGAAAGACGCGCACACCCGGACGCCGCAGGCTCTCGCCTACCTCGTGCCTGACCCAGTCTTCCGGAAGGTCGATGCGCCGGCGGCCGTTACGGTCGACGACCTTGAGCCAGTCTGGTCCGATGACCACGACGACCGCGGCGCAGGTATCGAGCCCGCGCTGCACGGCGTCGACAAAATCGGCGCCCGGATCGATGCTGGAAAAGTCCTGGAAAACCTGCTCGTCAGCGAAGTGCCGGCGCAGGTCTTCGGCCAGCCGGCTCGCCGCCGCCTCGCTATCCTGGCGACGGTAGCTGATGAAGATGCGTGCGGCGTTCCTTGACGCGTTGCGGGTACTCGTCACCCTGCGGTCCCCCCTCCGGTCGGCGACATGGTGTGCGCCGAATTATGCCATAGCAGCGACCCGTCCCCCGGTTCCTGGCGACGTGGGGGGGGGTTATGGGTTGGTTGCATGCGCAGCACCCGATCTGTGACAATGCCGGACAGTCTATGACGCACTCTGCGGCGCCAGCCAGGCGGTGCGGTGTGAGCCGGCCGAGGAATGCCGGCACCGACATCCGGAGGCGGGCCTGGCGAGAATTCCGGCCAGAGCATCCCGACGCCGGCCATGCACGCGCGGGTGCCGGGCCGGGTCCGTCTTCCGACGGAGGCGTGTCGATTCGCTTATCCAGTCTGACCCCTGCCCGCCGACATGCGCCTCACCCGTACCCCCGCCCTTGCCGCCCTCACCTGCCCCGCGCCACGCGATGACGGACTGGCCATCGTCTACTTCGACGCGTCATTGCTGGTGGTCAACAAGCCCGCGGGCCTGCTCTCGGTTCCCGGCCGTGGCGAGGACAAACAGGACTGCCTCGCCGGACGCGTGCAGGCAGCCTACCCGGAAGCGCTGATCGTCCATCGTCTGGACATGGCCACCTCGGGCCTGCTGGTTCTGGCACGCGGCAAGACGATGCAGCGGCGGCTGGGCATCCAGTTCGCCAACCGTCAGGTCGACAAGCGGTATGTGGCGGTCGTGAAAGGATTGCCGCCGCTGGCCGGCGAAATCGACCTGCCGCTCGCTGCCGACTGGCCCAACCGCCCGCGCCAGAAGGTCGACCCGCTGGCCGGCAAGCCCTCCCGGACGCGTTACCAGGTGCTGAGCCATGACCCGCTCGCCAACACCACGCGCCTCGCGCTGTGGCCGGATACGGGTCGCACCCACCAGTTGCGCGTGCACCTGCTGGCGATCGGTCATCCGATCGTCGGTGACGGACTCTACGCCCAGGCTGGCGGTGCCGGCCAACGCCTGCTGCTGCACGCCGAGTCCCTGGCCTTCGCGCACCCCGAGACGGCCCGGCCGCTGGCGTTCTGCTGCCCGCCGCCGTTCTAGCGAATGCCGCGTCGCGCGGTTCGCTCACCACAGGGTGCGCGTATCGAGCCAGGTCACCCGGCCGGTGCGGCGCTTCACTTCGTTGTACATGTGCGCGGTGCCGCCCGGCCCGTCGCCACCGCCACCATTCCACAGGCAGACAAAACGCACCTTGCCGGCTCCCCAGGCCAGCGCGGTGTACAGCAGCCAGAGATTGCAGCGTTCAAAGGCGTTCGCCGGTTCGCCGCTTCGGCTTTTCGGCAAGGGACCCAGTTCGTCCGGCATCAGGCGGCGCGTCACCTCGGCGGCGGCGGTCACGGCGAAGTAGCGTTGGCGCCACTGCTCGCCATTGCTGGCGGCCAGGATCGAACGTTCGATGAACTCCGGTTCCTCGAAAGGAAGCAGCAGTTGCAGGCGAACGCCGCGCGCCTGGCAGGCTTCGAGGAAGAGCAGGTCGCCACCGCTGGCGGCCTGCGCCAGCGCCAGGTCGCCGGGCCCGGCGCCGAGCTGGTCGAGCGCCTGCCCGATCCGCTCGGCCGCCAGCGCCTCTCGTTCCGCCGGAAAGCGCGGCGGCACCCGGTTCGGGCCGTCGATCATGTGGCCGCTGAACAGCAGCACCTGCCGCGGCTCGAACGGCGGTGTGATGCGGGCGATCTCGCGGTCGACGATGGCCAGCGCGACGGCGGTCTCGTCCGGACGAAAACCGAGGTCGCGCAGCAGGGTCAGGGTCTGCCGGCTCGAGTCGAGGGCAAACCAGTCGCGGTTGGCGGCCGCGACCATGTTGCCGTACTCCTTGCGGACACTGTCGAGCGGATTGACCAGCAGGCACAGTTCCGCGTAGCTGGCGCGCGCCCAGTAATCCCTGCGGTCCCGCTCCTGGGCGGTCAGGCTGGCCCACAGCACGCCGCCGATCAGATTGTCGATCACGCTCCGGTTGGCATCGCCACCACAGTGCCGGCGCAGCAGTTGCAGGGTCAGCGCATTGATCCCCGAGTAGTGATGCGTCGGGTCGGTGACGAAAGCGCGGTAATAGGGATCGATCGCCTCGCCCAGGGCAGCATTCTCTTCTCTCGCCAAGGTGAGCATTTCTGCCGGCGTCAGCTCCGGCCGGCGCCAGCGGGCCATCCAGCTTTCCTTCTCGACGCGGCCGGCAAGCGCCCAGGATTCGGCGTCCCGCGGATGATCGTCGGTGAGCTGCCTGACGCATTCCCGCGCCTCTTCAAAGCGTTCGAGGCGGCCCAGACAGATCGATTTCTTTTCCCGACTGGCCTTGTCGTCGGCATCGATGTCGAGCGCCAGTTCGAACTGCTCGAGCGCCAGTTCGTATTGCTGAAGCTTGAGCAGGGCGTTGCCGGCGCTGCGCCTGGCTTCGATGTGCAGCGCGCGCATCGGCGTCTCGTCAGCGAGGACCAGGATGTCGCCTGGCCGGTTTTTCTGGCGCGCGACTTCCATGCGGCTTGACCAGCTATCGTAAGCATCGGAAAACTCGTTGCGCTCGGCGAGCAGCAGCCGGCGCCATTCCGGCTGTTCCAGGTTGGGAATCAACTGGAACACCGGGCTCACCTTCCGCCGTGTCGAGGTCGCCATGCTCGCGCGCACCATCGCGGTCAGCGCGTCACGCTCGGCCGGCAGCTTCGCCGGGTCGGGGGCACCGTCGAGCAGCGAGTAATTGAGCTTGCGATCGGTGTAAATGTCGAACGGCTGGTTCGGCCGCGGTCCCTGCACCAGGACCACGCCGCGTGCGCGCAAGGCGTGCCGCACCCCCAGTTCATACCAGACGTTGGCGTTGTCGAGCGTCAGATCGGCCACCACCAGATCGGCGACCAGCAGTTCCTGGAACATGTCGGTCCGGATATCGCCGGCGCGGGTGTCCTCGTCAGCCCGGAAGACCTCGAGGCCCGCCGCCTCCAGCGCCGGCCGGATGTACTCGGCATAGACGCGATTGAAGTCGATCGGCCGGCCATCGTGACCGGGTTTGCTGCCGAAGGGCATGGCGATGAAAGCGTGTGGTTTCATGTCGGGTTCCTGTCGAAAGTCCGGGCGCAGGCGCGTGCCACATCGTCGAGCGCCAGTTGCCCCGCATCGTCAGGCGGCAAGAGGAGACGGTCGTGATGTCGATGCAAAGTGCGCGCTTGCTGGTCATTGCCTCTCGGGGCCTGATGATGGATCGGGGACTGCGAAGGCAGTCTAGCAAGGCTTCAGTCAATACGGAACGCATCCCGAGCGAGCCGGCGCCAGGGCGGTCAGCAAGGCAGGCGGCCGCACGACCTGTCGGGACCGGAGCTGATCCGACCAGGCTCTGCATTGACCCCGACGGGAAAACCCGCAGATACTTCGGGGTGTAGACAGATCGCCCGATCCCTTGCCATTTCCCGCCGCCAAACACCCGATGACCGCCACCGCCGATCAACCCGTCCGCTTCGACGTTTTCCTGAGCCACGACAGCCGCGACAAGCCGGCGGTCCGCGAACTGAAGGCCGCGCTCGAACGCCACGGCCTGAAGGTCTGGCTCGACGAGGACGAATTGCCGCCGGGGCGGAACTGGCAACCGCTATTGGCAGCAGCGATCCGCCATTGCCGCAGCGTGGCCGCGCTGATTGGCAAGGATGGCCTGGGGCCTTGGGAAGATGAAGAGATTCAGGCCGCGCTGAAGCTTGCTGTCGGCGACAAACGCCCGGTCATCCCGGTCATCCCGGTCCTCCTGGCTGACGCGCCGGGGCAACCGGAATTGCCGCTGTTTCTTGCTACGCGCACCTGGGTGGACCTGCGCCCGGCGCTGAACGACCACAATCTCGGCCGGCTGGTCTGGGGAATCACCGGGAAAAAGCCCACACGGCGTGTAGTCCACGGCCCAACAGGCGCGACCGGCGCGTCGCCGACCGAGAATCCCTTCGACCCCTGGACGCCAGCCACCCCGCCGCGCTTCTTGGGCCGCGACCGTTTGCTGCGCAAGCTGCAAGGCGCGCTGGATCGCGGCGGCAGCGTTTCGCTGGTCGGCGACGCACGCATCGGCAAGTCGTCGCTTCTGCAAACCTGGGCGCAACGCGCACGGCAGGGCGGGCGCATCGTCAGCGTCCTCAGCGGCGAAGGGCCGGAAGCCGGCTCGTGCGGCGCTCTCGTCGAGGCGGTCGGCGGGACCGCCTGCGCCGACCTTGCCGCCGACGAAGCCGCCGATGCCTTGTCCGACTGGGTCGACCGGGCGCCCGGCCAACTGGCGCCGCTGCTCCTGATCGACGAAGCCGAACGCGTACTCTCGCACCTTCCTCACCGCTTCTTCGAGCGCCTGCGCGGCATGCTCGGGCGAATCTGCCTGGTGTTCGCGACACGCCACGAAATCGGCGACATCCCGCGCGAGGATCATCTCACTTCGCCGCTGCTCAACCGGCTTGAGGTGCAGCGTCTCGGACTGCTCGAAGCGGCGGGAGTCGACGCCCTGATCGGCCTCGGCAGCGGCGTGCTGTCGGCCGCCGACGGCCGAACGATGCGCGAGTGGGCCGGGCGCCATCCCTTCTACCTCTGCCTGCTCGGCCATTACCTGTGGGACGCGCGGCGCCATGGCGAGAGCACGCAGGAGGCGCTCGACCAGTTCCAGGAAAACGCCTTTCAGCGCCTGGGCGAGTGCTGGCGTGCCTTGCCCAGGCGCGAGCAGCGGCTCCTGGCCGACGCCGGCCGAGGAGCGATGCGGGAAACGGATCGCGCGCTGACGCGACGCGGTCTGCTCGACGACGGTCAGGTCTTCGGCCGGGTGCTCGGCGAATGGCTGGCTCGGCAGGAATGAACGACAGCACACCTGCACTGCCGGGCTACTGGCACTTCGCGTGGATGTTTTTCATGCAGCCGGTGACGCTGCACCATCGGCTCAAGGCCGCCGGGATTGAAGACCCGGATATCTCCGGCTGGCGCTATTGGCGTCGCCGGCACGAGCTGACGCGTGCCTACCGGGACTACCTCAGACGGCTGATCGCGCTGCTGTTTGTCGTTCCTGTCGTCTGCGTTGTGGCGCTGGGGTTGATCAGCGAACTCTGGGTACTGGAGATGCC
>NZ_JDSS02000018.1:123222-124621 GCF_000584955.1 Candidatus Accumulibacter vicinus
TGGCGTAGCGGCCGGCGTAGCGGCCGGCGTAGTGGGCGTCGTAGCGGGCGGCGTAGCGAGCGGCGTAGCGTTCAGCGTAGCGTTCGGCGTAGCGTTCGGCGTAGCGAGCGGCGTAGCGAGCGGCGTAGCGAGCGGCGTAGCGAGCGGCGCAGGATGGGTCATCGCTTACCTGCGCCTCCCCGCCTACCCTCTCGAATGCCTGCTCGAATGCGCTTTGTACCTGGCCGGCGGCCGGTCCCCGGCGCGCACGCTGCGTCATGCTCCGGTGCTGTTCCACGACCTGAGCTATTTCCCGATCCCCTTTCTCGCCCGGCACATCGTCGAGGCCGCCGACAGCGACCCCGATCTGGCCGGCCGGGTGCTCGAAGCCTGCGCCATCGCGCCCGGCCAGCGCAAGATCGGCGCACGCGCACTGGCCGAGTTGCAGGCGAGGGAACTCGGGCGCTTGATCGCCGAGTCGCGCTTTGCCGACGCGCTCGCCCTCAAGGGCCGCTGGTTGCCCGGTCAGGGGACCGACAGCGCCTTGCTGCGCGCTTTCGGCGAGGCGGCCCGCTTCCTGGCCGCGGCGAGCAGCACCTACCTCCCCCACCTCGCGCAGCAACACCTGAACGACGCCGAGCAACAACTCAAGGCCATCGACATCCTCCGCCTGCAATCGCGCGAGCCGCTCGCCCGTTTCGTTCCCGACACGCTCGCCAGCTACCGCCGCGCGCTGACTGTGCTGCGCGAGAGCAGCGCGCGCGCCGCGGCCGAAATGCTGCCCAATCCCTTCGTCACCACCAACCCGATCTCCGGCAGGATGCACTGGGGCCGACAGGTCTTCCGCGGCCGCGAAGCCGTCGTGCGCCAGATCGAGGGTCTGCTCGGGACTCAGCAGACCAGCACTTCGCTGGCGCTGATCGGCCCGCGCCGCTGCGGCAAGTCCTCGCTGCTGAACATGTTTCGGCTGATGCTGCCGGATACGCAGATCGTTCTCTTCGACCTGCAGGACAATCCGGCGACGACGCCGCTCGCCTTCTACCGCGCGCTTGCCGAACAGGCGCGCGTTCAGGCCGATCAGGACCGCCACCTCGAACTGCCGGCATTTCCCGAGGGCCCGCCGATCGAGGCGCTACGCGTCTGGCTCGACGCGCTCGAGAATTTCACCGCCGTGCCGAGGGTACTGATCTGCATCGACGAGTTCGAACGTCTGGCGAGCCTCTTCCCCGGCCAGGGGCAGGACCTGCTGCAGTTCATGGGGCTGCTGCGCGCGACGATCCAGCACCGCCGCCGCGTCCGCCTGCTGGTCGCCGGCGCGGCGCCGTTCGACGAACTCGACGCGCTGTGGAACGACCACTTCATCAACCTGCGCGAAATCCGCATCGGCTACCTCGACCGCCCGACCGCGGTCGGCCTGCTG
>NZ_JDSS02000018.1:124996-129807 GCF_000584955.1 Candidatus Accumulibacter vicinus
TCGCCATCGCCGAAGCCGCCGTCGACCGCAGCGGCGGCCAGCCCTACCTGACGCAGCTCTACGGCTCGCTGCTCGTCGACCGCCTCAACGACGACAGGCGCCAGTCGGCGACGCCGGCCGACCTCGCCGCCGTCGAGGAAGACGTGCTCGACCAGGCCGGCTATTACTTCCGCAACGTCTGGAGCGACCTCGGCCCGGCGGCGCAGGCCGTCGTGCTGGCCGCCGCCCAGGGGCAGGCCCTGCCACCCGCGGGCGTTTCGCTGCCCGCCCTGCGCCGCCGCCAGATCACCGGCGACAACGGCGAACTGCTCGTGCCGGTCTTCGGGCGCTGGCTGCGCGAGCGGCAAATCGACGCCTGAGCAAGTCAGGGGGCGATGAGCGACTTTTACGGGAGAATACGCCAATGGGCAGCCAGATCTTCATCAGCTACAGCCGGGCTGACAAGGACAGCTACGATGGCCAGGACTTCATCGCCGAGCTTCTGCAGGCGCTGAGAACGGTCCCCGGCATTCGGGATCGACTCTGGATCGACGAGCAAGGCATCGAGGTCGGCGACCGGTTCGACGACGTGATACAGCAAGCCATGGTGGATTCGGCCATTGCGATCCTGCTCGTCAGCAACCATTTTCTGAACTCCGACTACGTCACTCGACGCGAGCTGCCCTTCCTGCTGCGCCGTACTGAATGCCAGGGCCTGAAACTTGGCATCCTATACCTCGGTGCCGTCCCCGACGCGGCCTTGTCGTCCGACCGCGTCGACCACGACGGCAAGCCTTACCGGCTCGAACTGCTCAGGACCCACAGCTTCAACCACCCGACGAAGCCGCTGAGCGCGATGAAGAGCCGGAGTGATCGCGATCTCCTCTATCGCAAGGTCGTCGAATGGGCTGGCCGGCAGTTGCCCCCGGTGTCGCTGCCGGCGCCTCAGGCCAGCGGGCCGCGCCCCGAACTGGCGATCTTCCTCGAAGCTCGCCGGGACCACTGGCAACACCAGTTCTGCATGGGCACGCATGCCAGTCCGATCCGGCCCCGACTCGATTGCCCGGCCCCCGCGACGGTCATCGGTTACGATCTCGACGGCGAGTTCCTGTTCAACCTGCTTTTCGGCAGCGACCCCGCAACCTTCGGGGACCTCTTCGCGCTGGCATTTGCGACCAACGGTGCCGCCGAACCGACGCTTGGACCCCTGCGCGTACACCTGCTCACGGCCAGCGAGCAACTGCATCGCCTGCCCTGGAGCACTCTCGCCTACCAGGGCCGCGCGCTCAGCCAGGTCGGCTGGACAGTCGAGTTCCACACGCCGGGCGAGCCGGAGTTTCCGGACCATCCACGCCATCGCTGCCACTTCCCCGGCCGGCTGCTGCTGGCGACTTGCGCGCAACGCCGACAGGCCGCGCACTTCGACGACCTGCGGCACTTCTTTCAGCGCCACTGGCCGCAAAATCCCGAGCCGGCGCTGGCCGCCGATGCCGACGCCTTGCGCGGCGCGCTGCAAGTGGGCTCGACACGGCTGGTGTACTACTACGGGCCGGCCTCGCGCGATGGCCTGCTGTTGCAGGATGCGGCCGATGGCGGGTGCGTGTCGTGGTCGGAGCTGGCCAAATGGTTGCGGGAATCCCGCTCCGTCTCGCTGCTCTTTCTCAACCTCGTGAATGAAGCGGGCGACGAGGCGCTCGCGCACGGGCCACTCCTGCTCGACACCGTCAAGGGCGCAGTGCTCTTTCAATGCAACCCGCGTGCCGCCGCCCACGCCGCCGCCAGGGCCGGCCTGGCCTGGCTGGAAGCGGTATTCTCGCGCCGGATCGATCCGGTGGTCGCCCTGCACCGGCACGGCTGCGGACACATCAGCGCCTGGACGCGCTACTCGACCTGGGAGACGGTCGAGCCCGCGCGTCTGCAGAACCCCGACCTGGTCAATCTGCTGCTCGATCGCAAACAGCAGCGCGACACCTTGTCAGGCGCCAGGGATGAGTTCCATACCGATACCGTGCGCCGGATTCACCACGTCGTGGCGCTCGGAACACCCGGTTGCCGAACCCGCGATTTCCCGCCGATGATCCAGCAACACCTGGTCCGCAACCAGCGCGAGGGCGAGGTCTACTACTACCAGTCGGTCGATTTGACTCCCGGCATCGACGATGTGCAAGGCGTCGACGATCGGGTGCGCCGCCGTTTCCGGCTCACCCCCCGCCAGGCCGTGCTCGACGGTCTGCTCGACCGGGAGGCGCTGGCCGGAACGGCGTTCTGCTTCCTCGTGCTCGGCTGGCAAGCCGGCGAAGCCAGCGGCGATGCCCCCCGCTTGTTGCGCACCGTCGCCGAGTGGTGCCGCACACGGCTGGCGGCCGAACTCGGCGCGGACGGATGGCAAGCCAGGGTCCGCGTGATCTCGATCGTCGCCCTGGAAGCCGAACGGACCGACGAACTCGCGAACACGGTCGACGAGTTGATCGAAGCGTATGACGCGGAACGATGCTTTCACTTTGCCAGACTCGAACGCCTGGCCGCCGTGCTCCGCTCGGACTTGCGCACCTATTTCCGCAACGAGACCCTCTGTGGTTGCCACGATCGCTACCGGGAAGAGTTTCCCGAACTGTTGCTCGGCAAGCGCAAGGAAATGCCGTTCGACGAAGCGGTCAGCACCATCCGCCGCGGCGAACCCGACAACTGGGGCAATCTGGTCGACGAACTGAAGGACCTTGCCGCTACCGGCGCCTGGCCGCCGCCGCATTACGACGCCAATTTCTGGAGCCGACGCGATGCCCGCTGACGATTTACCGTTCTTGCCGTTCGAGCTGATCGAGCAGCCGCCGGCGCCCCCTGCGACCCACGACGCCACCGCCAGACGACAACTCCTGGCGCGCCGCCGACCGCCGCCGTTCCTCGGCAGCCACCACCAGGCGGCCATGCGTTACCGGCCTTCCGACGACCTGCTGCTGGCGCTCAACATGGCGCTGCATACCGGCAGTCCGCTGCTCCTGACCGGCGAGCCCGGCACCGGCAAGACGCAGGCGGCGGACTTCGTCAGTGCGTATTTCGCCATCCCGATCTTCAGGTTCCTGGTCAAATCGACCTCCACCGCGCAAGACCTGATGTACGAGTTCGATGCCGTCGGCTATCTGCACTGGGCGCAGTCGGACCGCCGCCCGACGGATGCGCGGCCAGGCAGCGGGAGAGCCAGTACCAGAGAAGCTGTCGCCGTGCGACAAGGCTTTCTGCACAAGCGGGCACTCTGGCAGGCCTACGACACCGACGGCGACGCGGTGGTGCTGATCGACGAGATCGACAAGGCCTCGCGCGACTTCCCCAACGATCTGCTGCACGAACTCGACCAGCACAGCTTTCCGCATCCCTTCGACCACCGGCAGTGGATCGCGCCGCGCACCGGGCGGCGGCCGCTGGTGATCGTCACCAGCAACGACGAACGCCGCCTGCCCGATGCCTTTCTGCGCCGCTGCATCTTCCATCGCATCGAACTCGACGAAGATCTCGTCAAAGCCGCGGTCGAAAGCATGGCCGGCGCCGACGGCAGCGGTTTCCCCCATCTCGACGCGGACGCGCGCGCCGCGGCCCGCCGGCGCTTCTGGCAGTTGCGCGAGATACCGGGGCTGGACAAGAAACCCTCGACGGCCGAGCTGCTCACCTGGTTGAGCATCCTCAGTGCCCAGCGCGTCGACGCGCAGACCCTGGACGGCTGCCGGCTTACAAACCTGCCGGCTCTCGGCGCCCTGATCAAGGACGCCGGCGACCTCGCCCGGTTGCGTTGAGCGATGCCGCGCGACGGGCGCGACCGCCTCGCCGAACTCGGCGACTTCCTGGCGGCCTTGCGCCACAATGGCGTGCCGGTGGGCCCGGGCGAAATCGAACGCCTGCGCCACCTCTTCGCGTGCCAGCCGCGCCTCGAGCACGCGGGCCTGAAAGCGCTGCTGGCGGCACTGCTGGTGAAGACCCCGGCGCAGCGCGAAGCCTTCGAAGGACTTTTCGCCGCCTGGTGCCCTGACCACGAAGCCGACTGGCCGGAGCCGGAACCCACCGCAGCCTCCTCGTCGACGCCGCCGCCCGCCACTGACGACGGTGCCCGATCGCTGTTCGAGCCGCCCCCTCCGCCGCCGCCCCCCGACTGGATCAGGCGACTCCTCTTCGCCGGTGTCGGGCTGCTGCTCGTCGCCTGGTTGATCTGGTCGTTGTCGCCGCCCCAAACGAAGCCTCAAGAAGCTGTGAAGCTGCCGACCGTGCCGGCTGCTCCGGGACCGAACCAGGCGAACCAGGACCCGGACCTCCCCGACCAGCCGGTCAACGCCTTCTGGAGCTGGCGTATCGACGACATTGCGCCCGCATCCATCCACGTACCGAACCGGCTCGGTCCGCTCGCTTTGACGCTGCTCGGCGCGATCGCGCTGGCGCTGGTGCTTTTCCTGTGCCGGCACTATCGGCAACGCTTCCCGATCATCCAGGCCACCCCACAAGCCTACCGAGGCTTCGGCTGGCAACCGCTGCCCCCGCCGGCGCGCGACGACGGCGCGCTGATCGACGCGCGCGCGCGCCGCCAGCTCGTGTGGAACATCGAACGCTTCGTCGCCGACGATCCCACGCGCCGCCTGGATCTGCCCAGAACGGTCGAGCAGAGCGCGCGCGCCGGTGGTTTCGTGCGCTTCTGCTTCGAGCGCGCCGTCTACGAGCGCGCCATCTGGTTCTGGCTCGACCGCCACCTCGAGCGACCGACCCCGAGGGAAATCGCCGCGCAGTTGGCCGCCACGCTGCGTGCCGCCGGACTGGAGGCGCGGCAAGGCTTCTTTACCGACGCTCCGCGGCGC
>NZ_JDSS02000018.1:130174-134306 GCF_000584955.1 Candidatus Accumulibacter vicinus
GCCTGCCGGCCGGTCGCCGAAGAGGGCCACGGCCGGCAGGCGCAGGTCGCGATCTTCTCCGACGGCGCCGGCCTGCGCCGCCAGCTCGAACATCCACTCCATTGCGCAGAGACGCGCCGCCTCCTCGTTTCCTTGCAACACTGGCCGCGACTCTGTTTCGTCGACTGCTCGCCGGGCGGCGAACAGCTTGCCGCGCTGTTCGCAGCGCAGCGCCTGCGCCTCGAAGTCGTTCCCCTGCCCCAACTGGCAGACTGGCTCGGCGCCGTCGCTGGCGACGAAGCGCCCCGCGCGCCGGCGGACGATGGCCTGTTTGGCGCCACCCGCCCATGGGCCGCCGCCGTCGCGCTCGGCGGCGCCGAGGCCGATGCCGCCACGGCGCACACCTTGCGCGCCGTCCTCGACCTGCCGGCCAGCCCCTGGGAGATCGACCGGGTGCTCGCCGCCAGTGCCCAGCCCGAAGACCGCCGGCGCCTGATCAACTGGCTCCTGCGCAGCGAGCCGCGCGACGACGACCATCAACTGCGCCGCGACAGTCTGGCGCGACATGCGCTGACGTGGTGGCAGGAGCGCCATGTCGAGGCTGACCAGCAGAAGCGGGCGCAGGAAAACCCCTTGCTGCCCTGGACCAACTCGCTCGCGAGCCGGCGCTGGCAGGTCGAGCACGCCTTGCTGCAGTTGTACACTGACGCCGAAGCGGCCGCCGTTCGCCTGACGGAACTCGCCGACGAGGAATTGCGCAGCGAGATCGCCCACCGCCTCGGCGAATTCGCCGCTGCCGATCACCGGCCGGCCGACCGCGACGACGACGGCGCGCGCGTCTATCTGACCTGGCGCTTTGCCGACCAACCCGCCACGACGCGTCACCAGTTGCGCCAACTCGGTTTTGCCGCTGGTCTCTACGTCAGCGCACCACCGCCCCTGCGCGCTGCGCCGCGTCTGGTGCTGGCGACGACCCTGCTGAGCACGCTGGCGCTCGCCGCTTTCGCGGTCGCGATCCATCGCTGGGTGGCCGGCGACGCCCCCCGCCTGCTGCCGACCGACGCGGTTCAGAATCACCCCACGCTGGCGGCGCAGACGCTGCGCGTCATCGAAGCGGCCGGGGCGAACACCTACCAGCTCACGCTCGGCAACCCGCGCGCGAGCGTCACGCTGCCGCCGATTCCCGCCGGCGCCGAGATCAGCGTGAACTGGCGCTGGGCGGCGGATGGCAACCCGGTGCAGTTCCGGGGCGGCGACAGTTTCCTGTTGCGCGCCGGCGCGCTCGCGGAGCCGATCCGTGCCTGCGGCAAGGGCTGGCCACAGCGCTCGCTCGCCGTCATCGCCACGCCCTACAGCGATCCCGCTGCCCGGCAACTGGCGATTCGGCTGCTTGACAAGGGCAGCGCCGATCAGGTGCTCGTCGGCGTCGACTGGCAGGCGCATCTGAACGCGTGGCGCGGGCCGAGTCAGGCGCTGAACCGGAACACGCAGGTGTTGGTGATCCTGCCGCCGGGGCAGGACGCGAACACGACTGCCGGCGTGCTGGCCGATCATCCGGGAGCCTGGGCGGTCATCACCGCCGACGACCTGGCCGCGCTCGCCCGCGCCGTCGATTTTCCCGGCGCGAGGCCGGTCGACGAGCACGCCGGCCTGCCCTGGAGAGTGCTCAGAACTAGCGGAGAAACCCGGCTTTACGGCGGGCCGGCCAGCCGAACGGAGAATGGCATCGAGTGGGTCTCGATCTGCCCAGGCAGCTTCACGATGGGTTCGCGCCAGGGCGAAGCGATGGCCCAGCAGGACGAAATCGTCGAACCGGCGCGCGTGGTCACGCTGTCGCCCTTTGCGATGGCCGCCAGCGAAACAACCAATGCGCAGTACGCGCAGGGGGTTTCCGGGCATCCGAAGAAGGATGACCGACCGGTTGTGGACGTGAATTGGCAGGAAGCCCGCTCCTTTTGCCAGCAACTCGGCGGCGATCTGCCCAGCGAAGCGCAGTGGGAGTACGCCGCGCGTGGCGGCAGCCGCACGCGCTGGTCGTTCGGCGACGATGAGAGCCAGCTTGGCCGTCATGCCTGGTTTGCCGACAACGCCAGTAACGCGCGGCCGGTGAAGCAGAAGCAGGCGAACCCACTCGGTCTGTACGACATGCACGGCAACGTCTGGGAATGGACCCTCGACACGTATGGCGATTACCAGGCCGGGAATTTTGTCGATTCCGAAGGGCCAAAGGCCGCCGGGAGGCGGGTTTTGCGCGGCGGTTCGTTCTTCTTTTCGCCCGCGGCCCTGCGCTCCGCGTTCCGGTTCGGCATCGACCCCGTGCTCAGGTACTGGGACCATGGGTTTCGGTGCGTGCGTGTCCCGCCCCAGCATTGAGCCATTGCCTGATTGGTTTCTTGATTCGCCGCGCGCAGCGCGGCGCGCGAATTTGTCGGTTTGTGCTGTTTTGCGCACGCTTGGTCAGCCTTTGTCTGTTTGCTCCGTTCGTTTGTCGAAACCTCAACGACGCCATGCACTTGTCTCTCGACCAAGCCGCTGCTTTATTGGGAAAAACCCGTCGGCAAGTGGTGTACATGATCGAACAGGGGCGCTTGCCGGCGCAAAAGGTCGGTGGCCGCGGGGTGATCGAACGTGCCGCCCTGACCACCGATGAGCCCGTAGGTTGGGCTGAGGCACGAAGCCCAACAGCCAAGACGGTCACCCCGGATTGTTGGGCTTCGTGCCTCAGCCCAACCTACTCCGCTACATGGACGACCTGGTGCTGTTCACCGAGGACAGGACGCACTTGCTCGAAGCGCGCGCGGCAGTGGCACAGTGGTTGCAGGACGAACGCGCGTTGCGCCTGAACCCGAAACGCCTGGCCGTCGAGCCGACGCGGACCGCTGCGGTCTTCGTCGGCTACCGCATCAGTCAGGCGGGAATCGCCCCCAGCCGCAAGCTGCGCCGCAATCTCCGCCGGCGCGTCAGGCTGGCCGCCGCCAGGGGCGAGGAATCGCTGATTCGGACGGTTCGCTCGTACCGGGGTCTGCTGGTCTTTCCGTAAGTGTGTCGCGCCGCCGCCCTCTGTCGAGAAACCTGCCTGCCCGACACAAAACGACAAACGGACGACAAACGAACGGATTCGTGTTCGCCTGAACACAATTGTCGACTGGCCAACCCAAAAAACGCCGGCGCTGCGCGCCGGATTTTTCAATGCCTCAATCGGCCGATCGGTCGAGATGCTGGGGCGGGACACGCACGCACCGAAACCCGTCGTCCCAGAACCTGTCCTCGGGGTCGTCGACGACCCGGTTCGCGGAGCGCAGGAAGGCGGGCGGGCTGCCGAACGAACCGCCGCGCAAAACCCGCCCCACGGTCTTCAACTTCCATGGCCCGCGTGGATTGCGGGCACGTCTCGGTGAATAGCTACCGTACCCGTCCCAGCACCATTCCCAGACGTTCCCGTGCATGTCGTACAAGCCCCAGGCATTGGCGCGCCGGGTCGCCACGGGCTGCGGCCTGCCGTTCGCGTTGCCCTGGTACCACGCGTAGGCGTCGAGGCCGGCAGGATCGTCGCCAAAACCATAGCGGGTCGTCGTGCCGGCCCGGCAGGCGTATTCCCACTCGGCTTCGGTCGGCAGCCGATAGCCGTCGGCGCGCCAGTCGCAGCGCCAGCGGCCAAACCAGCGCGAGTAGCAAGGCCGATAACCGGCGCGTTCGGACAGGCGGTTGCAGAATTCGATCGCCTGAACCCAGGAAACGTCCGTTGCCGGCAAGCGCTCGTCCCTCTCGCCAGCAGCCGTCGATGGCGCCATGACCTCCTGGTAGAGTCCGACCGTCACCGGCGTGACCGCCATCCGGAATGCGGCGACCGTGACCTCGTGTTGCGGCTTTTCATTCGCTCTCGCCAGGTCGTCCGCGTCGGGCGAGCCCATCCGGAAATCGCCGCCCGGCAGCTCCACCATCGGCAGCCCCTCGTCGACAACCCGGCGTGGCCGTGTCGACGCCTGGATCGGGTTGGGCTCGTCGAAGACCGGTGCCGCCGTGTACCCGAGCCAGCCAAGGCCGGCGAAAAGCGCCAGCCAGGCGACCGCCCAAGCCGGCGCTTCGAGATGGAGGAATCCGGCTCCGCCGATGGCGCCGCCCAGCGCGACGCCAGCCGCGACAAGCACCGGCA
>NZ_JDSS02000018.1:134331-136770 GCF_000584955.1 Candidatus Accumulibacter vicinus
TGGCAACTCCTGAGACCGGAAAACCTGCGCTACCCCGGCGAGTATAGGTAGCCCCCGCAAGAGCCGTCAATTGCGTTAACAGTGGCGCTGGCTTCCGATTCTTGCCGGATCATTCCTCGCCAAGCATGCAGGCTATAATTGTGGGCTTTTCGCCGCATTGCTCAGCCACGTCGCTTCCTCTCGGCGACACTTTTCCGGAGAACAGAATGGATGATCCACAGGGTCTGCTGCCGCACATCTCATCCCTATTGGGCACTGGCGGCATCGTCGAGCTGTCGGCGGCGGCGGCCACCAGCTTTGCCTTGATCGCCGCCGCCGAAATCGGCGACAAGAGTCAACTGGTGTGCATGACCCTGGCCTCGCGGCATCGGCCGATGCCGGTGATGCTCGGTGCGCTGGCGGCCTTTTCGCTGCTCAACACCCTGGCCGTCGTTTTCGGCGCCGCCATTGCCAGCTGGTTGCCGGAATACGTGGTCAGTGCGACAGTGGCCATTCTCTTCGCCCTCTTCGGCATGCACGCGCTGCGCACCGAAGAGGACGACGAGGATGAGGAAATCGAGGAGAAGAGTGGTCATGGCATTTTCTTCACCACCTTCGTCTTGCTGACCGTGGCTGAATTTGGCGACAAGACGCAGCTCGCGGTCGTGGCCTTGAGCAGTGTGCACGCGCCGGCCGCGATCTGGCTCGGCGCCACCCTGGCGCTGGCCACCACTTCGGCATTGGGAATCCTGGCGGGCCGCACCATCCTGCAAAAAATTCCGCTGGCTCTGCTGCATCGGATCAGCGGCGCCTTCTTTCTGGTCCTGGCCGTGTTTGCCGCTTACCAGGCCTACACCACCTACCAGGCTGGCTAGAACGGGAGACACCGATGAGCGACGAAGCGGATCGGGCGTCGAATGGCGATCGGGAGACTCTTGTCCGGCTACCCGCGCGCGATCCTTACCTCGCGTCCAGAGGGTTCATCCTGCTCGCGGGCGTCATCCTGCCGGCCTTCACCCTCGCTTTTGAGGCCTATACCCAGGCCAGCGCCCAGTCGTTCTTCGACCCGATTCCGAGCCTTCCGCATGGCTTGCTGATTGCGCTGGTGCCGCTGGCCAATGCCTGGGTGCTGGTCGAGCTGGCACAGCCGTGTTCGCGCGCCAGCGCAGCGCTGGCCTGGCTGCAGTCGGTCGCAATGGGCATCGCCGCTTTCTACGCGCTGCTCTATCTGCCGCTGACGCCCTTCGCCCCGTTCATGGTCCTGTACTTCGGCATCGGCCTGCTGCCGTTGGCGCCGCTGTTGTCGCTGCTGGCGGCCTGGCGGGGACGCGTGCTGCTCAAGCGTCGCCTGACCGATCAGGGCAGCGCCCGGTTGCCGGCGGCGTGGCGGGGATGGGTCCTGGCCATGCTGGCCCTGATCGTCATCGACCTGCCGTTCACCCTGACGCGCCTCGGGATGCAGATGGCGACCAGTGCCCAACCGGAAACCCGACAGGCTGGCCTGCGCTGGCTGCGCGCGGTCGGGAACGAAGAAATGCTGCGGCATCTGTGCTATGCGCGCTCCGGCTTGTCCGCCGACCCGATCGGCCTGTTGCTCATCCTCGGCGATCCGGTCAACCTGATCGAGGCGAGAAAGGTCTATTACCAGGTCACCGGCCAGGCCTTCAACGACCTGCCGGAACCGGCCATCCGGGGTTTGCGCGACTGGCAGCAGGGTTTCGACCGCGACATCGGCGGCCGCGTCGTGGGTAGCCGCCTGACCGGCGTCAGTCTGACGGCTTCGCGCATCGACGGATCGGTCGATGCCAAGGCCAGCCTGGCCTATCTGGAATGGACGATGATCCTGCAGAACGATACGACGAGGCAGCAGGAAGGCCGGGCGCAGATCGCGCTGCCACCGGGCGCCGTGGTATCGCGCCTGACGCTGTGGATCGATGGCGAGGAGCGCGAGGCGGCCTTCGGTACCCGCGCCCGGACCCGGCAAGCCTACGAAAATGTGGTCCGCCGCCGCCAGGACCCGGTGCTGGTCACCACCGCCGGCCAGGACCGGGTGATGGTCCAGTTGTTTCCCATCCCGCCCAACGCTGGCGAGATGAAGATCCGCCTGGGCATCACCGTGCCGCTGCTGATCCGCGATGGCCAGCCGGCCAGACTGCAATTGCCGGCTTTTCGCGAGCGCAATTTCGACATCGGGCCGAAGCTTTTCCATTCCGTCTGGCTCGAAGCGGACTCGCCGCTGACCGGCACCGAGCCCTTGCGCCCGGAACGGGTCGCCGACGCCGGCCACGCCCTGCGCGGCGAGATCGACAACGAAAAACTGGGCAGCCGGACGACCTGGATCGACGTTCCCCGGAATCCGCTGCTGCACACCGTCTGGAGCGACGATGCCGGCGCCGGCCCCGGTCAGGTGATCGTCCAGCGCTACCAGGAACAGCCGGTGCAGCCGCCGCGGCGGCTGGC
>NZ_JDSS02000018.1:137139-138159 GCF_000584955.1 Candidatus Accumulibacter vicinus
CGCTGGCGCCCGCCGCCAGGGAAATCGCCGCCGCGCTGGCGCGTCTGCCTGGCGCGCTGGAACTGGGCTTCTTTCCGGCTACCGACATCGCCAGTACGGCCAGCGGCGCGATGACTGCGGAACAGGCGGCCAAGGCCCTGCAGGGGCTCGAATTCGCCGGCGGTCAGAACAACCTGGAGGCCCTGGCCAGAGCCTGGGACTGGGCCGCCGCCGGACCTCCGGCAGCCGTCCTCTGGCTGCACGGCCCGCAGCCGGTGCTGCTGGGAAGCGTCGAACCGCTGCTGCAATACGCCGAGCGACGTCCTGGCCGGGTGCGCCTGTACCCGTTTGAAGTCATTCCGGGCCCCAACCGGGTCCTCGAAGCCCTGGATCTGCTGCCGGCGGTGCGGCCGGTATACCGCAACGACGGCCTGCAGGCCGACCTTGAGCGGCTCTTCGCCAGCTGGACGCCGGGCACCACCGAAACGCTCGTCCATCGCGAGCAACGGGCGTCTGCCGCCGTCGTCCACGACCCGGCCACGAAAACCTCCGGGCACCTGGCGCGCCTGTGGGCCGCCGATCAGCTCGGGCGGCTTCTCGAACAAGGGGAGTCCGGGCGGCAGGCCGCCACCGACCTCGCCCTGCGCTACCATCTGGTGACCCCGGTCAGCGGCGCCGTCGTTCTCGAGACCAGCCAGCAATACGATGAGGCCGGCCTGCGGCCGGTCGAGAAGGGCAGCGTCCCGACCATTCCCGAACCCGAGGAATGGATGCTGATCGCCACGGTGCTGCTCCTCCTGGCCTGGCTGCTGCTGCGCCGCCGGCAGGCCAGGCCGACCCGCCTGGCGTGATGGTACGCAGGCACGCCGGCGTCGCGCTCTTCGCTGCGCTGGCAATTGCCTGCTGGCCGGTCCTCGTCTGGTATGTCCGGGGCAGCTTCGACGGTTCCAACGATCCCTGGGGCTTGCTGGCGCTGGCGACGGCGATCGGCGCCTTGTGGCGAGCGGCACCCGCATCGCCGCCCGACCGCCCTCTGGCCTT
>NZ_JDSS02000018.1:138511-138654 GCF_000584955.1 Candidatus Accumulibacter vicinus
AGGATTGCTGCTGCTGTATGTCGCGGCCACCCTGGCCGCTCTGCCGCTATCCCTGCGCGCGCTCCTGGCCGCCCTCGCCCTGGCCGCGCTGGGCAGTGCCTGGCGGCTCGGCCGGCGCCTCGATTTCCCGGTTGCGCTGCTGG
>NZ_JDSS02000018.1:139007-139210 GCF_000584955.1 Candidatus Accumulibacter vicinus
TTCGCTGCAGTTCTATGGCGGCTACCCGCTGCGGGTACTGGCCGGATCGCTGGCCGTCGCGCTCTTGCAACTCAACGGCCTCGCCGTCGAGCGGGCAGGCGCGGTATTGCTCTGGGATGGCCGGCAGATCGCCATCGACGCCCCGTGCAGCGGCCTCCGCATGCTTTGGGCGGGCGCGTATCTGATGGCGGCGGCGGCCGCCC
>NZ_JDSS02000018.1:139605-141937 GCF_000584955.1 Candidatus Accumulibacter vicinus
TCCGCCAATGCCGTCCGCGCCGCCGCCCTGTTCTACCTGGAGAGCGGCCTGCTGGTGCTGCCTGTCTGGGCACACACGGCCGCCGGCATGTCCGTGTTCGTCACCGCCGGACTGCTGATCATGCACGGGCTGTACCGCATCGACCGGACGCCCTCGGCAGCGCCGGCATGCCCTCCCGTCAGGGTGTCGGGTTGCGTGGCGCTGACCCGACCTGCGCAACTGGTCTGCCTGCTCGCCGCTCTGGCCCCTTTGGCGCAGGGGGTCGGCCGTGCCGAACCGGCGGCCGTGCCCTTCCCCGGCTGGCCGACCAGCTTCGAGGGTCGTCCGCTGACCGCCCTGCCGCTGACGCCCCTCGAAGACCGCCTGCGACAGGATTTTCCCGGCCGCGTCGGACGCTTCACCGACGGCCAGCGGGAGATCATTCTGCGCTGGGTGACGCACGCCAGCCGCCAGCTCCACCCCAGCAGCGACTGCTTCAAGGCCAGCGGCTACCGCGTCGAAACCCTGGCCATCAAGCGTGTTGGCGACCAATACTGGTCGCGATTCCTCGCCACCCGCGGCGCCACCCGGCTCGAGGTGGCGGAGCGAATCGATGCCCCGGACGGCCAGCAATGGAGCGACGTTTCCGCCTGGTACTGGGCCGCACAGTTGGGCCGCACGCATGGCCCCTGGTGGGCAGTGACGGTGGCCGCGTCCAGTCCCCTGCAGTGAAACACTGGCGCATCACCTTCTTTGCATCACACCTGCTCACACCAATCTCGTTGACAGATTATGTAACATCAAACTACTATCTTTTCGAGACCAGAGCGAAGAGCCACCTGTTCGCCGTTGGTCTTGTCAGCGCGTCCGCCTATCCTGGTCCCGGCGCAAGCAGCCCATTCAGCCTGGGCGATCTGTGGGGATGATGCGTTGCGGACGGCTTGGGCAAAGTTAATGTGAAAGTCGCGTCAGCGACTCACGAATCCCCCCTCCCCACTTGCGGGGGAGGGGTCGGGGGAGAGGGAAACGGTCATGACTTTCATGATCAGGGGTGTCTTGCAAAGTCATGACCGTTAACTTGAAGGCTTGAAGGCATCCGGCAATCATGAGTCTATCACCCATCCTTCTTCAAGCCAGCGAGCTTGGGATTCGCCTTGAAATCGTCAACGGCCTTCCAATCTGGGAGGCTCAGCCTGTTTATCGTCACCAGAAACAGGTAGAACGCATTGTCCAGGGCATCACCAGAAATGATCAGGTTCAATCAGGATGTGCATGCATCCATGCCGTGGATGTCTATATCCAGTTCCCTAATGGACTAAAACGGCCTGACATCTCGATTTTTTGTCGAGAGCCCAGCGAGGAAGAGCAGGATTCGGCACTGACCATGATTCCCGAGGCGGTCATTGAGGTGGTCAGCAAAGGTTTTGAAGCCAAGGATCTGGAAATTGGCCCCCCCTTTTATTTGTCGCAAGGCGTCAGGGATGTGATCGTCTTCGATCCGCTTACGCTGTTGGTCCTACATGTACGCAAATACCGCACGACGCGGCAAGTCTCCCCTGTGCTTATCGAATTGGAGTGTGGCTGCCAGGTCCTGGTGTGATTGCCCTCCTTGAGTCCGGCGAGGTCCATTGCATTGCCGGGCCATGGCCTCGATACGGATCCAGCCGAGCGATGCCGGTCCAAACGGTCATGACTTTGCAAGATACCCCTCACCCCCGACCTCCCGCGAGTGGAGAGGGAGGGATTCGAGTGCAACCGCAGGAGTCAAAACAGATGAAAGAAACCGTGATCGGTGTTGTCGGACTGCTCATTTTTGCCGCCCTCGCCGTCACCGTCCACCAGAATCAGCGGCGCTTCCACAAGCCGTTGTTGACCACCCACTACCAGGCAGTGATGCTGACTGACGGCACGCTGCTGTACGGACGAATCGACCATCTGGGCACCGATTTCCCTGTTTTGCGCGAGGCCATGACGGTGCACGCCATTGTTGACCCGACTTCGGGGACAACCAGCCACAAGATCGTCCTGCGCAAAAACGAGGCACACGGTGCCGATCATCTGATCCTGCCGGCCACGTCGATCCTTTATGTCGAGCCCGTGCAGACCGACTCGACGATCGGGCGGGCGATCGAGCAGTTTCACTCGCGTTAAACAGTCCATGCCTGCTCAAGTTCCGGCATCCGTCTCGTCCCCGGTGAAGTCAGCCGCCGTCGCGGCCCGGCCGGCGATCGCGGTCGTAGATCTCGCGCCCGGCATCGCGAATGTCGCGACGCAGGTCGCGACGCTCGTCCGGGCTCAGACGACGGGCCTGTGCGTCATCACCGTGGCGGCCGTCACGCGCATCCGGGCGGTC
>NZ_JDSS02000018.1:141987-155696 GCF_000584955.1 Candidatus Accumulibacter vicinus
CTCCTTGCCGGCATGCGCCGGCAAGGAGGCCGCCAGTAGGCTCAGCAGTACCCCGGCAATCCGGGTCGCAATGTTCATTTCTCGCTCCGCAATGGCCGCTGATCGAACCCCCGGCCACGGCACGCGCCCGCTTGCCGCTCAGGTGCCCTATTCCCCGTAGCGATGGCCGCGCCAGTCGCTGTCGTGCTTCGAATGATAGATGCGCCGCGACGCGTATTCCAGATCATTCTGCAGATCGGCGTACTCCCGGCGACTCAGGTAGCCATCGGCCAGATACGCCCGCTCCTTGGCGAAAATCGCCCTTTGCTCGGCCATCAGCTCGCGCATCTCGCCGCGGGTCAGTTGGCCGGACTGCCAGCCCTGCCAGATGCGGGCGCGTTGGCGCTCCTGACGAGCGTCGATGTCGCCACCGCGAAATTGGCCATTCCAGGGTGCCGGCGCGACGTGATAACGCTCGGGCGGGTAATGACGTTCGCCGGCGTCATACTGGCGAACCTCTCCGATGTAAGCAGTCGGACGGGGCGGATTCTGCCATTCCCCCGCCATCGCAGGGCTTCCCCCGAGCACCGTGAGCACGGCCAGCAGCCCCAGACGTGATGAGCATGGTACATTCATTTTGTGTTCTCCTTTCCAGAGGCACCCTGCGGTGCCATTGATCACTGCAGACGGCAGCGCGACGGTGAGCAGTTTCACCGTTGAATGTAAGCAGACGATGAGCAGCCGGCGCCGTTTTGTAAGCAATTTGTAAGGAATTGTTTCGAGCGCATCCGCGCCTGTATCGCGGCGCTCGATCCGCGTTAGCATTGCGCACATGAGCGAAAGAAAAGATCGAATCTTGATCGTCGATGATGATCGGCGCCTGCGTGATCTGTTGAGCCGGTATCTGGCCGAGCACGGCTTTGCCGTCAAGGCGGTGGAAGACGGCGAAACGATGAACCGCGCACTCGCCGCCGAGCCGTGTGCTCTGATCGTACTCGACCTGATGCTCCCGGGTGAGGATGGCCTGGCGATCTGCCGGCGGCTGCGCGGGCAGGGAAACCTTCTGCCGATCATCATGCTGACCGCAAAAGGGGACGAAATCGATCGCATCGTGGGCCTCGAAATGGGTGCCGACGACTATCTGGCGAAGCCGTTCAACCCGCGTGAACTGGTCGCCCGGATTCACGCCGTGTTGCGTCGGCGACCGCCGGCGAGTCCACCCGGCAGCCCCGGCCAGGCGGGTGAAGTGCTCGGATTCGGCCGCATCCGGTTGAATCTGGCGACTCGCCGCATGCAGCGCGACGACCAGGAGATTCCGCTCACGACCGGCGAGTTTGCCTTGTTGAAAGCGCTCGTCAGCCACCCGCGACAGCCGTTGTCACGCGACAAACTGATGGAACTCGCCCGCGGCCGGGAATACGAAGTCTTCGATCGGGCGATCGACGTCCAGGTATCCCGCCTGCGCAAGCTGATCGAGGACAATCCGGCACAACCACGCTATCTGCAGACGGTGCGGGGTTTCGGTTACGTCTTCGTCCCGGACGGCCCGGCCAGCACCCCTCGATGAGGCTGATTCCGCGCACCCTGCTATGGCGCGTCTTTCTGCTCGTCGCACTGCTGCAAGTGCTGGCAGTGCTCGCCTGGTCGGCGATCTACCGCCACTTCGCGGTCGAACCACGCGCCCGGCAGACCGCGCAGATGGTGGCCAGCGTGATCAATCTGACCCGCACCGCCTTGCTCACCGCGGCGCCTTCCTTGCGGCGCGAATTGCTGCTGGAGCTTTCGGAACGCGAAGGCATTCGCGTTTACCCGGCGGAAGACGACGACCGCATCGCACCGCTGCCGGACGAGGCCTTGTTGCAGCACATCGCCGCCGAAGTACGCCGGCAACTCGGCACCGCGACCCGCCTGAGCCTCGAACGCGACGAAATGCCCGGCCTGTGGATCAGTTTCGCAATCGACGACGACAACTACTGGATGATGATGCCGCGCGAGCGTCTCGACCAGACGTTCCCCGCGCAATGGCTCGGCTGGGGCGTCGCTGCGCTCGGTTTGTCGTTGCTTGGGGCCTACCTGATCGTCCTGGGTGTCACGCGACCGCTGAAACGGTTCGCCCGCGCCGCTGCAACGATCAGTAGCGGCCGCTGGCCGCGACCGCTACCGGAACGGGGTGCCGACGAGATCGTGCTGGTCAGCCAGGGTTTCAACCAGATGTTGAGTGACCTGCAACAGCTCGATCACGACCGCAACCTGATCCTGGCCGGCATCTCGCACGATCTGCGCACGCCGCTGACGCGCCTGCGGCTGGGCATCGAGATCAGCGACCTCGAAGCGAGCGACTGCGCAGCAATGAACGAAGACATCGAGGAGATGGACCGGGTCATCGGCCAGTTTCTCGCCTTTGCCCGGCACGACGCAGGCGAGCCCTTGCAGACCATCGATTGCAATGTCCTGCTTCAGGAAATGACCGACCGTTATCGCCGCCGTGGCGCACGGGTCGAGACCCGGCTTGCCGCACCCCTGCCCGAGATCGCTGCGCGCCCCCTGGCACTGCGACGCCTGTTGACCAATCTGATCGACAATGCCTTGCAGCACGCCGGTAGCGAACAGCCGCTCGAGCTCGCTGGCGGAATCACCGACGGCCGCCTCTATCTCGAAGTGCGCGATCGCGGTCCCGGCATTCCGACGGAACAGTGCGCACGGCTCAAACGCCCATTCACCCGTCTCGACGCGGCGCGCAGCCACAGCAGCGGGGCCGGCCTTGGCCTGGCCATCGTCGACCGCATCGCCCGCGCCCACGGCGGCGGCCTCGACCTGCTGCCCAACCCGGGCGGCGGCCTGATCGCGCGTGTCGAATGGCCCCTTGTTTCCCCGACCAGCGGCACTGGCTGAAACCGGGTCGAGCGCTGCGGCATGGTCACGCCGATGGATTGGGAATGAACGCACGTTGCGCGAATTCCTCGAAGCCCTCGGCCGGCAGCGGGCGGCTGAACAGGTAGCCCTGATAGACGTGGCAACCCTGGCCGGCGAGGAAATCCTTCTGGGCCTCGGTTTCAACGCCCTCTGCAATGACCGCCAGCCCCAGACTTTCTGCCAGGACGACGACCATCCGGGCGATCGCGGCATCGTTGGGATCGGTGAGGATGTTTCTGATGAAACTCTGGTCGATTTTCAATTGATCGAACGGCAGGCGCTGCAGGTAAGAAAGCGAGGAGTAACCGGTACCGAAGTCGTCGAGCGAGAAGTGAACGCCTTTCGCCTTGATGATGGTCATCTTGGTAATCACTTCCTGCACATCCTTCACCAGCAGGCTTTCGGTCAACTCCAGCTTGAGCCGTTGCGGTCGGGCTCCGCTACGGGCCAGGGCCGCCAGCACGTAATCGACAAAGGCATCGTCGTGGAACTGACGGGCGCTCACATTCACCGCAAGGGTGAGACCGGACAGTTCGGGTCGAGCGGCCCAGGCCGCCAGTCGATCGCATGCGGTCTCCAGCACCCATTGGCCGAGGGGAAGGATCAGTCGGCTTTCCTCGAGGAGGGGGATGAACTCGGTTGGCGACACCAGGCCACGCTCCGGGTGCTGCCAGCGCAACAAGGCTTCGGCACCGATGACCCGGCCGGAGGAATCGACCTGTGCCTGAAAATGAAGAACAAACTGCTCCTTCTGGACGGCTTCGTGCAGACTGGCCTCCAGAGCCGCGCGCGCCGTCGCAACCGCCTGCATGGTCGGGTTGAAGAAGCGCAGGGTATCGCGGCCCGCCCGCTTGGCGTGGTGCATGGCCGATTCCGCTCGCTGCACCAGTTCATCGACGACCTCCTGGTGATCGGCGAACAGGGCAATGCCGATGCTGACCGTGCTGTGGTGCGCGTAGCCGGCGAGCGGATAGACCTGACTGAGCGTGGCGAGAAGCTTCTCGCCGACGCTTTCGGCCTGTCTCGCCGCCTCCTGGCCATCTTCGCTCAGATCTTCGAGCATCACCACGAATTCGTCACTGCCAGGGCGCGACACGGTGTCGCTGGCACGCACACAACCCGCCAGCCGCTGGGCGACCTGTTGCAGCACCAGGTCGGCCTGGTCACGACCGACGATGTCGTTCAGGCTCTTGAAGTTGTCGAGATCGATGAACAGCAACGCGCCGCCGCGACCGGTCCGCGCACTGGCAATCAGGGCGCGCTGCAAGCGGTCCAGGAGCAGCCGGCGATTCGGCAGATCGGTGAGGGGGTCGTAGAAGGCCAGATGGTCTATTCTTCGCTCCGCCGCCTTGCGCTGGGTCAGGTCGGAGAACACCGCCACGTAGTGCGATACGGCGTTCTGCTCATCAAACACGGCGGTTATGCTCAGCCACTCCGGAAAGATTTCGCCGTTCTTGCGGCGGTTCCACAATTCGCCTTGCCAGTGAGTCTCGAGTTGCAGCGCCGTCCAGAGCGCGGCATAGAATGCCTTGTCCTGGCGTCCCGAGTTGAGGATGCTCGGCGTTTGGCCAACGATTTCGTCGGCGCTATAACCGGTCACCCGGGTAAACGCGCCATTGACGGCCAGAATCCGCTTATTGGCATCGGTGATCATGATGCCCTCCATCGCGTTGTCGAAGACTTCCGCCGCCAGCTTGAGCTGCTTCTCGGCGGCGCGCCGAATGTCGATCTCCTTGTTCAGATTCCGGTTCGTTTCATTGAGGGCCTGCGTCCGTTCCTGAACCCGGCGGTCGAGTTCCTGGTTGGCCAGTTCGACGCCTTTCAGCGATTTCTCAAGCTCGGAGGACTGACGGTCGATGATCCCCTGGGCGCGCGCCACCAGCAGATAAAGCAAGCCGTAGAGCAGCGCCAGGAGACCGAAGACGATGCTGATGACGATCAGGCGGGTCTGCTCCAGATGGGCAACGAAAGTGGTGACGTCGCCGTAGATCTCGATCACCCCGACAACCTGCCGGCTCTCGTCGTGGATCGGCAGGTAGGAGGAAATGACGTCGATATCGGTGACCGTGCCCTCGAAGGTGTCCATCGTGTCACGATGGTTCAGAACGCTCTCGACCTTCCCCGCACGCGCCGCCAGAAAACCTGGATTGCCACTCCTGTCCTCACCGGTCTGCCGGGTATCGGTGGAAAACACCGTCATGCCGTTCAAGGCGTAGACCTTGACCTTGACGACATCCGTACCTTTCATGTGCTGCGCGACCAGATCCTGGAGGTGGGTGTCCTGCGCGCGCGCGCGCAGTGCGTCGGCCGTTGCGCCGGCGCTGTCAGCAAGGAGGACGGAGAAGTTCGGCCACAGCGCGTTGGCAAAGGCATGGGTCAGGACGACGTTGCGGCTTTCGGCAAGGCTCTTGAGTTCGCCCAAGGCGAGATGCTGGTAGCTCCAGCCCAGCACTACGGCAGTAAGAATCGTGCACAGCAGACTGCTCAGCGAATAATACCGCTTGAGCGCGAAACGTGTCCGCCCCTGGCTTTCGATGCGTGCGTGCTCCACCTCGTGCCTCCTGCCGAGCGTCGACATCAACGATTAGCGTCCCCAGGAGCATGGCAGGACGTGCGCAGAAGCACGCGAACGGGGTCAGATTTCCTGGCGCCCCTGGTCCGAGCCCAGACGCAAAAAGGTCTTGCCCGAGGGCAAGACCTTTCTCTCGATGCCAGACGTCGGCACCGTATCGCAATCACCTACAGCTTCGGTTGTTCGACGACCACGGCGACCGTAATCGTTGCCATGACATCGCCGTGCAGAGCCACTTCCAGTGGGGTTTCGCCAATCACCTTGAGCGGGCCGGCTGGCATGCGAATGGCGGATTTTTCGATCTCGAAACCGAGCGCGCGCAAGCCGTCGGCAACGTCAAAGTTGGTCACCGAACCGAATAGGCGACCGTCGACACCGGCCTTGCGGGCAATCCGGACGACCGTTCCGCCCAGCCTTTCTGCATACGCTTGTGCAGCCGCCAGTTTTTCGCGAGCGGCATTCTCCAGTTCGACCCGCTTGAGCTCGAATTCCTTCAGGGCGGCCGGTGTGGCGCGCTTGGCCTTGCCCTTCGGAATCAGGAAGTTGCGGGCGTAGCCATCCTTCACCTTGAGCAGATCGCCGAGGTTGCCGAGGTTGGCGACTTTTTCCATCAGAATGATTTGCATTGTCGTCTCCTCGGTTTACTGATGGTTGTCGGTGTACGGCAGCAGCGCCAGAAAACGGGCACGCTTGATGGCCACTGAC
Source organism: Candidatus Accumulibacter vicinus (assembly GCF_000584955.1). Lineage (NCBI taxonomy): Bacteria > Pseudomonadati > Pseudomonadota > Betaproteobacteria > Candidatus Accumulibacter > Candidatus Accumulibacter vicinus. Next base: position 148,157 of record NZ_JDSS02000018.1, read on the forward strand.
AGCATCCGCTGATAGCCTGCCTTGGTGCCGGTGAGCCGAGCCGGCATGATCTTGGCGTTCTCGGCGATGTATTCCTTGAACAAATCGACATCCTTATAGTCGATCTCTTCCATTTTTTCAGCAGTGAAGCGGCAGAACTTGCGCCGCTTGAACAGTCCGCTGCCACGCTTCTTGACGTTCTTGTCATCCTTCTTTTTGAAGAACCTTGCCATCTTGATTTCCTTCAACAAATTCGATCGTGGTGATATGCAGTCTTGGCTGCTTGCTGTTGCGACTCCTGGCGGCGAGAAAGCCTGTCAGTTGCAGGGCTGCGCCGGGATTGGCCGCCTGCAGCCACTGTGCCGTTGCGCCCAAGGCAATCGCCTGGATTTCGTATTCGACACGGCGGCGGCTACCGGCTTCAAGCTGCTCCGACCGATGCCCGATCAGACATTCCATGACCGGCACGCCGGCCGGCGTAAAGCGTAACGCCTTGCGCTCGATCAGGGTCCCGCTGAGTTCGACGCGATTCAGCAGTGCCTCGACAATCAGGCCGCCGGCTGGGCGGTTTCGGCCGGCGCCGGCTCACGGACTTCGAGCAGTGACTTGGACTTCTCATCCTTCATCATTGGGGACGGTGCGCTGACCGCACGCTTGGTCTTGATCGTCAGATGCCGAAGAATCGCGTCGTTGAACTTGAAGCCATGCTCGAGTTCGGTCAACGTTGTGCCATCGCACTCGATGTTCATCAGAACATAATGCGCCTTGTGCAACTTCTGGATCGGATAGGCGAGTTGACGGCGTCCCCAGTCTTCGAGACGGTGAATCTGCCCGGCGCGGGCAGTGATCAGCGATTTGTACCGCTCGACCATCGCCGGGACCTGCTCACTTTGGTCCGGATGGACGATTAGAACGATTTCATAATGGCGCACGAACACTCCTTTTGGATAAAGCCCCCCGCCATGCGAACAGTGGGGCAAGGTGGAAAAACCGTGCATTATAGAGAACTTATGCTTCGCCGGGCAATCTGTTTCAGCTGATTCGACTACCAGAACTACCAGAATCCAAATCAGTGCACGACGATCGGCCGCGCCACACCCGCGCAGTACTCATCGAGCAGCGCGTCGATCGATTCTTCGTCACGCTCGTTGTCGGGAATATCGTCTATGGCCTTGCGCAAATTCCGGGCCACCGAGCCCTGAACGAAGAGGCTGCGGCTGGCCGCCTTGTCCACCAGCTCGAAACCCTGCTGCACCGGGTAAGCAACGATCGCGTACTGTTGACTGTTATAAACGATGTTCATGTGTAACTCCTTTACTCCTTTCCAGGTGGACGGGAACGATGCGATGCCCCGATTGCTTGCACAGGCCTTGCGAGCGCTTCTCCAGAGACAACTATGAGTCAGTTTCGTGCCCGGCAGCAACACCAACATTCTTCTCGGCCACGTCAAAGCGCATGATGCCACTGTCACAGGCGACACGAATCGTGTCGCCGGCAACAAAACGCCCCTCGAGAATTGCTTTGGCCAGAGGATCCTCCAGTTGTGACTGGATCGCACGCTTCAATGGGCGGGCACCATAGACCGCGTCGAAACCGGCCGTCGCCAGTTCTGACAGGGCGCTGTCGGCCACTTCCAGCTTGAGTTCGAGTTGCGCCAGACGCTGCTCGAGGTAAGCGAGCTGAATCCTGGCGATCGACTTGATGTGCTGCTCTTCGAGCGCATGAAAAACTACCACTTCATCAATGCGGTTGATGAACTCCGGCCGGAAATAGCTCTTGACTTCGCCCATCACCGCCAGCTTGATCAACTGGTAATCGTCACCTGCCATCTGTTGAATCATCTGGCTACCGAGATTCGAGGTCATCACCACCACGGTATTCTTGAAGTCCACGGTTCGACCATGTCCATCGGTCATGCGACCGTCGTCGAGGACCTGCAGCAGAACGTTGAAGACATCCTGGTGCGCCTTTTCGACCTCATCGAGGAGAATCACCGAATAGGGCTTGCGCCGGACGGCTTCGGTCAGATAACCGCCCTCCTCGTAGCCGACGTAACCCGGCGGTGCACCGATCAATCGTGACACCGAGTGTTTTTCCATGAATTCGCTCATATCGACGCGAATCAGGTGTTCCTCGGAATCGAAGAGGAAACCGGCCAGTGCCTTGCACAGTTCGGTCTTGCCGACCCCGGTCGGGCCGAGAAAGAGGAACGAGCCGTACGGCCGATTGGGATCCGCCAGGCCGGCACGCGAGCGGCGGATGGCATTGGCCACCAGACGCACCGCCTCGTCCTGACCGACGACGCGCTGGTGCAGGCGCTCTTCCATTTTCAGGAGTTTCTCGCGTTCGCCCTGCATCATCTTCGAGACGGGAATTCCCGTCGCACGCGAGACCACCTCGGCGATTTCCTCGGTGCCGACTTCGGTACGCAACAGCTTGTTGTGCGGGCCACCCTCTCCCGATTTCTCGGCAACCGTCAGTTGCGCCTCGAGCTGTGGCAGCCTGCCGTACTGGATTTCGGCCACCTTGTCCCACTTGTTGTCGCGCTGCAGTTGCGCCAGTTCGAGCTTGAGCTTGTCGATCTCCTCCTTGATGTGCGCACTGCCCTGCACCTGCGCCTTTTCGGCTTTCCAGATTTCGTCGAGGTCGTTGTACTCGCGTTCGAGCTTGAGCAGCTCTTCCTCGATCAGGTGCATGCGCTTCTTTGACGCTTCATCGCGTTCCTTGCGCACCGCTTCGCGCTCGATCTTGAGCTGGATCATGCGCCGGTCGAGCTTGTCCATCACCTCCGGCTTGGAGTCGATTTCCATCTTGATTCGCGCCGCGGCTTCGTCGATCAGATCGATCGCCTTGTCCGGCAGGAAACGGTCGGTAATGTAGCGGTGCGACAGTTCGGATGCGGCGACGAGCGCAGGATCGGTGATGTCGACGCCATGGTGCAGCTCGTATTTTTCGCGCAAGCCGCGCAGGATGGCGATCGTCGACTCGACCGTCGGCTCGTCGATCAGCACCTTCTGGAAGCGGCGTTCGAGCGCAGCATCCTTTTCGATGTATTTGCGGTACTCGTCGAGCGTCGTCGCGCCAACGCAGTGCAATTCGCCACGTGCCAGAGCCGGCTTGAGCATGTTGCCGGCGTCGATCGCGCCTTCCGCCTTGCCGGCGCCGACCATGGTATGCAGCTCATCGATGAACACGATGATGCGTCCTTCTTCCTGGGCAATTTCCTTGAGCACCGCTTTCAGTCGCTCCTCGAATTCGCCGCGATACTTGGCACCGGCCAGCAGCGCCGCCATGTCGAGACTGAGCACCTTCTTGTTCTTGAGCGTTTCCGGGACCTCGCCATTGACGATACGCTGCGCAAGCCCTTCGACGATCGCGGTCTTGCCGACGCCTGGCTCGCCAATCAGCACCGGATTGTTCTTGGTGCGCCGTTGCAGAATCTGGATGGCCCGGCGGATCTCGTCATCGCGACCGATCACCGGATCGAGCTTGCCCTGGCGGGCGCGATCGGTCAGGTCGATACAATACTTGCTCAGCGACTGGCGTTGTCCTTCGGCTTCCTGGGAATCCACCCCCTGCCCACCACGCACCGAAGCCACCGCCTGTTCCAGCGACTGCTTGACCAGTCCGTGCTGTTTCGCCAGGCGACCGCACTCGCCCTTGTCGTCACAGAGGGCAAGTAGGAACATCTCCGAGGCAATGAACTGGTCACCGCGTTTCTGGGATTCCTTGTCGGTAAGGTTGAGCAGATTGGTCAGTTCACGACCGACCTGCACTTCACCGCCATGCCCTTGCACTTTCGGTAGACGGTTGATCATTTGTGCCAGTGCCGCCTTGAGCGCCTGCACATTGACCCCGGCGCGGGCCAGCAGGGACGAAGTCGAACCGTCTTCCTGCTGCAACAGCGCCAGCAGCAGATGCTGCGGCTCGATGATCTGATTGTCGTGTCCGATCGCAAGGCTTTGCGCATCGGCCAGCGCCTGCTGGAACTTGGTGGTCAGTTTATCCAAACGCATGCTGAAATCCTCGGAAAAAGTATGTTAATGTTCAACATGATGGGGACGGGGCCCTTAAATTCAAGGAGCCGCAGGTTTTTCGGCATGCGCCTGCTCGAAGGTTCAGCAGGACAGATCGACCTGCCTTGTCGATCTGGATGGCAAAGTCATGCAGTTCCCGATCGGTGAAGGTGGGCACAAGCCACATCGGAACGTGCTGGGACAGCGTTCGCACAGCTCTCTCGTAACCTCCCGGCATCGTTCAGACGCTCGCCGATCGCGACGCAGCGCTACCACTGGCAGGCAAAGGGGCGATCTACGTACTGCTGGCGATGCTGCTGAACACACTGTGGAAACTCTTCCTATCGGCTGTGGCGATTCCTGCACCGGGTAGTTCGCCTGGCTCGCCTGCCACGCCGTCCTGCTGGCGCTGCTGATCATTGGCAGCGACTACACGCACAGCCTCGGCAATCGTCTGCAGGCGGGTTGACCGCTGTGCAGCGAAGGGACCCTACGGCATTCGACATGGCGCCGCGGAACCGCCAGGCGCATGCGATGTGCGACAATCCGCCCGTTGGGCGAGTGTTTCCAGACTGAGGACGATGAGTACGAGCGCACACCCAAAAATCGAATCGCCTGAGGCCACCCTGTATACTCCCCAGATCTGCCGAGGTCTGGCCTGTCTGCTGGTGGCCGTCTACCACGCAACGGCCTTGATCGGTTCCTGGTACGGTGAAAAGCCGCTGCTGACCCTGAGCAATTTCGGGTTTTCCGGCGTGCACATGTTTTTCGTGATCAGCGGCCTGATCATCTACCATGCGCACCGCCACGACGTGGACAATTTCTACAGGGTTCCGGATTACCTTCTCAAGCGTCTGGTGCGCATTTATCCGCTGTACTGGATCGTGTTCATCATCTCGGGCGGCTGGAAGGTGTTCACCAACCGCATGGAAGTCGGCGACTTCTTCCTGAATGCCCTGTTATTCACGTCCAGCAAATCCTTGCTCGTCGCAGTCGCCTGGACGCTGGCTTACGAGATGGTGTTCTACGGCATTTTCATCACCTTTATCGTCAAGAGGTCGCTGGGAATACTGGTCTTCACCACATGGTTCGTGCTGGTCGCGCTCAATGATCACTACCACTTCGCCAACCTGATCGGCCTCAATCTGATCAATACCCTGTTCATGCTTGGCCTGCTCACCTCGGCGACGGTGATGGCGCTGCGCAAGCAACTCAGCGAGAACAGTCGCGACTGGATCGGCATCATCAGTCTCATCGCCGGCACGCTGATTTTCGTCGGTACCGCCTATTGGTACATTCTGCTCGACGATCCAGGACTGCCCGTCTGGGACAATCTGACCTTGACCCTGGGTTTCGGAACAGGCAGCGCGCTGCTCCTGCTCGCTTCGGTCTCGGCAAGACTCGAAGGCTTGTGGAAAAGGCAGCGCTGGCTCCTGTTGATCGGCGACGCCTCGTACTCGATCTACCTGGTACATTTCTTTTTCCAGAAACGCGTATCCAACGGGCTCCGTTCACTCGACTGGGTACCTACGGGCGAGAAGACGCAGGCCAAAGCGCTCCTGCTGCTGGCCGTGATCATGGCCATTTCGGTTGCCTGCGGCATCATCATTCACAAGTGGATTGAAAAACCGGTTCTCGCCAAGTGCCGGGAATGGCTCAAAATAGGCAGCTCTGCCCGGCCGCATGACCATCCCCAGGCCCAGAGAAACCCCTCTCCGGGTTAAAGTTAGAATGGCGCGTGATCAATTTGATTGGCCGACTCCGATGCAGCTAGGCACCGACGATATCCTCAAGCTTTCGCCCGATGCTGCTTCGGCGAAAGCGGCCATTGCTTTGGCGATGCCGTCACGGTGGCTCCGTCCGGCGTTCAACGATCAGGCGGTGTGGGGAGAATGTCCCGGCAGTGGTGCCACACCGTATCGGGTACAGGTCGATCGGCAGGGACCAGCGTTCCGATGCTCGTGCCCGAGCCGCAAATTTCCCTGCAAGCACGGTCTGGCCTTGTTGTTGTTACTGGCGCAACAACCCGTCGCATTCACTGCTACCGACCCGCCGGCGTGGGTCGCTGCGTGGATCGACTCGCGTCGACAGCGGGACGAGTCGCGTAAAAGCAAAGACGACGGCGGCGCGGCCGCACTGGCCGGAAGCGCCTCAGCGGATACCGGCCAAGGCCCCAAAGCGACCACTGCCGAGAAGCCGTCGCTCCGGCGTGGCGATTCCATGCGTCAGCAACGCCTGCTGGACGGGCTCGACGAGCTGGAATTGTGGCTCGACGACCGGGTCAGACAAGGGCTGGCTACCTTGTCCGGGCAAACGGCGACCTGGAATGACATTGCCCGGCGGATGGTCGACGCGCAGTTACCCGGTCTGGCTTTTCGACTGCGCCGTCTCGGCCGACTGATCGACGGAAGCGAGTCATGGCCCGCCCGGGTGCTCGGTGGAATGGGGCAACTGCAGTTGCTGATCGACGCCAGCCGCCGCCTCGCCGATCTGCCCGACGTCGTTCAGGCCGATTTGCGCCACACCCTGGGCCTCAGCAGCAGCCGCGAAACGGTTCTCGCCGACGGCGAACGGCTGGCCGACGACTGGCTGGTGATCGGGCAGAGTTGCCGCCAGGAAGATCGCCTGTGGGAGCGTCGGGTCTGGCTGCTCGGCCAACACTCCGGCCGCTGGGCGATGCTGCTCGATTTCGCGCACGGCAACCGGCACTTCGAGCACAGCTTTGTCACCGGCAGTCAGCGGCACTGGACACTGGCCTACTATCCCGGCAACGCGCCTTTACGGGCGATGGTGGTCGACACCCCCACCCAGACCAGCGATCCGCCGACGCCCTGGACGCGCGCGGCACCGACCCTGGCCGTGGCACTCGACGCCTTGTCCGACACGCTGGCCGCCAATCCCTGGCAGTCGCCGCAACCGTTGCTGGTCGGCGATGCCGCGCCGGTTTTCGGTACACAGGGATGGATGTTGCGTACCGCCGAGCGGCGCGGTTTGCCGCTCGCCCTCGCCACCGATGAGGGCTGGCCCTTGCTCGCCGAAAGCGGTGGCGCGCCACTGGCGGTGTTCGGCGAATGGGCGGACGAGGCGCTGCGTCCGCTGAGTGCCTGGCGATTCGCCCCGCCGGTCAGCCGACTGTGGATGGCCGAATGAACGGACTGCTCCAGCAGTTGGCCACGCAGACGCTGCTCGGCACCGAGCGGCGGGCGATCGTGCGACCGGCGGTGGACGGAGCGATCGGCGCCCTGTTGCGCCAAGCCAGCGCTTCCTCGGACACCGAAAGCGAGGTGCTGCGGATGGCCGGGGTGCTGACGGTCTGCGGCGAAGCGGGTTTTCTGCCGGCGACCGGCGACGACCCGCCACTGGCGGCCTGCCCGGCCGACTCCTGGCCGGCTGTCGGCGAGCCGGCGCTGATCGATATCCTGAAGGCCATCATCGACGACGCGCCGGAGGCGCTACGCCGCGAGACGTTCATCCGCCTGGCGACGAACCGGCTTCGGCTACCGCCGCGTCTGTTGCCGGCCGCCCTGACCCTCGGCGGACGCGTT
>NZ_JDSS02000018.1:156109-164168 GCF_000584955.1 Candidatus Accumulibacter vicinus
CCGGCGATGTCGATTCATCCTTGTCCGACGACGTGCGGTGGTACGAGGGGACGCTCGACCAACGTCGGTCGTGGCTGGCGGCAATGCGGGCCAGTGATCCGGCCGCGGCCCGCCAACGCTTGTGGGACGGCCTGGCCGAAATGAGCGCCGGAGAACGTCTGGCGCTGCTCGAAACCTTTGCCGACCAGCTGAGCCCGGCCGATGAAGATTTTCTCGAAACGCTGCTCACCGATCGCAGCAAGGAGGTCCGCCAACGAGCGGCGACGCTGCTCGGCGCCTTGCCGCAGTCACGCCTGGCGACGCGGATGAGCGACCGCATGCGCGCCTTGCTCCATCAGCAACGCAAGCTGTTCCGACAGCAACTGATTGTCGAGCCCCCCGCCGAATTTGTCGTCGAATGGAAAAGCGATGGACTGGAGGAAAAGCGTCCCAAAGGCGAAACCCTGGGCGATCGCGGCTGGTGGCTTTACCAGCTGGCCTGCGCGCTGTCACTGGCCTGGTGGACGGCACAAACCGGCAAGACGCCGGCCGAACTGATCGCCTGGGCCAACGGCGGCGACTGGCGCGACGCCTTGTTGCGGGCCTGGGGCAAGCGCCTGCAACGGCAACCGCTAGCCGAATGGGCGGAGGCACTGCTCGATGATCCGCAGGCCACGACCCTGCTCGGCAGCGCGCCGCTGCTCGAGTGCCTGCCGGTCAGGCAACGCGAAAACCATTGGCAAAAGCAGTTGATGAACAGGGCGGACAACTCCCTGGGCAGCACTCTCGAATCGATCGTCCGCGGTTACACGCAGGCGCACGCGGCGCCGTCGGCCGATTTTTCGCGTTTCGTGCTGAATGCAGTCCGTTCAGTGCTGGTGAAGAAAGAAAGCCAGTGGGATTACGCCTTGCGGAACAGCTTCCCGGAATTCGTGGCGCTGATGCCGAATGCCGGTTTCGCGGAAGTGATGAACTGGCCGATCGAATCGCTCAGTCCGAATTTCGGCGATTCACTGCGCCGGGCGCAAGCGTTCGTCACCTGGCGAGAGACGCTGGCGCGGGTCTTGCCAAGCCATTGAAACATTTTTTCAGAGATCAGAATGATCACCCAGACCTTGCGGCAGCACGCCGAACAACAGTTTGCCGACGAACTCGAGCAACTCGAAAAATCCGATACCCGACAACGGCCGACCCACTGGGCACTGTCGCCCTGGGCAGTGGCCACGTATCTGATGGGCGGCACACTGGCCAACGGTTTCGAGGTCAGCGCCAAATACATCGGCAACCGGCGGCTGATCGAGACGGCGATCGCCACACTGGCGACCGATCGCGGCCTGCTGCTGTTCGGCGTGCCGGGAACCGCCAAGTCGTGGGTCTCCGAGCATCTGGCGGCGGCGATCAGTGGCGATTCGACGCTGCTGGTGCAGGGGACCGCCGGCACCAGCGAGGAGCAATTGCGCTACGGCTGGAATTATGCCGAATTGCTCGCCAAGGGGCCGTCGCCCGCGGCACTGGTGGCCAGCCCGATCATGCGCGCCATGACCACGGGCAAGATCGCCCGGGTCGAGGAACTGACCCGGATTCCGGCCGACGTGCAAGACACCCTGATCACCCTGTTGTCGGAGAAAACATTGCCGATCCCGGAATTGGGCATCGAGACGCAGGCTTTGCGCGGTTTCAACATCATTGCCACCGCCAATAACCGCGACAAGGGAATCAACGAGTTGTCGAGCGCGCTGAAACGCCGCTTCAATACCGTCGTCCTGCCGGTACCGAGCAGCGAAGACGACGAAGTGGCGATCGTCAGCAAGCGGGTCAACGAACTGGGCCGCGCGCTGCAACTGCCTGGCGAACCGCCGGCACTGAAAGAAGTGCGGCGCGTGGTGCGCATCTTCCGCGAGCTGCGCAATGGTCAGACCGAGGACGGCAAGACCCGACTCAAGGTTTCCAGTGCCACACTGAGCACCGCCGAAGCGATCTCGGTGCTCAACAGCGGTCTGGCGCTGGCTGGGCATTTCGGCGACGGCGTGTTGCGCGCCGCGGATATCGCCGCCAGCCTGACCGGCGCGATCGTCAAGGACCCGATTCAGGACGCCATCGTCTGGAGCGAATACCAGGAAACGGTGATCAAGGAACGCAGCGACTGGAAAGATCTGTACCGGGCGTGCAAGGAACAGCCTTGACCGGCGCGGGCAAGCGTCATTGCCGCGGCCAGCGACGGCCAAGGTGGACGCGCCGATGAGCGAGCGTTTCACCGGGCATCTTTTCGGCATCCGGCACCACGGGCCAGGCTGCGCGCGCAGCCTGTTGCACGCCCTGGAGGCGTTGCAGCCCGATTGCCTGCTGGTCGAAGGTCCGCCCGAGGGTGAAGCGATGCTCGCCCTGCTCGACGACGCAGCGTTGCAGCCGCCGGTGGCCTTGCTGGTTTATGACCCCGACGATCCGCAACAGGCGATTTTTTACCCCTTTGCCGAATTTTCGCCGGAATGGAACGCCTTGCGTTTTGCCCGGTCGCGGCGAATCCCGACGCGCTTCATCGATCTGCCGGTTGCTCACAAACTGGCCCTGGCGCGCGCCATTGCAGACGACCCATCGAACGACGATCCGCTCGATCCTTCGCCCGAGGTCGTCGATGGCGTGACCGATACCCGTCAATCGGCTGATCTCGCCGACGACCCGCTCGACTGGCTGGGTCGTGCCGCCGGTTACAGTGACGGCGAGGCGTGGTGGAACCACCTGGTCGAGGAACGCGCCGACGGCCTGGACCTGTTCGCTGCCATTGGCGAAGCGATGAGCGCCTTGCGCGCCGACGCGCCGTGCCGGCAACGCGCCGATCGACAACGACGCGAACAGCTGCGCGAAGCGTACATGCGCAAATGCCTGCGCCAGGCGGAAAAAGAGGGATACACACGGATTGCCGTGGTCTGCGGGGCCTGGCACGTGCCAGCGCTGACGGCGATGCCGTCGGCCAAAGCCGACCACGCCTTGCTGAAGGGTTTGCCGAAAGGGAAAGTCACCGCCACCTGGGTACCCTGGTCGTACCACCATCTCAGTTTTGCCAGCGGCTATGGTGCCGGCGTCACCTCGCCCGGCTGGTACGCGCACCTCTGGCAGTGCCCGCCGGAGCGGCGAGCGATCGGTTGGCTGGCGCGAGCGGCGCAATTGTTGCGCAACGAGGGACTCGACTGCTCGTCGGCTCACCTCATCGAAGGCGTGCGGCTGGCGGAAACCCTGGCATCGTTGCGCGAAATCCCGCAACCGGGCCTCGACGAACTCGGCGAGGCTCTGCGCAGCGTGGTCTGCATGGGCGATGAGGCGCCGATGCGGCTGATCGAGCAGCAATTGTCGATCGGCGATCGACTCGGCCAGACCCCGGAAAGCGCGCCAGCGGTTCCCTTGCAACGCGACCTGCAGCACTGGCAGAAAAGCTTGCGTCTGCCACCGGAGACGGTCCAGAAATTGCTGGACCTCGATTTGCGGCAAGCCACCGATCTCGACCGCAGTCATTTGTTGCATCGACTGAGCCTGCTCGGTATCGCCTGGGGAAAACACCAACGCCAGGGCCGCAACGCCAAGGGAAGCTTCCACGAGTTATGGCAGTTGCAATGGGATCCAGCACTGGCGATCGAGGTGATCAATGCCAGCCGCTGGGGCAATACGGTCGCTGAAGCCGCCTGCGCCAAGGTCGTCGACCGGGCTGGTACATCCGCTGCCTTGCCGGAACTCGCCGAACTGATGCAACAGGTGTTGTTCGCCGATCTGCAGCCGGCAATCCCGGCCGTGACTCGCGCGCTCGAGAATCTGGCGGCAGTGGTCAGCGATGTCGGGCAATTGCTGACGACGATTCCGCCTCTGGCCAACGTCTCCCGCTACGGCAACGTGCGGCAGACCGACGTCGGAATGGTCGACCACTTGCTCGACTGTCTGCTGCCACGCGCCGCCATCGGCCTGGCAGGCGCCTGTTCGGCGGTCGACGACGAAGCCGCGTCGGCACTGCGCGAAGCGATCAGCGCCACGCATCAGGCACTCCGCCTGCTGGCGCGGCCGGCGCTACGCGAACCCTGGTGGGCCGCACTGCATGGCGTTGCCCGTTTCGGCAGTGGCCACGGTCTGCTTTGCGGACTGGCGGCACGACTGCTGCTCGACGAGCAACAGGCCGACATCGAGCAAACCGGTCGGCGGATGAGCCAGGCGTTGTCCACCGCCAACGATCCCGCCTTGGCCGCCGCCTGGCTGGAGGGTTTTCTTGACCGCAGCGGACTGGTTCTGCTGCACGATCAACCGCTGTGGGCGATGGTCGACCACTGGCTGTCGTCGCTGACCGAAGCGCATTTCGTTCGCATCCTGCCCTTGCTGAGGCGTTCGTTTGCCGCCTTCAGCCCCCCGGAGCGGCGGCAACTCGGCGAACGCGCGCAACATCTGGTGCGCAGCACACCAACCGCCTCACCGGTGGATTGGCATATCGCACGCGCCGAAAAAGCCATCCCGTTGCTGCGCCAGTTGCTGGGCCTGCCGGCACCGGAAGGCGAGGAGAAGCGATGAACGATCCTGCATCGACGCCCGACGAAACGGCGATCCCGGACACCGATCCTGTCGGTCGAGCGACGCCGGCCAGCGAGCGTCTGCGACGTTGGCGACTGGTACTAGGCGAACCGGCACAGGACGCATGCCTGTTCGTTCTTGCCGGTGACGACTTGCGCATCGATCAGGCGCTGACCGCGCTCTACGACGCGCAGGACGCCGGCGGCTTGCGTGGCGGCAGCGGCGCCTCGTCACCGCGCGTCGCCCGCTGGCTCGGCGATATCCGCCAGTATTTCCCGGCCAGCGTGGTCCAGGTGATGCAGAAGGACGCCTTCGAGCGGCTCGATATGCGCCGGCTGTTGTTGGAACCGGAAATGCTCGCCGCGGCGCAACCGGATGTCCATCTGGTGGCGACCCTGATTTCATTGGGCCGGGTGATTCCTGCCAAAACCAGGGACACCGCCCGCCGGGTGGTTCAGAAAGTGGTCGATGCCTTGATCGACAAACTCGAGGAACCGCTGCGCAGCGCGGTCAGCGGTGCGCTCAACCGGGCGACCCGAAATTACCGACCGCGGCACGCCGAAATCGACTGGCAACGAACCATCCGGGCCAACCTTCGTCACTGGCAGGCCGACTACCACTGCCTGATCCCGCAAACGCTGATCGGTTACGGTCGCAAGTCCCGGCGTACGCAGCGCGAAGTGATCCTGTGCATCGATCAGAGCGGCTCGATGGCCGCGTCGGTGGTTTATGCGAGCATTTTCGGCGCGGTGATGGCCTCGCTGCCAGCGGTCAAAACGCACCTGGTCGTTTTCGATACCGCGGTGGTCGATCTCACCGAGCAACTTGACGATCCGGTCGATATCCTTTTCGGTGTCCAGCTCGGCGGTGGTACCGACATCAATCGGGCGGTGAGCTACTGTCAGTCGTTGGTTCGCGACCCGCGCAACACCATCCTGGTACTGATCTCCGACCTCTACGAAGGAGGTGTCGAAAACAACCTCCTGCAACGCGCCAACGAACTGGTCCAGTCCGGCGTACAGATGATTACCCTGCTGGCACTCAGCGACGCCGGCGCACCGACGTACGACCATCGTTTGGCCACCCGGCTGGCGGCGCTCGGCGTGCCGTCGTTCGCCTGCACGCCGGACAAATTTCCCGGCTTGATGGCCGCCGCCATTCGTCGTGAAGACATCAGCCTGTGGGCCGCTCGACAAGACATCGTCACCGTTCGCCCCGGAAGCTGACTAGCGGCGATCGACACCGGACACCCACCCTTGGAAAGGCTATGCCCGATGCGCTCCGGTGCCAAGCGTGGAACGGCCAACTTACAGCATATTTTGCACGAGCTGAATGGTCAGCGTCTGTCCAGGCTTGATCTCGTTGCCCTGGATGCGGTTCCAGCGCAGCAGATCATCCTTCTCGACCCGGAACTGCCTGGCGATTGAGACCAGGGTGTCGCCATGACGGATCGTGTATTGTGCCTGCCTCGTCTGCTTCTTGCTGGCATGCCGGGAAGTGTCTGACGAATCTTCAGCCTTTTTCCCGGTCCTGGCTTCGGCCTTGGCCAGTGTCTGGCGGCTGTCAGCCTTGCCCTGCCGGCTCCCGATCTCGGTGGCGTCGATTCGTGACTTGCCTGCCGGGACCTTGCTGACCGGCTCGGGCGCGGCCACCGCCAGTTTGACGCCGGCATTCACCTGGTCGCCACGCAGCTTGTTGAGCTGCTTCAGTTCGGCCACGCTCATGTCGTAGCGGCTCGCCACCTGCGCCAGCGTTTCTCCCTTGCTGACGGTATGACTGCGGATCGCGGCAACCGGGGTCGGTTCGGTGCGCGCTTCGGCACGTTTGCTGTCCACTGCCGCCAGGACGGAGTGTGCGCCCGTGGCTGCCGGTTTGCCGCCATGCTCGGGCGCGGCCACCACCAGTTTGACGCCGGCATTCACCTGGTCGCCACGCAGCTTGTTGAGCTGCTTCAGTTCGGCCACGCTCATGTCGTAACGCTGCGCCACCTTGAGCAGGGTCTCGCCTTTCTGCACCGTATGCGTGCGCGTGACGGCAACTGGCGCGGGTTCCAGTGGTGCGAGGCGCGGTTGTTCTGCCACTTGGGGTTGCTCAGGCAGTCCGGCCAGGTCGGCAGGATCTGCGCCTTCCTGACCGGCAACCAGCAGGGTCAGTCCCGGAGCGAGCCTGATCCTGCCGTTGATGCCATTGACCGCTTTGAGATTGGCAACCGTCATGCCAAAACGCGGCGCAACCTGTTCGAGCCTGTCACCTGCACGTAGGGTATAGGCCTGCCAGGAAGAAAGCGGCTTTTCGCTCTCTTCGTGGGCCTCGAGATTGCTGATGAAGGTGTCGACCTTATCGGCCGGGATTACCATCGGAGTTTCGGACTTGATGACCGGACGATTGTGTGCCGGATTCAGCGCGACAAACTCCTTGACCGGCATTTCCGCAAGCTGCGCCGCCAGTTTGACGTCGATGTTGGCGGTCTTGGTGACCGTCGTGAAATAGGGTCGGTTGGGAACTCCGCGGATATTGAGATTGGCAAGGATGTTGGGGTTGCTGAAAACGTTCTTCAGGGCCTGCAGTTTGGGAACGTAATGCCGCGTCTCCTCGGGCATCGTCAGGCTCAGATAGTCGGTCGGCAAACCATTGGCGCGATTCTTGTTGATGGCCTTGCCGACGGCACCTTCGCCCCAGTTGTACGAGGCCAGCGCGAGATGCCAGTCGCCGTGCAGATCGTAGATGTACTGCAGGTAATCGAGTGCCGCCGCGGTCGAAGCGACGATGTCACGGCGTGCGTCAACCCACCAGTTCTGTTCGAGCTTGTATTGCTTGCCTGTTGCCGGAACAAACTGCCACAGGCCGGAAGCATGGCTACGCGAGTAGGCGGTTGGATTGTAAGCGCTCTCGACCATCGGCAGCAGGGCAAGCTCCATCGGCATGCCACGCTTGTCGAGTTCCTCGACGATGTGATGCAGGTAACGACTGCTGCGCTCGACCATGCGGCGCAGCGATTCGGGATGATTCAGATACCACTGTTGATGATGGAGAACCAGTGGGCTATTGAGGTTGGGCATCGAGAAGCCCTGGCGCATACGGTGGAAGATTTCCTCTGGCTGCGCAGTCAGATCGATGGTCTCGGCAAGCGGCTTCGATGCGGGAAGCTCGATCACCGGCAAGACCCCTTCGGGGTCCAGTTGCCAGGCGACGGTACCCGCCTGCGGTAAACCGGCACCGGGTGGTGCTTGGCTGATCGAGGACAGGCTCGTCGTTTCATCTGACGAAGCCGCCCCACAAGTAAAAGCAAAAGCAATGGCGAATGCAATTCGTGGCGTCATCCGTACATCCTTTTCTCGTTCTCGGGTGGGCGCCAGCTCATCCCCGCTGCGTGGGATCAGCTGGTCGAATGGCGAGACTGCAAACGTAGCATTATAGCACACACTTTCTGTAAATATTCCGCGTTATTCCATCCGCATGGGCGGGTCAATCATGCAGGTATGGTTTTAAACTTGGACGTGCTGCCAGTTGCGGCGGCAGGCACGTCTGGCGTACGCGA
>NZ_JDSS02000018.1:164193-166288 GCF_000584955.1 Candidatus Accumulibacter vicinus
CCAATCTACCAGGGTACGTTCGAAGGACTCAAGGATG
The DNA here is from genome assembly GCF_000584955.1 of Candidatus Accumulibacter vicinus. NCBI lineage: Bacteria > Pseudomonadati > Pseudomonadota > Betaproteobacteria > Candidatus Accumulibacter > Candidatus Accumulibacter vicinus. The sequence goes on from NZ_JDSS02000018.1 coordinate 164,231, forward strand.
TTGCCGGGGTTCATCGGGGCTCCGCTGTCCGCCCCATTGCCGACGACCAGCCAGCACCCGTCTTTAGCGCTCCCGCGGCGCAGGCCGTAAGCGCTTACCGGGCAATGCTGCGCAACGACCCTGAGCGGGGTCCGCTGTACCATGCCTATCAGATCATGCAACGGCAGATCGTTTCGGTGACCAGCAGCGATCCCGTCGAGCGGGCGTGGCGCATACTGCTCGAACGTCGCATCCACCAGGCGCCGGTGCTCGACCCGACTTACCGACTGGTGGGGATCGTCAGCGAGCGCGACCTGCTGACCGTTGTCAACGTCGAAGACGGGCGCGTGCGCGATGTGCTGGCGAGGAAGGTGAGCGACGTGATGACGACGCCCGTGGTCAGCGCCGACCCGGTCACCGACATCCGGCGGATCGCCTGGGTGATGCTTGAACACCAGGTCGATGGCGTGCCGATCGTCAATGAAACGCAGGTGCTGGTCGGTTTCGTGTCGCGCAGCGACATCCTGCGTGCGATCATTACCGATCCGCCGCTGAGTCTGTGGCGCTAGGCCGCCTGCCTGCGGCGTCACCATTCCCGATCGTCTTTTGCCTGAGGAAAGCAGATGAGCCATGCGTCCGTCCGCATCTACCACAATAACCGCTGTTCGAAGAGTCGCGCAGCATGTCAGCTGATTGCCGAAAAGGGTATCGATGCCGAGATCGTCGACTACCTGAAGACGCCGCCAAGCCACGAAGAGCTGCGCCAACTCCTGCGAAAACTCGGCATGCGGCCATCGGAACTGGTGCGTCGCGGTGAAGCAGTGTTCAAGGAGCACTACGCTGGACGCCCCCTGAGCGACGACGAATGGCTGGAGGCGCTGGTAACGCACCCGATTCTGATCGAGCGTCCGATCGTCGTGCGCGGTGACCGGGCAGTGCTCGGTCGGCCGCCGGAGAAGGTGCTCGAGCTGCTGTAGCAAGTGCTCGGGATTGCTCCTGCAAAGTCCTTTCGCAGAGGAGTCGGATGCCTAACACAATAGCCTACGAACTCGGCGCCGATCATTATGCGGCGCTCTTGAAGCACAACCAGCAGCGCCTGATGCGCCAGCGATCTTCGTGGGCGCGCCGGGCAGCGTATCAGGCCACTCTGATACTGGTCTGCGCGGCCGTCGTGCTGCTGGTCAGCGAGGCTTGGCTGGGCAACCGTGAGGGAAAGTGGCCGGCGCTGGCGCTGCTCGTCGGGATCGTTCTGCTTGGCATCCAGCAGGCACTGTTCCAGAACGAGATCTTGGATCGCATCGCCAAAGGAAGCTGTCTTGTCCGCCGGCCGCGTATCCTGGAAGTCGGGGACGACGGCCTGCGCTGGGCAAACGACGACGGCACGACCTTCGTTGCCTGGCCAGCGATTCGGTCGCTCGAAACCGCCTGCGGGCATGTCCTGATCTACCTCGACGACGTCAGCTTCATCCCGGTCCCGGAAAGCGCTTTCGCGTCGCCTGCCGAGCAGGCCGATTTCGTTGCGCTGCTGCGGGCGCGGATCGCCAGCGCGCCGGCACCAACCGACAGGCCCGGCAACGCGCCGCGCGACCCGACCGTTGCCGTTGCCGGCGGCGGGTCGGCCAACAGACCTGGCGCCTGGCACGGTTTCCTCCTGTATCTGCGCTTGGGGCTGCGTCTGGCCGCGTTCCTCCCCCTGCCGTCGCGCCGTCCGTCAGCGTCGTGGTCGCAGTTCATCGCCTTGACGGCGCTCGGCATCGTCCTGCCCGTCGTCGAGGCGCTGCTGCGTGTCGGCTCGCGCGGCGTGTTTTCTGAAGAAGGCTTGCCGGGCGCCTTGTTCCACGTGCCGATGATGCTCTTCGCTGCCTGGTGTGTCGCCTGCCTGGCCGGGCGTCAGCGGCAGACGCTGGCGCTGCTGACCGTGCTGGCGGCCGTGCAGGTGGCGGTCGAGGCGCTGTACCTGCTCCTCTTCCACGCGGCCGGTGCGGCGATGGATTTCCTGCCCAAGGAATGGCGCCAGGCCATTTACTACCTGCCGCCATGGTGGGTGGCCCTGGCCTTTGCCGGCGCGGCGATCCGTTT
>NZ_JDSS02000018.1:166619-167528 GCF_000584955.1 Candidatus Accumulibacter vicinus
CTGGGGCCACCCGCCAGCCGCCGCCTGGCGGTCGTCGCCGCGGCCGGACTGCTCCTTGGTGTGCCGCCAAGCGTCGTATACCACGACCGCTCGCTGTGGATTGAGGCGCACGACGAGGAGGCGGGCGGCGACTTCGAGCGGAAGTACCTGTCGCTGGTGGCTGAAGATGCTTTCTACCTGCAACCACGACTCCTCGAGCGCGAACTTGCCGCCCTCAAGCCTGGGCGGCCGGGTGTCACCGATCTGTATTTCGTCGGCGCGGCGGGTTATTCCCGGCAGGACGTGTTCATGACGGAAGTTCGCTCGGTGGCCGAGCTGTTCCGCGAGCGCTTCGCCACCGAGGGGCGTTCGGTGCTCCTGATCAACAACCCGAAGAGTGTCGCCGACTCGCCGATCGCCAGTACCACGAGCCTGGGCCTGACGCTGCGGCGGATTGGCGCGATCATGGATCGCGACGAGGACATCCTGTTCCTCTTCCTCACCTCGCATGGCTCGCAGGATCACAAGTTCGTCCTCGATTTCTGGCCCATGCGTTTCAACACCCTCGATCCCCGACGCCTACGCGAACTGCTCGACGAATCGGGGATCAAGCGCCGCGTCGTGGTGATCTCGGCCTGCTATTCGGGCGGCTTCATCGACGCCCTGAAGGACGACAACACCCTGGTGATCACCGCGGCCGCGGCGGACAGGAACTCCTTCGGCTGCAGCAACGAGGCCGATTTCACCTATTTCGGCAAAGCCTATTTCGACGAGGCGTTGCGCCAGACCTATTCGTTCGTCGAAGCCTTCGAAAAAGCCAGGCCGGTGATCGCCGCGCGCGAGAGCCGGGAGGATTTCCCGGAGTCGGATCCTCGCCTCTATCTTGGCGAAGCCATCCGGCGCCCGCTTGCGGCCTTTGCCCTGGCACGG